>NZ_JBVAXR010000008.1:0-98306 GCF_055419445.1 Mycobacterium sp. IDUB_19 | reverse complement strand
TCGCGCTGACCGAACTGTTGGCCCGTTGCCCGGATTTCGACGTCGACGAGAATTCGATCGTGTGGGCGGGCGGTAGCTATGTGCGGCGTCCGGTGTCGGTGCCGATCACGGTGAAGTCCTGATGCCCGGCTCGGCAAAGGGGAAAGACTGGCTTGCGTTGAGCCGCAGCGAAGCTGCCGCGGACCGGATACTCGACGCAGCCGAGCACCTCTACACGCAGCGCGACTCGGATTCGATCGGCATGAACGAGATCGCCAGGGCCGCAGGCTGTTCCCGCGCGACGCTGTACCGGTACTTCGAAAACCGGGAGGCGCTGCGAACCGCGTACATCCACCGCGAGACGCACCGGCTGGGCCGCGAGATCATCGCACGGACCGGCGGCATCGAGGAGCCCCGCGAAAGGCTGATCGTGAGCATCCTCGTCACGCTGGGTATGGTTCGCGAAAGCCCCGCGCTGGCATCGTGGTTCGCCACCACCCGGCCGCCGGTCGGTGGCGAGTTGGCCGGACAGTCCGACGTGATCGCGGCCTTGGCGGTGGCGTTCCTGCACTCGCTGGGCCCCGACGATCCCGCCGTCGTCGAACGCCGGGCCCGTTGGGTAGTCCGGGTGATCGTCTCGCTGCTGACGTATCCGGGACGCGACGCTCAAGAGGAGCGGGCGATGATCGAGGAGTTCGTCGTCCCGATCGTCGCCCCGGCGAGCGCCCGCCGTTAATGGCGCGCCGCGGTAGAACTCAGCCGGGTACGCGGGTGAAGCGGTGCAGCAGCCAGGCCAGCGGGATCGTCACCACCAGCGTCGCGATGAACAGGTAGAGCATCGACCCGGTATAGACGTGGGCCCGCACGATGTAGACCATCGCGAATTCCATGGTCACCAGGTGGATCAGGAAGATCTCGTAGGAGATCTCGCCGACCCACACCATCGGCCGGCTGGCCAGCAGCTGCCAATACCAACCGTGGCCCTCCAGGGCCAGCGGTGCCACCGCCAGGGTGGCGATCACGGTGTAGAAGACCGTCTTGACGACCGCCTCCGGCGTGGATGCCGGTGACGTCGTGGGTGCGCCGCCTATCGGGGTGGCGACGATGAAGTAGCAGATGACCGCCAGCGGTATGGCCGCGAACGCGTAGCAGCGCACCCCCATCGCCTGCAGCACCGCGAGCAACATGCCGCCCAGAAACCAGGCCAGGTAGGTCGGCAGCCACAGCCGGGCGCCGTCGGGAAACCAGTGATCGGTGTGCACCAAGACAACCCATGCCGGGCTGATCAAGGCCATCGCCAGCAGAGTCCCCACCACCAACCTGGGCTGCCAGCGCCGCCGGCAGATGACGGCAAACAGCAGGTATGCCAAGAACGGCAGGACTATGTAGAAGGACGCCTCCACCGCGAGGCTCCACATCTGGGTCAGGCCCTGATGCAGGTACTTGCCGAGGTAGCCGTCGGTGTAGATCTGCGTCAACGTGAGGTTGCGGACCAGCCCGTACCAGCTGTGCCCCGGGTTTGGTCCGGCTTCGCGGTAGTGGTACAGCACATAGGCGATCAGCACGGTGATGACGTAGGCGGGCATGATGCGCCGAACCCGGTGCCGCGCATAGCGACTCACCGAGGGTGACGGCCCGCCGGTCCGAGCCGACTTCACCCAGGGGCGGAACAGCAGGAAACCGGACAGCACGAAGAAGATCGGCACGCCGATCTCCATCCGGGCACCGACCAGGCCCCAATACCCGTGCGTGTACTTGCCGGTGCTGTAGGCGGCATGAGTGCCGACAACCAGGACCGCGGCGACCGCGCGGATACCGGTCAGGGAAGCGACCCGGTCGACGTGCGAGACCTGCTCGAGTCCGCCTTGGGCGTCCCGCTCCTCGGACAGGGTCATCCAGCGTCTTTTCTGCGTGGTTTGCCACCACCGCGACGGGGTTTCTCGGAGGACTTGCCGGACGATCGGTCCGGCTTGAGGTCGATCAGCACGCCCGAAATACGGGTTTTTTCTAGCTTTTTCAACGTCGCGGGAGAAAGTTTTGGCGGCAGCTCCACCAGTGAGAAGTCCGGTCCGATCGAGATGTGGCCGAAATCGCTGCGGTGCAGACCGCCCTCGTTGGCGATGGCGCCGACGATGGCGCCCGGCCCGATCTTGTGACGCTTGCCCACCGCGATTCGATAGGTCGCGAAATCTCTTGTTTGCCTTGGCTTGTCCGTGTGATCCCGACGTTCGGTGTTGCGTTCGGGCCGCTCACGTCGCTGCGGCGGCGGTTCGGGTGACATCAGGAACGCCTCGCCATCGCGGGACTGCAAGGCCAGCGCCGCGGCGATGTCAGCCATTGGGACGTCGTGCTCGCGCTCGTAGTCCTCGACCAGCCTGCGGAACAGCTCGATTCCCGAACCCCCGAGCGTGTCGGTGATGGAATCGGCGAATTTCGCCACCCGCTGGGCGTTGACGTCCTCGACGCTGGGCAGCTCAACCTCGGTCAACGTTTGCCGGGTCGCTTTTTCGATCGCCTTGAGCATGTGGCGCTCGCGCGGGGAGACGAACAGCAGCGCGTTTCCCGAACGTCCGGCCCGGCCGGTGCGTCCGATGCGGTGGACGTAGGACTCGGTGTCATGCGGGATGTCGTAGTTGAGCACATGCGAGATGCGCTCGACGTCCAGCCCGCGCGCAGCCACGTCGGTGGCGACCAGGATGTCGACTCTTCCATTCTTGAGCGCGGCGATGGTCCGCTCGCGCTGCGCCTGCGCGATGTCGCCGTTGATTGCGGCCGCGGAAAACCCTCGGGCACGCAGCTTTTCGGCGACCTCCTCGGTCGCCTGCTTGGTGCGCACGAAGACGATCATCGCCTCGAACGGCTCCACTTCGAGGACCCTGGTCAGCGCGTCCATCTTGCGCGGTCCGGCCACCTGGACGTAACGCTGCGAAATGTTCTCGGCTGTCGTGGTTTTCGCTTTGAAGGTGACTTCGAGCGGATCGTGCAGGTACTTGGTGGTGAGCTTGCGGATGGCCGACGGCATGGTCGCCGAAAACAGGGCCACCTGTTTGAATTCCGGCGTCTCGCTCAAGATGCGGTCGACCTCTTCGGCGAACCCCATGGTGAGCATCTCGTCGGCCTCGTCGAGCACCAGGTAGTCCACGTGCGATAGATCCAGCGTGCCGCGTTCCAGGTGGTCGATGACCCGGCCCGGGGTGCCCACCACCACCTGGGCGCCGCGCCTCAAACCGGCCAGTTGGACGGTGTAGGACGCGCCGCCGTAGATCGGCAGCACGTTGATCTGGGGCAGGTGAGCGCCGTAGCGACTGAACGCCTCGGCGACCTGCAAGGCCAGCTCGCGGGTGGGCGCCAGCACCAGGGCCTGAGTCGCCTTGTTGGTGACGTCGATCTTGGACAGGATCGGGATGGCGAACGCCGCAGTCTTGCCGGTGCCGGTCTGCGCCAGCCCCACCACGTCGGAACCCGCCACCAGCGCCGGAATCGTCGCCGCCTGAATCGCGGTCGGCGATTCGTAGCCGACGTCGGCGATGGCCCGCATGACCGACGGGTGAATCTGCAGGTCGGCAAAGGAAGCAGCGGCCGCGCCAGGCGAGCCGTCGGGGACTGTCATCGTGCATGAAGTTTAGTGGTGATCGCGAGCGCAGCGCAGCTGGGCGTGGCGGGTCACCACCAGTCAGGCCCAGTAGTGATCGCGAGCGCAGCGCAGCTGGGCGTGGCGGGTCACCACCAGTCAGGCCCAGTGGTGATCGCGAGCGCAGCGCAGCTGGGCGCGTGGCGGCACTCCCCCGCAAGCGGGAGGTACCCCCACCCGCTCGCGGGGAGGGTCACCACCATCGGGCCCGCAGACACCGGTACGGTTGCCCAACGTGTGGTCGCTACCGTGCCGTGCCCAGCTACTGACCGTCGGCGTCGTGCTCGCCGTGACGTTGACCGGCTGCGGTTCTGGAGATTCGACGGTCGCGAAGACGCCGCAAGCCACGACGGCAACCGCGTCGATCACCGCCCCCGCCACACCCAGGCCGAACGAAGCCGCGTCACCCGGCAGTAGCGCGCCGGCCGACCCGTGCGCGGTCAACCTGGCCTCGCCGACGATCGCGAAAGTGGTCTCGGACTTGCCCCGCGATCCGCGCAGCCAGCAGGCATGGAACCCGGAGCCACTGGCCGGAAACTACAACCAGTGCGCCCAGCTCTCGGCGGTGATCATCAAGGCCAACACCAACGCGGTCAATGCGACGACCCGCGCGGTGCTGTTTCATCTAGGGCAGTTCATCCCGCAGGGCGTGCCGGACACCTACGGGTTCAACGGCATCGACGCGGCACAAACGACCGGCGACACGGTGGCGTTGACCTACCCCAGCGGGATCAACGGCTTGAACACCGACGTGCGATTCCACTGGAACGGCAACACCGTCGAGCTGATCGGTAACGCCACCGGGCGCTGACCCGGCACACCCTCGCAGAACCCCTTCGCTGTCGGTCGCCTGACCTACAGTGGCTGCTGTGTTCGTCACCGACGACAGCATTGTGTACAGCGCGTCGGACCTGGCCGCGGCCGCCCGATGCGAGTACGCGCTGCTCAGGAATTTCGACGCAAAGCTGGGCCGGGGTCCCGCCGTCGACATCGAGGACGAATTGCTGGCGCGTACCGCCGCCCTCGGCGACGAACATGAGCAGCGCGAACTCGACCGGCTGCGGGAGGAGTTCGCCGATGGTGTCGCGGTCATCGGACGTCCGTCGTACACCCTCGCCGGCTTGGCCGCTGCCGCCGAGGCGACCCGGCGCGCCATCGCCAACCGCGCGCCGGTGGTGTATCAGGCCGCAATGTTCGACGGCCGCTTCGTCGGATTCGCCGACTTTCTGGTCGCCGATTGTGAGCAGTATCGGCTCGTCGATACCAAGCTGGCCCGCTCCCCCAAGGTCACCGCATTGCTGCAATTGGCGGCCTACGCCGACGCACTCACCGGTATGGGCGTGTCCGTCGCGGACGAGGCGGAGCTGCGACTGGGCGACGGCTCGATCGTGCGATATCGCGTCTGCGATCTGATCCCCGTCTTTCAATCGCAGCGCGCGCTGTTGCAGCGGCTGCTCGACGACCACTACGCCGCCGGCACCGCGGTGCGGTGGGAAGACGAGGGCGTGCGGGCATGTTTTCGGTGTCCGCTGTGTATCGAGCAGGTGCGCGCAGGCGATGATCTGCTGCTGGTCGCCGGCATGCGAGTCAGCCAGCGGAGCAAGCTCATTGACGCCGGCATCGCCACGGTCGCGGACCTGGCTGAGTACGTCGGACCGGTGCCCGAGCTGGCACCCAGCGCGCTGGGCAAGCTGACCGCTCAAGCGAAACTACAAGTACGGCAACGTGATACCGGTGTTCCGCAATTCGAGGTCGTCGATCCGCAGCCGCTGAGGCTGTTGCCGGAGCCCGACCCCGGTGATCTGTTCTTCGACTTCGAGGGCGATCCGCTGTGGAGCGCCGACGGCCACGACTGGGGCCTGGAGTACCTCTTCGGAGTCTTGGACGCCACGGGGAGATTCAGCCCGCTGTGGGCGCATAACCGGGTGGACGAGCGCAAGGCCCTGATCGATTTCCTCGCGATGGTGGCCAAGCGCCGCAAACGTCGACCCAACATGCACATCTACCATTACGCGCCGTACGAGAAGACCGCCTTGTTGCGACTTGCCGGACGCTACGGGGTCGGCGAGGACGAGGTCGACGAGCTATTGCGCAACGGGACGCTGGTCGACTTGTACCCGTTGGTACGCAAGAGCATTCGGGTGGGTGCCGAGTCGTTCAGCCTGAAGGCGCTCGAGCCCCTGTACATGGGGACGCAGCTGCGCTCCGGTGACGTCACCACGGCCGCCGATTCGATCACCTCCTACGCCAAGTCCTGCGAACTGCGCGAAGCCGGCCGCGTCGACGACGCCGAAACGGTGCTCAAGGAGATCGAGGACTACAACCACTACGACTGCCGGTCGACTCAGCAGCTGCGCAACTGGCTGTTGGTGCGCGCCTGGGAATCCGGCGTCACACCGGTTGGCGCGCAACCGGTTTCCGGCGGCAACACCGTCGATGACCATGACGAGCTGGCAGCCGCTTTGTCGGCGTTCACCGGGGATTCCGGCGTCGGCGACCGAACACCGCAGCAGCTCGCCGTCGCGCTGGTGGGCGCGGCGCGCGGCTACCACCGGCGTGAGGACAAGCCGTTCTGGTGGGCGCATTTCGACCGGCTCAACTTCCCGGTCGACGAGTGGGCGGACAACACCGACGTCTTCATTTCCGAGGAGGCGTCGGTCAGCGTGGACTGGCATCTGCCGCCTCGCGCCCGCAAGGCGCAGCGACGGGTGGTGCTGCGCGGCGAACTGGCCCGCGGCGACCTGATGGCGGAGGTGTTCGCGCTCTACGAGGCGCCGGCTCCGCCCAGCATGAGCGACAATCCGGACCGACGCGGGGCCGGGCGTGCCCAGATCGTCGAGGTCGACGACCCGGCAGTGCCCACCCAAGTCGTCATCCTCGAACGAGTCGGCAGTGACGGCAACGCATTTCACCAATTGCCATTCGCGCTGACGCCCGGGCCGCCCATTGCCACGACCGCGCTGCGCGAATCGATCGAATCCACGGCAACCATCCTGGCCGCCGGGCTGCCGCAACTCCCCCGCACCGCGATGATCGACGTCCTGCTGCGCAGCGCGCCCCGCACTCGCAGCGGCGCCACGCTACCGCGCAGCGACGACACCATCGCCGATATCACCGCGGCGGTACTGGACCTGGACTCGTCCTACCTGGCGGTGCATGGCCCGCCAGGGACCGGAAAGACGTACACCGCGGCGCAAGTGATCACCCGCTTGGTCACCGAACACCGCTGGCGCGTCGGTGTGGTGGCGCAATCGCACGCCACGGTGGAGAACCTGCTCGGCGCCGTGATCGATGCCGGGCTGGACCCGGGACGGGTAGCGAAGAAAAAGTACGAACACCGCACGCCGCGCTGGCAGGAGATCGACAGCGGCGACTACGGGGCATTCATCTCGGCCGGCGCCGGATGCGTGATCGGCGGTACGGCTTGGGATTTCGCCAACGCCAATCGGGTGCTGCCGGGCAGCCTCGATCTGCTCGTCATCGACGAGGCGGGCCAGTTCTGCTTGGCCAACACGATCGCCGTGGCGCCCGCGGCGGTGAATCTACTGCTGCTCGGGGACCCACAGCAGCTGCCGCAGGTCAGTCAGGGCACTCATCCCGAACCGGTCGACAGGTCCGCCCTCGACTGGCTGGTCGACGGTCAGCGCACGCTGCCCGATGAGCGCGGCTACTTCCTGGACCGCTCCTACCGGATGCATCCGGCGGTCTGCGCGGCGGTCTCCGAACTGTCCTACGAAGGCAGGCTGCATTCGGTCACCGAGCGCACCTCCGCACGCCGTCTCGACGGCTGTCAGCCCGGTGTGCGGGTGCTTTCCGTTCGCCACCAAGGCAACTCGATCGAAAGCCTCGAAGAGGCCGACATGATCGTCGCCGAGATCCGGCGACTGCTCGGGTCGTCCTGGACCGACGAGCACGGCACCAGAGGATTGGCCGCCGCGGACGTGTTGGTGCTGGCGCCGTACAACGCCCAGGTGTCGCTGGTGCGCCGGCGGTTGGCGTCCGCCGGTCTGGGCGAAGTCCGGGTCGGAACCGTCGACAAATTCCAGGGCGGGCAGGCGCCGGTGGTCTTCATCTCGATGACGGCGTCGTCGGCCGATGAAGTGCCACGCGGAATCTCGTTCCTGCTCAACAGGAATCGGCTCAATGTCGCCGTCAGCCGGGCGCAGTACGCGGCGGTGGTCGTGCGTTCGGAATTGCTGACCGAGTACCTGCCGGGCACGCCGGCCGGCCTGCTGGAACTCGGCGGCTTTTTGGCGTTGACGGCGAGAGCCTGAAGACTGCCCGTCGGCCGGCCTACCGCCCCGCGGAATGCCGGCCGTGGCCTTTGGCGTCATCGTCCGGATCGTGGCCGTAGTGCCGGCCTCGCGGTGCCTCACCCTCGGTGAGCCGATGCCGGATGGAACCGTTCACGCGTCGTCCCGTCGGCGGCGCGCCGCGATCGTTGCGGGTGGCGGGACCGTGCCAGTGCGGCGGAAGCTCGACCATCGGGCGAAAGCGTTTTTCATGGCCGATGTGAGACCCGTTGTGGGCGAATCCAATCGGTTCGGGTCGCGACGGCGCGTCATCAAGCGGGCGGCGCCGCGATTCGACGGGTTTGGTGCGCCGCGCCGCTGCCGGTGCGGTCGCGGCACCAGGCCCCGGTCCCGCCCTGGGCTCAGGACTAAGCCCGCGGCCCGGCTCACGCCGCAGGATGACCTCGACATAGTCGTCGTCATCGCGATCGTCATCGTCATCGCGCTCGGACGCTGCGCCGCCGATGCCCGCGCGAGACAGCAGCGACGGCGCGAAGCCGACCAGGAACAGCGCGGCGACGATCCCGAACAACGCGACGAACGCGGGCAACAGCACCGATTGCGACATCGCGGCAGAGAACGGCTCACGCACGAATTCGGGCAGCTGCAACCGGATACCGCCATCGACCGCGTCCTGACCCGACACGTTGGGCGGCATCTCGGCGCCGATCCGCCACGTCATGAACGCCGCCATGGCGGCGCTGCCCAGCACTGCCCCCAACTGCCGGACGGAGTTGTAGACAGCGGAGCCGGTTCCGGCCAGCTGCGGTGGCAGGTTGCGGGTCGCGGTGGCCGTCAGCGGCGACCACACAAACGCCATCCCGACACCAATTGCGCCGAACGGCAACAGCAGCCGCCAGATCGGCGTGTCCGGAGCCATCTCGAATGAAAGCCAGGTCAGCGCGATCGCCAGCACCGAAAAGCCGAAACCGAGCACCGGCCGCGGGTGAAATCGGTCGACCATCCGGCCGACGAACGGCGCCAGCACGCCATTGGCGATCGCCATCGGCGCGATCAGCAGAGCCGAACGGGTCGGCGACAGCCCACACACCGTCTGGGTAAAGAAGATCAGCGGCAACATCATTGCCGTCGCGGCGAACGAGGTGATGGCCACCCCGACGCTGCACAGGCTGAAGTCGCGGTCGGTGAACACGTCCAGTGGGATCAGCGGCTCTCGGGTGTTCACCGACTGCCAGTAGACGAATGCCGAAACGAACCCGGCCCCCGCGACGATCGTCGCCCAGATCCACGGCTGCCATCCGGCGGCCTGGCCCTGCTGCAGACCGAACACGATCAGGAACATGCCCACGCCGGACAAGGCGACGCCGACCAGATCGAGTCGGTGCGCCTGAGTGGGCAGCTCGGGAACGAGCCACACCGCCAACGCCAGCCCGACGACGCCGATCGGGACATTGACGAAGAAGATCCACTCCCACCCCAGCCCGTCCACCAGCACGCCACCGGCCAACGGACCCACCAGGCTCGCGACACCGGCGGTGGCCCCCCACACGCTGACCGCCACCCCGCGCCGCTGGGGCGGGAAGATCCGGGTGATCGTCGACAAGGTCTGCGGGGTGAGCACCCCGGCGCCGATCCCCTGCACCACCCGAGCGGCGATCAGCATGCCGGCGCTACCGGACAGCCCGCACCACACCGACGCGATGGTGAACACCACCAGACCGATCAGGTAGAGATTCTTCGGGCCGAACCGGTCACCGAGCCGACCGGCCACCAGCAACACCACCGCATAGCCCAGCAGGTACGAGCTCGTCACCCAGACCACGGCGTCGTACCCGATGTGCAGGTCGCCCATGATGGTCGGGTTGGCGATCGCGACGATGGTCGAGTCGACCATGATCATGAAGAACCCGATCATCATCGCCCAGAGCGCGTTCCATGGATTTCCGCTCTTCAGCGCGGCAGACGGGGCGAGAAATTTGCGGTCCTTGGCCAGGTCGGCACGACTCGGCCCGGCGCGCCGGGGACCCCCGGACGAACCGGACATGGCCGTGGTCATGCACTCACCTCGCTTCAGCGCCCGACGGCGGGCTGACCGCCGTGAGCAGGTGTGATACAGCCCGCATGCGGCGAGTCCCCCAACGGCGCCCGACAGACGGCCCGCATCGCCACCGGCCTGTGTCCAGCCTGCATTATTCCGGGTTGGCCGACCAGCTGCGCACCCCCCATCATCGGCGGTCGGGATAACGCGCACGCCCTGCGGCTAACACCGCGTTCAGCAAACTCGCGTTAGCCTGAAGGAACGCCATTCGCAGGAGAGGCACTATGAGCGCTCGACGCAATAGGTCAGGGATTTGGCCCCTGAAACGATCTGAGCAACTGCCGGAGAACTCCCCGCCCGGCGGCTCCGGTCGCCCCAAGGCTTCTGCGCGCGCATTGGCGCAGGTCATCGAGCGTAGTTCGCGGATGCAGGGCCCCGCCGCGGAGGCCTATGTGGCGCGGCTGCGGCGGGCATTCCCCGGCGCGAGCCCCGCGGAGATCGTCGGCAAGCTGGAAAGCCGCTACCTGGCGGCGTTGACGGCCAGCGGCGCCGCGGTGGGTTCGGCGGCGACATTCCCCGGGATCGGGACGTTGACGGCGATGTCGGCGGGCGCCGGCGAAACCGTGTTCTTCCTGGAGGCGACCGCGATCTTCGTCCTGGCAGAGGCCCAGGTCTACGGCATCCCGGCCGACCACCATGAGCGGCGTCGCACGCTGGTGCTGTCGGTGCTGGTCGGTGACGACAGCAGGAGGGCCATCGGCGAGCTGATCGGTCCCGCACGCACCAACGGCGGCTGGCTGGCCGAGGGCATGGCCTCGCTGCCGCTGTCGACTCTGGGCCGGCTGAACACCCGGATGCTCAAGTACTTCGTCAAGCGGTATGCGGTGCGACGCGGCGCACTCATGTTCGGCAAAATGCTGCCCGTCGGCATCGGCGCCGCCGTCGGTGGCGCCGGCAATCGCATCGTGGGCAAGAAGATCGTCCGTAATGCCCGCCAGGCATTCGGCGCTCCGCCGGCCCGCTGGCCGAACACCTTGCACGTGTTGCCGACGGTGCACGAGGCCAGCCAGTAGCCGCCGGAACCCCCGGTTCCGCCGTCTCGCTGGCGAAATAGCGGCGAAGGGTTAGCCTTTATGAGGCGGAGGCGTTGAGGACCGCTACGGGTGTGAGGTACCTCGTCAACTGAGGTGCGCGGAGTCGCAGGCGTCGGGCAATAGCGCTCATAGGGCCCGCAGGACATGAGAATTGAGGCGAACAGCGGCCGTGAGCAACATCAGTTCACCATTCGGGCAAAACGAATGGCTGGTCGAGGAGATGTACCGCAAGTTCCGCGACGATCCCTCCTCGGTGGATCCGAGCTGGCACGAGTTCCTGGTGGACTACAACCCCGAGCCGGGCGCCTCGGCCGTCCAGGACACCCCGAGCCCCGCGCAACCGCAGGCCGCCGCTGCCCCGGCGCCCACACCGGTCGCAGTCGCCGAGCCGCCGGCCGCACCGCCCGCCGCCGCCAAGCCCGCCAGCCCGGCTCCCGCCGGCAACGGGTCCGCCACGCCACCGCCGGCCGCCAAAGCCCCCTCGCCGCCGCCCGCCGAAGGCGACGAGGTGCAGGTATTGCGCGGCGCCGCCGCGGCCGTCGTCAAGAACATGTCCGCGTCGCTGGACGTGCCGACGGCGACCAGCGTCCGTGCCGTCCCGGCGAAGCTGCTGATCGACAACCGGATCGTCATCAACAACCAACTCAAGCGCACTCGCGGCGGCAAGATTTCCTTTACACACCTGCTGGGCTACGCGCTGGTGCAGGCGGTCAAGAAGTTCCCCAACATGAACCGGCACTACGCCGATGTCGACGGTAAACCAAACGCGGTCACCCCGGCGCACACGAATCTCGGTCTGGCCATTGACCTTCAGGGCAAAGACGGCAAACGCTCCCTGGTGGTGGCGGGCATCAAGGGCTGCGAGACCATGCGGTTCGCAGAATTCGTCTCCGCCTACGAAGACATCGTGCGGCGCGCCCGCGACGGCAAGCTGACCGCCGAAGACTTTGCCGGCGTGACGATTTCGTTGACCAACCCGGGCACCATCGGCACCGTGCACTCGGTGCCGCGGCTGATGGCCGGCCAGGGCGCGATCATCGGTGTGGGTGCGATGGAGTACCCCGCCGAGTTCCAGGGCGCCAGCGAGGAACGCATCGCCGAGCTGGGCATCGGCAAGCTGATCACCCTGACCTCGACCTACGACCACCGCATCATCCAGGGCGCGGAGTCCGGCGACTTCCTGCGCACCATCCACGAGATGTTGCTCTCGGATGGGTTCTGGGACGACATCTTCCGCGAGTTGGGCAACCCGTACCTGCCGGTGCGGTGGAGCACGGACAACCCGGACTCGATCGTCGATAAGAACGCCCGGGTGATGGAACTGATCGCGGCCTACCGCAACCGCGGGCATCTGATGGCCGACATCGATCCGCTTCGGTTGGACACCAGCCGATTCCGCAGCCATCCCGACCTCGAAATCCTCAATCACGGCCTGACGCTGTGGGATCTGGATCGGGTGTTCAAGGTCAACGGCTTTGCCGGTTCCGAGTACAAGAAGCTGCGCGACGTGCTGGGTCTGCTGCGCGACGCGTACTGCCGCCACATCGGCGTGGAATACACCCACATCCTCGAGCCCGAGCAACAGCGATGGCTGGAAGAGCGGGTCGAGACCAAGCACGTCAAACCGACGGTGGGCGAACAGAAATACATTCTGAGCAAGCTCAACGCCGCCGAGGCCTTCGAAACCTTCTTGCAGACCAAATACGTTGGGCAGAAGCGGTTCTCGTTGGAAGGCGCCGAAAGCCAGATCCCGCTGATGGACGCGGCGATCGACCAGTGCGCCGAGCACGGCCTGGACGAAGTGGTCATCGCGATGCCGCACCGAGGCCGGCTCAACGTGCTGGCCAACATCGTGGGCAAGCCCTACTCGCAGATCTTCAGCGAGTTCGAGGGCAACCTCAACCCATCGCAGGCGCACGGGTCCGGCGACGTCAAGTACCACCTCGGCGCCACCGGCGTGTACCTGCAGATGTTCGGCGACAACGACATTGCGGTATCGCTGACCGCCAACCCGTCGCACCTGGAAGCCGTCGACCCGGTGCTGGAGGGGTTGGTCCGGGCCAAGCAGGACCTGCTGAACAAGGGTGACGGCGACGACGGCTTCTCGGTCGTGCCGCTGATGTTGCACGGCGACGCGGCCTTCGCCGGCCAGGGCGTGGTCGCCGAGACGTTGAACATGGCACTACTGCCCGGTTATCGCGTCGGCGGCACCATCCACGTCATCGTCAACAACCAGATCGGCTTCACCACCGCACCGGAGTTCTCCCGGTCCAGCGAGTACTGCACCGACGTCGCGAAGATGATCGGCGCGCCGATCTTCCACGTCAACGGCGACGACCCGGAAGCGTGTGCGTGGGTCGCGCGGCTGGCCGTGGACTTCCGCCAGACGTTCCGCAAGGACGTCATCATCGACATGCTGTGCTACCGCCGTCGCGGGCACAACGAAGGCGACGACCCGTCGATGACGAACCCCTACATGTACGACGTCGTCGACACCAAGCGCGGGGCCCGCAAGAGCTACACCGAAGCCCTGATCGGCCGCGGTGACATTTCGATGAAGGAAGCCGAGGACGCGCTGCGCGACTACCAGGGCCAACTGGAGCAGGTGTTCAACGAAGTCCGTGAGGTGGAAAAGCACGGCGCGCTGCCCAGCGAGTCCGTCGAATCCCTCCAGCCTGTCCCCGCGGGGCTGGCCACCGCGGTGGACAAATCGCTGCTGGCCCGCATCGGCGACGCGTTCTTGGCGGTGCCGGAGGGATTCTCCGTACACCCCCGCGTGCTGCCCGTGCTGGAGAAGCGCCGGGAGATGGCCTACGAGGGCAAGATCGACTGGGCCTTCGGCGAGCTGCTGGCGCTCGGATCTCTGGTCGCCGAGGGCAAGCTGATCCGGCTGTCCGGCCAAGACACCCGTCGCGGCACCTTTTCTCAACGGCATTCGGTGATCATTGATCGCCGCAACTGCGCGGAGTTCACGCCGCTGCAGCTGCTGGCGACCAACAAAGACGGCACCCCGACCGGGGGTAAGTTCCTGGTCTACGATTCACCGCTGTCCGAGTATGCCGCGGTGGGTTTCGAGTACGGCTACACCGTGGGCAACCCGGACGCGCTTGTGTTGTGGGAGGGGCAGTTCGGCGACTTCGTCAACGGCGCGCAGTCCATCATCGACGAATTCATCAGTTCCGGTGAGGCCAAGTGGGGGCAGCTGTCCAACGTGGTGCTGTTACTGCCGCACGGCCATGAAGGCCAGGGCCCGGACCACACCTCCGGCCGGATCGAACGATTCCTGCAGCTGTGGGCCGAGGGTTCGATGACGATTGCGGTGCCGTCTACCCCGTCCAACTACTTCCATCTGCTGCGCCGGCACGCGCTGGACGGCATCCAGCGCCCGCTGATCGTGTTCACCCCGAAGTCGATGCTGCGCAACAAGGCGGCGGTCAGCGACATCAGGGATTTCACCGAGATCAAGTTCCGCTCGGTGCTGGAGGAACCCACCTACGAAGAAGGCATCGGCGATCGCAGCAAGGTCCGGCGGATCCTGCTGACCAGCGGCAAGATCTATTACGAGCTGGCGTCCCGCAAGGCCAAGGACAACCGCGACGACGTCGCGATTGTGCGCATCGAGCAGCTGGCGCCGTTCCCGAAGCGGCGGCTGGCCGAAACACTGGACCGCTACCCGGACGCCAACGAGTTCTTCTGGGTGCAGGAAGAGCCGGCCAACCAGGGCGCATGGCCCCGCTTCGGCCTGGAGCTGCCCGAGTTACTGCCGGACAAATTGACCGGGATCAAGCGGATTTCGCGCCGGGCGATGTCGGCGCCGTCCTCGGGCTCGTCCAAGGTCCACGCCGTCGAGCAACAGGAGATACTCGACACCGCATTCGGCTGAGGTTCATCACTCTCGCCTTGGACCGCCACAGGTACCGGCTAACCTCGACGCATGGGGCGGACTTGAGGAAGGGTGTTTATGAAGAAGTTCGCCGGCAAGGTCGCCGTCGTCACGGGCGCCGGTTCGGGTATCGGCCAGGCGCTGGCCGTCGAACTCGCCCGCTCGGGTGCCAGCGTCGCGATCAGCGACGTTGACGCCGAGGGACTGGCCCAGACCGAGCAACAGCTGAAGGCCATCGGTGCGCCGGTCAAGGCGGATCGGCTCGACGTGACGGAACGCGAGGCCTTCCTGGCCTACGCCGACGCCGTCAACGAGCACTTCGGCAAGGTGAACCAGATCTACAACAACGCCGGCATCACCTACATCAGCACCATCGAGTTCAGCCGGTTCAAAGACATCGAACAGGTGATGGACGTCGACTTCTGGGGCGTCGTCAACGGCACCAAGGCCTTCCTGCCGCACCTGATCGCCTCCGGCGACGGCCACGTCGTCAATATCTCCAGCGTGCTCGGGTTGATGGCGCTGCCGGGTCAGCCTGCCTACGTCTCGGCCAAGTTCGCGGTCCGCGGCTTCACCGAGGCGCTGCGCCAGGAGATGGTGGTGGCCGGGCACCCGGTGGGGGTCACCGCGGTACACCCGGGCGGCATCAAGACCTCATTCGGTACCAAGGCCGAGATCGCCGAGGGCATGGGAATCACCCAGGACGAGATCCTGGAGAACTTCGACCAGCAGATTGCCAAGACGACTGCGGAACAGGCCGCCCGCGCCATCTTGGCCGCGGTGGGCAAGAACAAGGCCCGGGTGCTGATCGGCTCGGATGCCAGATCCGCAGACCTGATGGTGCGGCTGTTCGGTGCGCGATATGGCGAGCTGATGTTCGGCGGGCCGACGCTGCTGGGCCGGTTGGCGACCAACGTGCGCAGGTTACTGGCGCGCAAGAGCTGATCCGTCGGGCACCCAGCTGCTATCCGGGACCGCTGGTACCGGTAATCTCCAGACAATTGTGGACACGAGGGAGGGTGCACATGCAGGGTTTCGCCGGCAAGGTCGCCGCGGTGACGGGCGCGGGTTCGGGTATCGGCCAGGCGCTGGCCGTCGAGCTGGCCCGCTCGGGTGCCAGCGTCGCGATCAGCGACGTTGACGCCGAGGGACTGGCCCAGACCGAGGAACAGCTGAAGGCCATCGGGGCGCCGGTCAAATGCGACCGACTCGACGTGACCGAGCGCGAGGCCTTCCTGGCCTACGCCGATGCGGTCAACGAGCACTTCGGCAAGGTGAACCAGATCTACAACAACGCCGGCATCGCGTTCACCGGCGACATCGAGGTCAGCCAGTTCAAGGACATCGAACGGGTGATGGACGTCGATTTCTGGGGCGTCGTCAACGGCACCAAGGCCTTCCTGCCACACCTGATCGCCTCCGGCGACGGCCACGTCGTCAACGTCTCGAGTGTGTTCGGGTTGTTCGCCGTACCGAGTCAGGCCGCGTACAACGCGGCCAAGTTCGCGGTTCGCGGTTTCACCGAGGCGCTGCGCCAGGAGATGGTGGTGGCCGGCCACCCGGTGAAAGTGACCACGGTGCACCCGGGCGGCATCAAGACCGGGATCGCGCGCAATGCCACCGCCGCCGAAGGACTCGACGCGGCCGAATTGGCCAAGGTATTCGACAAGCGGATGGCCAACACCACTCCGGAGAAGGCCGCGCGAGTCATCTTGGAGGGGGTTCGCAAGAACAAGGCTCGGGTGCTGGTCGGCACGGACGCCAAGGTGCTGGATGCCCTGGTGCGGCTGACGGGCCCGGGCTATCAGCGGCTGTTCGGACCCGTCGCGCACAGGTTCACTTCGACCAAGCGATAGGCCCTCAGCGGCCCAGCGGATGTTCGGCGAGCCACCCGCCGGCGACCGCCAATGCATCGGCGCCGCCGGCGACTTGGCGGCGCATTTCGGCTAAGGCCGCAGTGTCCAGCACACCCGCCACTTCGTTGATCGCCAGCGCCTGCCGATCGCTCAGGACGTTGCGGCGGTAGAGCGGCACCACATTCTCCGCCCGGATCAGCGCGGGTGTGCCGTCGGCCAGTGGCACCAGATCGCCCGGAATCGCGGGGTCGGCCGTGGTGGTCCACCCCGCGGTCAGCTGCCCGGCTCGCACCGCGTCGAACATCGTTGTGCTATCCGGGAATTCGCGCGGGGCGGGCAGCCGGCAGGTGCCGACCACCGACGGCGCTTGGCGGCCGGTGAGGATCCCGACGGTCAGCCCGTCGCAGTGCTTTCCCAGCGTGCTCAGATCCGCGCTGCGGTCCTGGCCGCCCCAGGCCTTTGCGGTGGATTGCGTGACCAGCAGGACGGGTTTGTCTTCGGCTGCCGTCGTGTAGTCGCCCGCGGCGACGCCCTCGGGCAGCGCCGACACCATCGCCCGGTAGACCTGCGCATCGGACAGCGCCATCGCGCCGGGCTGCAAGGCCTCCAAGGTCTGGCCGGTGAAGGCCGGCGTGACGGTGAAGGCGCCGGAGTCCAGTTGCGCCATCGGGTTGTCGCCGGTCCCGGCTTGCGCGGCGAAACCGTAGGACCGCAGCGCGACCAGGTAAACGCCGGCCAGCAGCCTCGACATGGCGTCGCCGCGGGAACCGACCACCAGCGACGGCGCGCCACGATGGTCGCCGGGGCCGGCCGCACAGCCGGCGCAGAACGGTGCAGCGAGCACGGCGGCGAGCAGAAGCGCCGCGAGCCTGCCGATTTTCACTCCGAGGTATCTGCAGCCCGCGCCACGGCTTGCGCCACTGCCTCACCGACGCCAGGGTCCAACGGGCTGGGCACGATCCGGTCGGGTGCGAGGTCGTCGCTCACCACGGAGAAGATCGCCTCGGCCGCGGCCACCATCATCCTTTCCGTGATCCGCCGCGCTCCGGCATCCAGCGCGCCGCGGAACACACCGGGGAACGCCAGGACATTGTTGATCTGGTTGGGGAAGTCGCTGCGGCCGGTGGCCACCACGGCGGCGTATTTGGCCGCGACGTCGGGATGGATCTCCGGATCGGGGTTCGACAGCGCGAACACGACGCAATCCGAGGCCATCGTGGCGATGAGCTCCTCGGGCACCACGCCGGCCGAAACCCCGAGAAACACGTCGGCTTCCTTGAGCGCTTCCACCATGCCGCCGGTCAGACCGCGCGGATTACTAGCGCGCGCCAGATCGGTCTTGACGATGTTCATGTCGTCGCGGCCGGCGTGCAGGATGCCCTGCGAGTCGAGCACCGTGATGTCCGAAACACCCATTGTGAGAAGAATTTTCGAGCACGCAACGCCTGCGGCCCCGGCGCCCGAGACCACTACCCGCATCGAGCCCATGTCGCGGCCGAGCAGCTTGCTGGCGCCCATCAGCGCGGCCAGCACGACGATCGCGGTGCCGTGCTGGTCGTCGTGCATCACCGGGCAGTCCAGCGCCTCGATGACCCGTCGTTCGATCTCGAAGCAGCGGGGCGCCGAGATGTCCTCGAGGTTCACCGCGCCGAACGTCGGCCGCAGCCGCACCAGGGTTTCGACGATCTCGTCGGGCTCCTTGGTGTCCAGCACGATCGGGATCGCGTTCAGATCGGCGAACTGCCTGAACAGCGCGCTCTTGCCCTCCATCACCGGCAGCGCCGCGGCCGGTCCGATGTCACCCAGACCGAGGACGGCGCTGCCGTCGCTGACGACGGCCACCAGCCGGTTCGCCCACGTGTAGCGGTCGGCCAGAGTGTGGTCCGCGGCGATCGCCCGACTGACCTGTGCGACGCCCGGCGTGTAGGCAATCGACAACGCGCGCTGCGTGTCCAGCGGGGCCTTCATCTGGACCGAAAGCTTCCCACCTACATGGGCCTCGAAGATCTCGTCGTCCCCGATGACGATCTGCGGCGGCACGATTTCGGACACGCGCCCAGGGTACTTACTACCCATTAGTAGCCCTAATTGACTGCCTCAGATCAGCTTCAGTTCCGTGACGGCGGCGCGCTCGTCGACCAGCTCGGCGGTGGTCTTGTCGATGCGGCCGCGGGAGAACTCGTCGATCTCCAACCCTTGCACGATCGACCAGTTGCCGTCCTTGGTGGTCACCGGGAACGACGACACGATTCCCTCGGGCACGCCGTAGGAGCCGTCGGAGAACACCGCCATCGACACCCAGTCACCCTCGGGGCTGCCCAGCAGCCAGGAACGGGCGGCGTCGACGGTAGCCGACGCGGCCGAGGCGGCAGAGGAGGCGCCGCGTGCGTCGATGATCGCCGCGCCGCGCTTGGCGACCGTCGGGATGAAGTCGTTCTCGATCCAGTTCTGGTCGTTGACGACCTCGGCCGCGTTCTTACCGCCGACCTCGGCGTGGAAGATGTCGGGATACTGCGTGGCCGAGTGGTTGCCCCAGATCGTCAGCTTCTTGATGTCGGTGACCGAGGCACCGGTCTTCTTCGCCAGCTGCGAGATCGCCCGGTTGTGGTCCAGGCGGGTCAGCGCGGAGAACCGCTCCTTGGGGATGTCGGGGGCGTTGCTCAGCGCGATCAACGCGTTGGTGTTGGCCGGGTTGCCGGTCACGCCGATGCGAACGTCGTCAGCGGCGACCGAGTTCAGGGCCTTGCCCTGCGCGGTGAAGATCGCGCCGTTGGCCTCCAGCAGGTCGCTGCGCTCCATGCCCGGGCCGCGCGGCCGCGCGCCGACCAGCAGCGCCAGGTTCACGCCGTCGAAGATCTTGTTCGCGTCCGCGCCGATCTCGACACCCGACAGCAGCGGGAACGCGCAGTCATCGAGCTCCATCACGACGCCCTCGAGCGCCTTGAGCGCAGGCTCGATCTCGAGCAGCCGCAGCTCGATCGGGCGGTCGGGCCCCAGCAGCGAGCCGCTCGCCAGGCGGAACAACAGGCTGTAGCCGATCTGGCCGGCAGCGCCGGTGACGGCCACCTTGAGTGGACTTGCGCTCACGTCGGTTTACTCCTTATGGAGAAGGTCTTGCGGTCGCCCACGAAACTAGCGCACCGCTGGCAGCACGAAATCTCCGGTCCGAATTCGCTGTGGCCCGTTGGGCAACGGTCGTCAGCCGGTGGCCGCGCCATTTCATGGCGCGTTTTACCAGCACGCGTAGCATTGAGCACCGCTCTGCCAGACCTGCGCCGCGATAGGAGGATGAGGTGTTCGAGGGTTTCGACGCACTGCCGGAAGCGCTTCGAACGATCGCGCACGAGCCGCAACCACAGCCCGCTCCTGAACCCCCCGCACCCCACGAGGCCCTGGTCGACTGCGCCGTCTACGTCGGAGGCAACCGGCTTCCCGGCAAGTTCACGTACCAGGCCGCCTGCAGCAAGGTGCACCAGATCGAGATGCTGGGCCACGATGCGTTCGTCTGGGTTGGCTTGCACGAGCCGGACGAGACCCAGATGAAGGAAGTGGCGGACGTTTTCGGGTTGCACCCGCTGGCCGTCGAAGACGCGGTGTGCGCACATCAGCGACCCAAGCTCGAGCGCTACGACGACACGCTGTTTCTTGTGCTGAAGACGGTCAAGTACGTCCCGCACGAGTCGGTGGCGCTGGCGCGCGAGATCGTGGAGACCGGCGAGGTGATGGTTTTCGTCGGCAAGGACTTCGTGGTCACCGTCCGCCATGGCGAACACAGCGGGCTGGCCGACGTGCGCAAGAGGATGGAAGCCGACGCTGAACAGCTACGGCTGGGGCCGTACGCGGTGATGCACGCGATCGCCGATCACGTGGTGGATCACTACCTTGAGGTGACCAAGCTGGTGGAAGCCGATATCGACAGCATCGAGGAGGTGGCGTTTGCCCCCGGCCGCAAGCTCGACATCGAACCGATTTACATGCTCAAGCGTGAGGTCGTCGAGCTACGCCGCTGCGTCAACCCGCTGTCTACCGCATTCCATCGAATCCAGGTGGAATACAAGGAATTGATCTCCAAGGAATTGCGGCGCTACCTGCGCGACGTCGGCGACCACCACTCCGAAGCCGCAGACCAGATCGCCAGCTACGACGACATGCTCAACTCGCTGGTGCAGGCGGCGCTGGCCCGCGTCGGCATGCAGCAGAACAACGACATGCGCAAGATGGCGGCCTGGGCCGGTATCGCGGCGCTGCCCACCGCGGTAGCCGCGATCTACGGGATGAACTTCCATTTCATGCCCGAGCTGGACTGGACATGGGGTTACCCGGCGGTCATGGGCTTTATGACGGCCTCCTGCCTGATCTTGTATTTCCAATTCCGCAGGAACAACTGGCTTTAGCTCAGTTGGGTGTGTGCTCAGGGCGTCGAGTGTGCACTCTGGGCGGCATTTTCGCGATTTCGCCGCCATGGATGCACACTCGACGGGTAGCGGGTCGGCGCTAGCTCAGTTCGGTTGTGCCGCCCGACGATTCGGATCCAGCACGTCGACGCCGTCGCTCTCCCAGGCCTGTCGCATGGCCTCGGCGCCCTTGAGCCGCACCCAGGCCGCCTCGGTCGCGGTGATCGGAGTCGCCGACAGAAACACCACCGGGTCGCGCGGCGCCTCCAGCGGCAGGTCCGGAATGTCGCTGTGGCCCAACAGGACAGCGGTGAACGGCACCCGTCGCGACGGCCATGCCCATAGCGGCGAGCCGAGGTCGACCAGCGCGTCAGGGCCCAGCACCACACCGTCGACAGCCGGCGAGGCCGCCAGCATCGCCAGGCTGCGGGCGATTCCGGTGGCCGGCCCGGGATCTCGCAGGCACAGTGCCACTTCGGCGCGCGGGCCGTGCAACGGGTCGACGACGACTTCGGTGGGATCGCCCATCGGATGGCGCGCACACCCCACCGACACGTACTGCACCAATCCGTCTGTGGCGCGGAATCTCAACACCTCGATGGGTTCGGTACCCAGAAATGTCACGCTCGCCGAATCGGGTTCGCCCCACGCCCCCGCGCTCGCCTTGGCGAAGTGGTCGCGCAGGTGCGCCCGTACCTGGTCCCTGATTTGTGTCACTGGGCTGCTTGCGCCCCGGCAATGGTCAGGTTGACCCCGGAGTCGGCGTCGAAGACGGCGAGTTTCCCGGTGTCGAAAGCCAATTCGACAGATTCGCCGATGACGGCCTTCGACTCGGCGGGAACCCGCGCCACAAACTGGTTTTCGGCCACCTCCGACTCGGCGGCCAGCTCGTCGAGCCGCGCGGAATGGACGTCGCATCCCGCGCTGGCGAAATACACGTACTTGTCGGCCCCGAGCGATTCGACCAGGTCGACCTTGACCTGGAAGGCCGTCGCCGTGATGCGCTGGTATCCGTCGATCAAGGCGGCATCCAGCAGATGTTCGGGCCGCACCCCGACAATGACGCTTTGCGGCTTCGGGTGCCTGGCGATCACCTCCTGGACCTCCGGCGCCAGCATCACCTCCCCGAAGGGCAGGGTCAGACCGTTCGGCGTCAGCGTGCCGGGGAAGAAGTTCATCGGAGGCGACCCGATGAATCCCGCCACGAAGAGATTCGCCGGACGCTCGTATAGCTCCCCCGGGGTGCCGATCTGCTGCGCGACACCGCCGTGCATCACCACAACGCGGTCACCCAGCGTCATCGCCTCGGTCTGGTCGTGGGTGACGTAGACGGTGGTGGCGCCCAACCGGCGCTGCAGCCGGGCGATCTCGCCGCGCATCTGCACCCGCAGCTTGGCATCCAGGTTGGACAGCGGCTCGTCCATCAGGAACGCCTTGGGATGGCGCACGATGGCCCGGCCCATCGCCACCCGCTGGCGCTGCCCACCGGAGAGCTGGGAGGGCTTGCGGTCCAGAAGTTCGGTCAGGTCAAGGATTTTGGCCGTCTCGGCGACCTTCTGCGCGATGTCGGCCTTCGACATCTTAGCCAGGGTCAGGGGGAAGGCGATGTTCTGCCGAACCGTCATGTGCGGATACAACGCATAGGACTGGAACACCATCGCGATGTCGCGGTCCTTCGGCGCCTTCTCGTTGACTCGCTCGCCGCCGATACGCAACTCACCCGACGAGATGTCCTCAAGTCCGGCAATCATATTCAGCGTGGTGGTCTTGCCGCAGCCGGAAGGGCCCACCAGGATCAGGAATTCGCCGTCGGCGATGGTGAGGTTCAGGTCCTGCACCGCCGTGTGCCCGTTGGGGTAACTCTTGTTGACGTGCTCCAGCACAATCTCGGCCATCGCGCTATCCCTTCACGGCGCCGGAGGTCAATCCGGCGACAATCCGTCGTTGGAAGATTAGAACAAACACGATGATCGGCACCGTAATCACGATGGCACCGGCCGCGATTGATCCGGTCGGTTCCTCGAATTGCGAACTGCCCGGAAAATTCGCGATCGCCACTGGCGCGGTGATCGCCGCCTTGGTGGCGGTCAGCGACAACGCCAGCAGCAGGTCGTTCCAGGCGAATATGAACACCAGGATCGCCGCGGTCACCAGTCCGGGCGCGGCCAGCGGGACGATGACCCTGCGGAAGGCCTGCGCCGGCGTGGCGCCGTCCATCTTGGCCGCCTTCTCCAGATCCCAGGGAATCTCCTGGAAAAAGGCAGACAACGTGTAGATGGCAAGGGGCAAGGCGAAGGTGATGTAGGGCAGGATGAGTCCGGGCCAGGTATCGAAAAGCCCCACGGCGCGTTCGATTTCGAACAACGGCGTGACCAGAGAGATCGCCGGAAACATGGTGATCAGCAAGGCGGAGCCAATCAGCAGCCGCTTGCCGGGAAAGTTCAGCCGGGCGATCGCATAGGCCGCCATCGCGCCCAGCAGCACCGCGATCCCGGTGGCGATCAACGCGATCCCGATGGAGTTGATCAGCGCCGAGGTGAAGAAGTCACCCCGGAAGATACCGCGATAGTTTTCCAGTGTCACCGACGACGGAATCAGCTTGCCGTCCTTGACAGTTGATGTCGGCTTGAGCGACAGGCTGAGAATCCACAGCACCGGCAGCAGGGCGTACACCACGACCAGCGTATTGATGACGGCCCACATCGCCGTGCGCCGTACAACCGTCAACTCAGCGTCCATCGACGTCACCACCCGGTGCCGCGGCGCCGAACACCTTGACGAAGATCAGCGCGATGACGCCCACGCAAAGAAAGATCAGCACGCTGATCGCCGAGCCCAGCCCGACGTCGAAGCCTTCGAAAAGGTTGTCGTAGCCCAGGATCGACACCGAGCCGGTGTTGTTGTTGCCCTCGGTCAGCACGTAGATGTTGTCGAAGATGCGGAAGGCGTCCAGGGTCCGGAATAGCAGCGCGACCACGACCGCCGGCTTGATGATCGGCAGCATGATCCTGGTCAGCCGCCGCCAGGCGCTGGCCCCGTCGACCTGTGCGGCCTTCAGTAAATCCTCTGGGACCAAGGCCAATCCGGCGAGCAACAGTAGCGACATGAACGGCGTCGTCTTCCAGACTTCGGCGATGACGACAATGCCCAACGACGGAATCTGTTCGGTCAGCGGCGCACTGCCTTGTGGCAGCAAGCTGGCCAGATAGCCGGTGCCCGGCGTCCAGGCGTAATACCAACTGTAGGAGGCGACCACCGTGACGATGCCGTACGGCACCAGCACCGCGGTGCGAACCAGGCCTCTGCCGAACAGGGTGTGGTGCATCACCAGCGCCAGCGCCAGGCCGAGCACGAACTCGATCGACACCGAAACCACCGTGATGGCCAGCGTCACCACCAGCGCCGTCCACCAATACCGGTCGGTCAGAATCGTTTGGTAATTGGCCAGTCCGATGAATCTGCTGTCGTTCGGGGTGGCTAAATTGTTGCGCTGCAGGCTCAGCCAGATGGAGTAGGCGATCGGATAGGCCGTCACCGCCAGCATCAGCGTTGCCGCGGGCGCAACCAGGATGAAGGCCAGGCGCTGCTCGGGCGGACGGTTCCAGAGTCGGGGGACGCCGGCGCGGGTCATGAGCGCCACTCCTCCTCATCGCTTCGCTCTGCATCGTCGCTGGCGCGGGTCACGGCAAAAGCCCCTTCCCGTCGATGGCCTTCTGCACCTGCGTGGTGAGTTCGTCGGCCGTGCGCTCCGGGTCGATCTCGGTGATGGGGCTCAACGTCGTCGCCAGCCGGATCCCCACCGCCTGGTATGCCGGCGTCGCGGGACGCACCGCGGCATCGGTCAGCTGCTGGCGAATGATGGTGTACATCGGGTACTTGACCTGGAATTGCGGGTCGGAGTACAGCGACGTCCGCACTGCGGGCAGACCGCCTTCGATCGAGATGTACTTCTGATTCTGCAGGCTGCGTAGGCATCTGATCGCTTCGAAGGCTTCGGCTTTATGGCGTGTCGTGCTGGCCACCGCCAGGTTCAGCCCTCCGATCGTCACCTTGGCCGGCCGGCCCGGCACCACACCGGGGTAAGGCGCGAAGCCGAACACCTTCTGGGCGGCCTGATACGCGATGCGGAACTGCTCGTCGTTGGGCACGAAAGTGCCGAACTGGTTGATGCTGCCGGCCAGGTCCGGATTCTGGTTGAGCGGAAGGAAGTTCACACCGCCCTTGACCGCGTTCTCCAGCATCGACGCCAGCACAAACGGCCAGTTGACTTCGAGTGCTGCTCGGCCCTGTTCGACCGCCAGTCGCGCCGTGCTCTCGTCGGTGCGGGTGATCGACGGGTCGGCTCCCGGCGCGGTGGCGACCGACTTGAGAATCCGCAGCGCGTTGACGGTGGCGGCCCGGTGTGCGGGCGTGTCGGTCAGGGTGACGTGCTGGCCGTCTTCGGAGAGCACCTGGCCGCCGGCGCTGACCAGCAGCGTGTTGAACCACACCACCAAACCCTCGCCCTGATTGGCCTGCACGGCGATCCAGCTGGGCTGGCCGGTGGCGTGCAAGCGGGTCGCCTCGGCGACCATGCCATTCCAGTCGTGCGGCGGCTGATGCACCAAATCTGATCGGTACCAAAGCAATTGGGTGTTGGTGGTGATGGGCGCGGCGTACAGCTTGTGCTTCCAGCCGGCGGTCGCAAGCGGGCCCGGCAGGGTGTCGACGATGGCGTCGGCCTCCGCCCGTCCGGCCGGGTCGTCGGACAGCGGCAGCACCCAGCCCGCTTCGGCGAACTCCGCGGTCCAGATCACGTCCAGCGACATCACGTCCAGCGTGTGATCATGACCGGCAAGCCGGCGGCCGTATTGCAGCCGTTGTGCGCCAGGGGCTCTGGGAAGGCTGACGTGCTGCACGGTGTATCGGCCGCCGGAGTCTTGGCTGCAGCGCCGGGCGACTTCGGCGAACGTGGCGCCGTCGGCGGCCGGTGAGTAGAAGGTGATCACCAGCCCGGTGTTGGCCGACCCACAGGCCGACAGCAGCGAAACAGTGGTAAGAATCGCCAGCACGACCGCGCCTGCTCGGCGCACGCGTGCTCGGCGACTCACCACCAATTCATCCGGCCGTCAGATCGCCAGGCGCGCAAGCAAATCCCGAGCCTTCTCTGCGTTCTGCGGATCGCAGAGTACGTCGTAACGGCCGGCGACCAATTGCATGGTCGAACTGAAATCCCTTGTGCCGCGCGCCATTGCGTACGGGACAGCGGACGTGATCAAGCCGAAGAACACCCCGGCGACCAAACCCGTCGCCAGCGCACCCCACGGGCTGGGGCTGAAGAAGCCGAGCACCAACCCGATGAACAGCCCGAGCCAGGCCCCGCTGAGCACGCCACCGCCGAGCACCTTGGGCCACGTCAGCCGGCCGGTAACCCGTTCCACCTGCATCAGGTCGACGCCGACGATGGTCACCTGCTGCACCGGGAACTGCTGCTCGGACAGGAAGTCGACGGAGCGTTGCGCCTCGGCATAGGTGGGATAAGAGCCCACCGGCCAGCCCTTGGGCGGGGTCGGCAACTGCGGCACACCCCGCCGCCCGGAGGCCCCGCCCGTGGGCGTCGCGCCGGGGACTTGGTTAGGTTGGAAAGGACTAGTCATTTCGGCTCATTCTCCTCCGCCGCGGCCATAGTTTCACCTCGGCCCTCCCACCCTATCTAGGCAGCCTGCAGGCTAGGTTGAAGTACATGACAGCTCCCGGCGGTGCCAGCGGCGAGGACGCCGCTGATCCGCACTCGGCCGCTGCGCAGCACCCTGAGCGGCCGGGTTGGGCAGCCCCCTGGGATTCCCCGGCATCACCACCACCAGCCGACTATCCGCCCTCCCCTTACCCGCCGCCCGGCGTTCCGCTCGACTACCCATCGGGCACCCCGCCCTTCGGGTACCAGCAGCCGCCCGGCCACGGCGGCCCGCCCTACCCGCCGGGCCCGCCGCAATACGGCTCGCCACCCGGCTACGGCGCTGCGCCGTATCCCGGCGGCTACTACCCGGCGCCGGATTACCCGGGCGATTACTGGTCCCAAGACGTCACGGCGCCCGGGACGAACCCAATGGCGATCGCGTCGCTGATCGCGTCGTTCACCGGCTTGTTCTGCTGCATCGGCGGGATCGCGGCCATTGTGCTGGGCACGATCGCGATCGACCAGATCAAGCGGACGCGGCAAGACGGTTACGGCCTGGCCGTCGCCGGCATCGTGATCGGCATCGCGACCTTGATCGTGACTCTGATCGTGATGATTTTTGCGGTGCATTCCCGTTAGCGGGGCTCGCCCGAGCCGGTTCGCTGCCATCACGCGACTGGCTGCCTAGGCTCTCTCCCATGGCATCGGTCAACAGGGTGTACGTCGCGCGGCTGGCGCGGATGTTGGTGTTGGGGCCAATGGGCGAAAACTTCGGGCGCGTCCGCGATGTCGTGATCAACATCAGCATCGTTCGCCAGCAACCGCGGGTGCTTGGGCTGGTTGTCGATTTGGCGACCCGGCGCAGCATCTTCATCCCGATTCTGCGGGTCGCCGCCATCGAGCCCGACGCGGTGACACTCAACACGGGGAGCGTGTCCCTGCGCCACTTCGGACAGCGTCCGGGCGAGGTGCTGGCAATCGGCCAGATACTCGACACTCCGGTCACGATCAACGACCCCGAACTACCGGAGTTGGTCGGCCGCGAGGTGGTGATCACCGACCTGGGCATCGAGCAGTCCCGGACCCGCGACTGGCTGGTGACCAGGATCGCCGTGCGCAGCCAGCGTCGCCTGGGACGGCGCGGGCCGGCCCATGTGGTCGACTGGCAAAGCGTGCACGGGTTGACACCGTCGGCGTTGGCGATGCCGGGTCAGGCGGTGGCACAACTGCTCGGCCAATTCGAGGGGCGCCGCGCGGTCGACGTGGCGGACGTCATCCGCGGGCTGCCGGCCAAGCGACGCACTGAGGTGTTCAGGGCCCTGACCGACGAGCGGTTGGCCGACGTCCTGCAGGAGTTGCCCGAGTCGGAGCAGGCCGATGCGCTGTCGCAGCTGGGCACCGAACGCGCGGCCGACGTGCTGGAGGAGATGGACCCCGACGATGCCGCCGACCTGCTCGGCGAGCTGAATCCGACGGACGCCGAGCTGTTGCTGGCCCGGATGGACCCCGACGAATCCGCCCCGGTGCGTCGGCTTTTGAAGCACTCCCCGGACACCGCGGGCGGGTTGATGACCTCCGATCCGGTGGTGCTCACCGCGGACACGACGGTTGCCGAGGCCCTGGCACTGGTCCGCAATCCCGACCTCACCCCCGCACTGTCGTCGATGGTGTTCGTGACGCGACCGCCGACGGCCACGCCCACCGGGCGGTACCTGGGCTGCGTACCGCTGCAGCGGCTGCTTCGCGAGCCGCCGAGCGAGCTGATCGGCGGGATCGTCGACAGCGACCTGCTCACCCTGACCCCGGAGACCACACTGACCGCCGTGACCCGCTACTTCGCCGCCTACAACCTGGTATGTGGACCCGTCGTCGACGCCGCAAGCCACCTGCTGGGGGCGGTCACCGTGGACGACCTGCTCGATCACCTACTGCCGCACGACTGGCGCGCCCACGCCCAAGAGGTGAGCGCCGGCATCGGACGCGCCGAAGCAACCGAGGGGGCCTCGTGACCAAACCGACGGCACCGCGGCGGCTGTACACCCCGCGGACATCGCGCGGGATCTCAGTGCGATTCGACCCCGAGACGGTCGGGCAAAGCACCGAGGCCATCGCGCGCTTCTTCGGCACCGGCCGCTACCTGCTGATACAGACCCTCATCGTGATCGTGTGGATCGCGATAAACCTGATCGCGATCGAATGGCGCTTCGACCCGTACCCGTTCATTCTGCTGAATCTGGCCTTCTCCACGCAGGCCGCCTACGCCGCGCCGCTGATCCTGCTGGCTCAGAACCGTCAAGAGAATCGGGACCGGGTCACACTCGAAGAAGATCGTCGTCGCGCCGCACAGACCAAGGCCGACACCGAGTACTTGTCCCGTGAGCTGGCCGCCCTGCGATTGGCCATCGGCGAGGTCGTCACCCGCGAATACCTGCGCGACGAGCTGGACGAACTGCGCGCCTTGCTGACCGGTCCGGACGTGCACATCCCGGCGGAGGAGCCCCCGGTGCGCCGCTGACGCCACGGTGCACAGCACTAAGAGATCCCCGTGAATACCGGATCCGCCATTGCGCCACTCCCGTCACAAGAGTTATGTATGGTGATCTAGTTCACGATGCTAAGAAGAGGTTTCCGGCAGCTCACAGGGTTTCTGACGGCCAGCTCACAGAGTTTCTGACGGCCCAAATAATTAGGACGGTGGAGTGCGCATAGGGGGTCGCTTGGGTGCACACCCGGCCGTCGCGGCGGTGCGGAAGCGGGGGCTTCCGGTAACTCGGGCACAGGCATTCAGCGTGGCGGTGATCAGTCCGCTGGTGTTCGCGGGTGCCGTCGGCGCCACGCCTGAGCCGCTACACGGACACGGAAAGAGCCCCATCCCGTCGGTGCATGCGGTCATTACCCCGGTCGCCGCCGTGTCCCCGACCGTCCCCGACCTGTCCGGGCCGGTGGTCATCGCCATCGACCGGGCGCCGACGGCCTTCCACGTCGCGGCGGGCGCGGCATCGGCACCGCCACCACCGAGGGTGGTGAATACGCCTGGCGCGCTGGGCATTCCGATGATGGCGCTGTCCGCCTACCGCAATGCCGAACAGAAGATGGCAGTCTTCGACCCCGCCTGCGGCGTCAGCTGGAACTTGCTGGCCGGCATCGGGCGCATCGAGTCCGGCCACGCCGGCGGCGGAGCCGTCGACGCGCGCGGCACCGCGGTCAACCCGATCTACGGTCCCGCGCTGGACGGCACGCTGCCCGGCAACGAGGTGATCATCTCCAGCAGCGCCGGCAATCGCGTCACCTACGCCCGCGCGATGGGGCCGATGCAGTTCTTGCCCGGCACCTGGGCCCGCTACGCCGCCGACGGCGACGGCGACGGCATCGCCGACCCGCAGAACCTGTTCGACTCCACGCTGACGGCGGCCCGCTACCTCTGCAGCGGCGGGCTGAACCTGCGCGACCCGGCACAGGTCATGGCCGCGATCCTGCGCTACAACAACTCGGCGGCCTACGCACAGAACGTGCTGGGCTGGGCCGCGGCCTACGCCACCGGCGTGGTCCCGGTCGACCTGCCCCCGATCACCGGCCCGCCACCCCCGCTCGGCAATGCACATGACGAGCATCCGGAGGGGCTCGGACCCGGCCTGCCGATAAACATGATCGGCCTGCCCCAGGACGACCCGATGGCGCGGATGCCGCTGATCGACCTGACCGGCCAGCCTCAGCAGGCCAGCCCGTCGCAGCCGATGTTCCCCTGGATGACGCCGCCCAACCCGCCGGCGTCGCAGGGGCACATGCCCGGGTGCACCGTGATCTGCATCAACTCGCAAACCCCGCCGCCGGGTGCACCCGGCATGCCGCAGCCGTTTGCACCGCTGGCCCCCCCGCCGCCACCGAACGCCGCCCAGCCGCCGGCGCCGGCACCGGCGCCGCCCGGCTGACGCCTGCCAACAGGTCGAAAGCCGAGCCGCCTACACTCGGCGGTGATGTCTGGTCATGACGCCCCCGATTCGCAAGACGACCGCAATGCTGCTATCCGCGCCGCACTGGGCAAGGTGATCGACCCCGAATTGCGGCGGCCCATCACCGAACTCGGGATGGTCAAAAGCATCGACGTCGACGCGCAAGGCGGCGTGCACGTCGAGATCTACCTGACCACCGACGCCTGCCCGAAAAAGGCCGAAATCAGTGAGCGCGTCAGCCAGGCCGTCGCCGACGTACCCGGCACCGGCGCGGTGAAAGTCAGCCTGGACGTGATGAACGACGAGCAGCGCACCGAGCTGCGCAAGCAGTTGCGCGGCGACGCTCGCGAGCCGGTCATCCCGTTCGCCCAGCCCAGCTCACTGACCCGGGTCTACGCGGTTGCGTCCGGCAAGGGCGGCGTCGGCAAGTCCAGCGTCACGGTCAACCTGGCCGCCTCGATGGCGGCCCGTGGCCTGTCGGTCGGTGTGCTCGATGCCGACATTCATGGGCACTCCATCCCACGAATGATGGGCACCACCGACCGGCCCACCCAGGTGGAGTCGATGATCCTGCCGCCGATCGCGCACGAGGTGAAGGTCATCTCGATCGCCCAGTTCACCGAGGGCAACACCCCGGTGGTGTGGCGCGGGCCGATGCTGCACCGGGCGTTGCAGCAGTTCCTGGCCGACGTGTACTGGGGCGATCTGGACGTGTTGCTGCTCGATCTGCCGCCCGGGACCGGCGACATCGCCATCTCGGTGGCGCAGCTGATCCCCAACGCGGAAATCCTGGTCGTGACCACGCCGCAGCTGGCCGCCGCCGAGGTCGCCGAGCGAGCCGGCAGCATCGCGCTGCAAACCCGCCAGCGCATCGTCGGCGTCGTCGAGAACATGTCCGGGCTCGTGCTGCCGGACGGCTCAACCCTGCAGGTGTTCGGCGAGGGCGGCGGCGAGCAGGTCGCCGAGCGGCTCTCCCGCGCGGTGGGCGCCGACGTGCCGCTGCTCGGGCAGATCCCGCTGGACCCGGCGTTGGTCGCGGCCGGCGATTCGGGCGTGCCGATCGTGCTGAGCGCGCCCGATTCGCCGGTGGGCAAGGAACTGCGCAGCATCGCCGACAAGCTGTCGTCGCGAAAGCGTGGATTGGCAGGCGTGTCGCTGGGGCTCGACCCCACCCGGCGTTAGAAAACCGCTCAGGTCGCGTCGCTGTCGAACGGCGCCGGGCCGTGCTGTGGGGCCCCAAACGCCGGGTTCCCGTTCGGCCCCGACGACTCGGCCGACGGCAGCGGCGGAGTTCCATTGACCGGCCGCTCGAAATTGCCGGTGAGGAATGAATCGTCGCCGTCCAGCAGGTGCTTGGTCAGTGCCGCGCGCGGCGTCATCCCCCGCAGTTTCTGCAGTTCGCTGAGGGGGGCACGCAGGTCGTCGAACTCGGGCCCCAGATCCTGGCGCAGTTGGCTGGTCATGCCACTCAGGTAGTCACGCGCCTGCCGAAGCGAGGTCGACGTCCAGCGGATCGCACCCGGAAGCCGCTCCGGCCCAAGGATCACCAGCCCGACCACCACGAGGACCAGGATGTGCTCCCAGCTGAGGTTCCCGAACATCTACCCGTTGTCGGGGTCGGGTTTGACGGTCAGGGTGACGTTGCGGCCATCGCGGACCACCTCGATCGGAGAGTCCTGCCCGATCGTCAGCTGTCGCACGGCGACGACGAACTCGTCGGAATCGGCGACCTTGCGGGTACCGACCTTGACGATGACGTCGTTCTCCAGGATTCCGCCCTTTTGCGCCGGACTGCCGGCCTTCACGTTGGCGACCTGGGCGCCGGCGGCGATCGAGTTGCTCACCGACCGGGTGCTGACGCCGAGCGTCGGGTGCACGATCTTTCCGTCCTTGATCAGAGTCTGTGCCACCGACTTGACCTCGTTGACCGGGATCGCGAAGCCCAGCCCACTTGCGCTGTCGGACAACGACTTTCCTGCGGTGTCGATGCCGATCACCTGAGAATCCATGTCGATCAGCGGGCCACCGGAGTTGCCGTGGTTGATCGAGGCGTCCGTCTGGAGGGCGTCGATGACGGTGTCGGTGTCAGATCCCTCCCCCGACAGCGGGACCGGGCGGTGCAACGCGCTGATGATGCCGTGCGTCACGGTGCTGCGCAGCCCCAACGGCGCACCCGCCGCGATCACCTCGTCGCCGACGCGAACCTTGTCGGAGTCGCCGAGCCGCGCCACGCTCAGGTTGTCGACGTTGTCGACCTTGAGCACAGCCAGGTCGGTCTTGGGGTCGCGGCCCACCAGGTTGGCGGGCACTTCCTTACCGTCGTTGAACACCACGGTCGTCTTGAACTGGCTGGGGTTGTTGGCGGCCTCGGAGATCACGTGGTTGTTGGTGACGATGTAGCCGCGCCCGTCGATGACGACGCCGGAGCCCTGCATGCCTTCCTGCTCGCTCTTCGACTCGATGGTCACCACCGAATTGGCGGTAGTGGCCGCAACTTTGGCGAAGCGGCCCGCCGGCTCTTCGGTGTTGCCGTTGGTCGACAGCGTCACCTTCGAGGTGGTGAAGGCGTCGACGACCTCGGCCGTCTTGCGACCGATCAGCCCGCCGACGGCGCCGATGACCAGCGCGATGGCGAGCAGGACGGCCAGCGCGAGGTAGGACACCTTCCGACCGAAGAGGACGTCGCGCACGCCGAGCTTGCCGCCATATCCCGACGGAGTGTGCGACGTGGCGTGGGCAACGGCCGGACTTCCCAGCGCCGCCGCGGCCCCCGGGTCGCGCCATGGATCGTCGGACTCGTCCTCGTCGAAGCCGTTCTGTTCGGCGGCCAGCGCGCTGGCGTCGACGGGGTGGCGCTGCAGTGACTCGCCGCCGCCGACCGGCTTGCTGAACGCCTCCTCCAGCACCGGGTCGCGGCGTTGATCGTGCGGATTGAACTCGCCTTCTTCGCGGTACTTCGACGGACGCACCCGCTCCGCGACGAAAGACCCCTGCTGCCCGTCCGGGCGACTGAACGCTTGACGCGAGGCGGGGTCGACCGGTGGCCGGGAAATGGGGCGCGGCGCCAGGCGGTTGCCTCCGTTGTTGCCGCTGTCGTTGCCCTGGTCGGAGGTCACGTTACCCCTTTTGAATCCGCTACTTGAGTGCTCGAAACGGGCCTCGCGCAGGGCCCCTGTCCAGGGCAAGCACCAGGCACGGCGTTGTTCGTGTCCACCCTAGTATCCACGGTTGCTGATCGGTCGGCTTGAACGCACGAGCTGGCGGCAGCCCGGCTGCTACCGGCGCTTACGCTGGTCGCGCACGTCGCGATCAGCGAAACCGTCGGGTGCCTGCGATGGCGTGTCATCGCGCGGGTAGTGCGGAATCTGCGACAGCATCCCTAGCAGCGTGCTGGGAATGCGGATGGGATGGGAGTCACGCAGCGCACTGCGCGCCCGGCTCTGGTCGTCGACTTCGGCCGCGCATTGCGGGCACAACGAGAGGTGATGGGCAGCCCGCAAGTGGGCATTCATCCGCAGCTCACCGTCGACAAATGCGGCGATCGCCTCGATGGACAGATGCTCGGTCGAACCGAATTGCCGCGGGGCGCCCACCGGGGCATCACTCTGGGAGGCGAACTGCGCGGGGAGCCAGGAGAACGCACGACGGAACACATGTCCCCGGTCGGCCATCACCAGTTCCTTTCGCTGCCACGTACCCCTCGAATGTAGCGCGACAACGTGCCGAGCACCGCTATGCATCCCGCGAAATCGCATGATTATCGGCGCGTGAGGCCGGGGGGCGAAACCGGCCTAGGCCGATTTGGCGTGGGCTTCCGGTTCGGAGTGCGCGGCCAGGTAGTCGCGCAGCGCCTGACGTCCGCGGTGTATCCGGCTGCGAACGGTGCCCAGTTTGACGCCCAGCGTGGCGCCGATCTCCTCGTAGGACAGGCCTTCGATGTCGCACAGCACCACCGCGGCACGAAACTCCGGCGGCAGCGAATCCAGCGCGGCCTGCAGGTCGGGCCCCAGGTGCGCGTCGTGGTAGATCTGCTCGGGGTTGGGCTCGTCGGCCGGCACCCGGTCGTAATCCTCCGGCAACGCTTCCATCCGGATGCGCGCGCGCCGGCGCACCATGTCGAGGAACAGATTCGTGGTGATGCGGTGCAGCCAGCCCTCGAAGGTGCCGGGCTGATAGTTCTGCACCGACCGGAAGACCCGGATGAAGGTCTCTTGGGTCAGGTCCTCGGCATCTTGCTGGTTACCCGACAGCCGGTAGGCCAGCCGGTACACCCGGTCGGCGTGCTGACGCACCAGCTCGTCCCAGGACGGCATCGTGGTCTTGTCCCCGGTCGCGTCGAATACGGCTGTGCCCTGCAGCCCATCCGCCGGCTCGACCCATTCGTCGTCCGGGCATTCCTGAGCGTGAGGCATAGTGCTCGGGCTTAAGAGAGTGGTGTTGATCGAATCCTCCGAAGAAGTTGCCCTGCCGAGTAATGACAGTTCGTCATCCGCCGCAACACGAAGTTGCCAATCTGTATTCCCCGTCCAACGTCCTCCACGTTCCATACGGACACCGTCGCGTATCGGCGTATGCGCGATATAGGAGCAATCTGAGGTTTGGCTGAGAAATCATTTCGTTACCTGGCATAAGCAGGGTAAACCCGTCGCGGAGTGACTTGGGCCGCGTCGGCCGGTCCGGGCGTGTCGGAAAGGGGCCGGCCCAGGCGCGCCTGCCGTACCGCGCCCCGGCATGGAATACGCTGCGGGCATGGACGGCACCGAGGAAGAAACCCCCGGCCAGGCGGCTCCCAGTCGGGCCGAATCGCTCTCCGCGCACGCCGAGGGATCGATATCAGAGGACGCGATCCTGGCGGGCGCCCGTGAGCGCTCCGTCGACATCGGTGCCCGGGCGGTCACACCCGCGGTCGGCGCACTGCTGAGCCTGCTGACCAAGCTCAGCGGCGGCAAGGCGGTCGCGGAAGTGGGAACCGGCGCCGGGGTCAGCGGCCTCTGGTTGCTGTCGGGGATGAGCGACGACGGTGTGCTGACCACGATCGACATCGAGCCCGAGTATCTGCGGATGGCCAAACTGGCCTTCACCGAGGCCGGCATCGGCCCGTCGCGCACCCGGCTGATCAGCGGGCGCGCTCAAGAGGTCCTCACTCGCCTCGCCGACGAGTCCTATGACCTGGTGTTCGTCGACGCCGACCCGATCGACCAGCCCGATTACGTCGTCGAGGGCGTGCGGTTGCTTCGATCCGGCGGGATCATCGTCGTGCACGGCTCGGCGCTGGGCGGGCGGGCTGGTGATCCCGCAGCGCGCGACGCCGAGGTGGTCGCGGTCCGGGAAGCGGCCCGACTGATCGCCGAGGATGAGCGGCTGACGCCCGCGCTGGTGCCGCTCGGCGACGGCGTCTTGGCCGCGGTCCGCGACTAGCCGACCGGGCACCCCGCACGAGCCCACCGCGGTAGTGCTGTCGCCGAGGTGACCGCACGCGGTTCTGCCCAGCATCGCGCAGATTTCTTTTACGTATCCCTTACGGGGTGTCCCCTTGACCTTCGGCTGAACGTGCGTTTAATGTACTGAACATGCGTTCAGCCGACCTGACCGCCGTCGCCCGGATTCGCGATGCCGCGATCGAGCAATTCGGCCAGCACGGCTTCGGCGTCGGGCTGCGCACCATCGCGGAGGCCGCCGGCGTCAGCGCAGCGCTGGTCATTCATCACTTCGGCTCCAAGGAAGGCCTGCGCAAGGCCTGCGAGGACTACATCGCCGCAGAGATCTACAGCAGCAAGTCAGAGGCGCTGCGCTCCAACGACCCGGCGACCTGGTTCGCGCAGATGGCCGAGATCGAGGGTTACGCACCGCTGATGGCTTACCTGGTGCGCAGCATGCAGACCGGTGGCGAGCTTGCGAACATGCTGTGGCGCAGAATGATCGACAACGCGTACGCGTACATGGAAGAAGGCGTGCGCGCCGGGACGATCAAGCCCAGTCGCGATCCCCAAGCCCGGGCCAAATATCTGGGCATCACCGGCGGTGGCGGCTTTCTGCTCTACCTGCAAATGCACGAAACCCCAACAGATTTGCGGGCAGTCCTTCGTGACTACGCCCGCGATATGGTGCTGCCCGCCCTCGAGATCTATACCGAAGGCCTGATGACCGACAGGACCATGTACGACGCATTCCTGGCCGCAGAAGATCAAGGAGAATCCCATGGCAGTTGACCACGACGCGCCCATCGAAATTCGCAACCTCACCAAGAACTTCGGTGCGGTGCGGGCACTCGACGGCCTCGATCTGACGGTGCGTCAAGGTGAAGTACACGGCTTTCTGGGCCCCAACGGCGCCGGAAAGTCCACCACTATCCGCGTCCTGTTGGGCTTGGTAAAAGCCGACGGTGGAAGCGTGCGGCTGCTGGGCGGTGACCCGTGGACCGACGCCGTCGAACTACATCGCCAAATCGCTTATGTGCCGGGAGATGTCACGCTCTGGCCGTCACTGTCCGGCGGCGAGACCATCGATCTGCTGGGCCGCATGCGCGGCGGCATCGACGGCGCGCGTCGCGCCGAGCTGATCGAGCGCTTCGACCTCGACCCGACAAAGAAGTCGCGCACCTATTCCAAGGGCAACCGGCAAAAGGTCTCGCTGATCTCGGCCTTCTCGTCGCAGGCCAGCCTGCTGCTGCTGGACGAGCCCAGCAGCGGGTTGGACCCATTGATGGAGAACGTTTTTCAGCAGTGCGTCGCCGAGGCCCGCGACCGTGGCGTGACGGTCTTGCTGTCCAGCCACATCCTTGCCGAAACGGAAACGCTGTGCCAAACGGTGACCATCATCCGGGCCGGCAAAACCATCGAGAGCGGTTCGCTGGACTCGATGCGGCATCTCAGCCGCACCTCCATCAAGGCCGAAATGACCGGCGATCCCGGCGATCTCACCCGAATCAAGGGAGTCGAGGACGTCAGTGTCGACGGCAACACGCTGCGGGCCCAGGTCGACAGCGAAAGCCTCGGGGAACTCATCCGGGTGCTGGGCGACGCCGGCGTGCGCAGCCTGATCAGCCAGCCGCCGACGCTCGAGGAGCTCTTCCTGCGTCACTACGACACCGGGCGTAGCGGGAAGAAGGTCTCAGCGTAATGAGCACCCCAACCCTGGATCGCACGAAATACGTTGCTCCGCGACGAAATTCAAACTTCACCGGGACGGTGCGAATGTTGCGGCTCTATCTGCGCCGCGACCGGGTCTCAATGCCGTTGTGGATATTGCTGCTGTCATTGCCGTTGGCGACGGTCTACGTCGGAAGCATCGAGAAGGTCTACCCCACCCAAGCCGCCCGCGCCGGGTTCGCGGCGTCGATCATGGCCAGCCCGGCACAGCGCGCCCTCTACGGGCAGGTCTACAACGACAGCCTTGGCGCGGTTGGTATTTGGAAGGCCGGAATGTTCCACGTGCTGATCGCGGTCGCCGTCATTCTCACGGTGATCCGGCACACCCGCGCCGACGAGGAAAGCGGCCGGACCGAATTGGTGGACTCGACCGGGGTCGGACGGTATTCCAGCCTCACCGCGGCGCTGATCCTCTCGTTCGGCGCCTCGATTGCCACCGGCGCGATCGGCGCGGCGGGATTGCTCACCACCAAGGTCCCGCAAGGCGGATCGCTGGCGTTCGGCGCCGCACTGGCCGGCTCCGGGGTGGTGTTCACGGCGGTGGCCGCCGTGACCGCGCAGCTTTCGGCGAGCGCACGGTTCGCCCGCGGCGCCGCCTTCTCCGTGCTGGCGGCCGCGTTCACGCTGCGCGCCATCGGTGATGCCAGCTCTGGCACGCTGTCCTGGTTTTCGCCGCTGGGGTGGTCGCTGCAGGTGCGGCCCTACGCGGGTGATCACGGGTGGGTGCTGCTACTGCATCTGGCCGCCGCCGCCGTCCTCACCGCCGTGGCGTATCGGCTGCTCGCCGGGCGCGACGTCGGTGCCGGGCTCGTCGCCGAGCGTGCCGGCCCACCCCACGCCGCGGCGGGATTGAGCAACGTCTTCGGTTTGGCGTGGCGGCTGGATCGCGGCGCGCTGCTGCTGTGGACGGTGGGCCTGTGCCTTTATGGCCTGGTGATGGGAAGCGTCGCGCAGGGCATCGGCGACCAGATCGGCGACGGCGTGGCGCGCGACATCGTCGCGCGGATGGGCGGCACCACCGCTTTGGAGGAGGCCTTCCTCGCGGTGGTATTCGCGATGATGGGCATGGTGGCTTCCGCCTTCGCCATCTCGCTCACGCTGCGGCTGCACCAGGAAGAAGCCGGCCTGCGAGCCGAGACGACACTGGCCGGGGCGGTATCGCGAACCCGTTGGTTGGCAAGCCATTTGGCGGCCGCGCTGCTCGGCTCCGCGGTGGCGATGCTGCTCGCCGGGGTAACGGGCGGGCTCGTCTACGGCGTCGCCGCAGGCGACGTCGGCGGCAAGTTGGCGGACGTGGTAGGCACCGCGGCCGTACAGTTGCCGGCCGTCTGGCTGGCATCGGCCGTGACGGTCGGATTGTTCGGTCTCGCGCCACGGTTCACACCGGTGGCGTGGGGCGTACTGATCGGGTTCATCGCCTTGTACCTGATCGGTTCGCTTGCGGGTTTCCCGCAGTGGGTGCTGGACCTCGAACCCTTCGCGCATGTTCCGCGGGTCGGCGGCGACTTCACAGCGGTGCCCCTGCTGTCGCTGCTGGCGGTCGATGCGGCATTGATCACGTTGGGCGCCATGGCATTCCGACGTCGTGATCTGCGCTCGTGAACACCGGTGTCCGCGCGACGGCATCGTCGGTGTTCGGGCTGGCCATATTGAGCTTGCTGCTGTTCTTACCGGCCGGCACGCTCGACTATTGGCAGGCATGGGCTTTCATCGTCACCGCCACGGTGGCGACGATCTTTCCCAGCATGTACATAGCCCGGACGAACCCGGCCGCGCTGCAGCGTCGTATGCATGCAGGGCCGACAGCTGAGACCAGAATCGTGCAGAAGATCGTCATCTTCGGCGCGTTTCTGACCCTTGTGGGGATGTTGGCGTTCAGCGCGTATGACCATCGGGTGGGCTGGTCGCACCCGACCGCGTCGGTGTGCCTGCTCGGCGATGTTCTGGTAGCGGCTGGGCTCGGTATCGCAATGCTGGTCATAGTCCAGAACGGTTATGCCGCCCCCACGGTCACGGTGGAGTCAGCCCAAAGGGTGGTTTCCAGCGGCGTCTACACGTTGGTCCGGCACCCGATGTATGTCGGAAACGTGATCATGATGGTCGGTGTCCCCCTGGCACTGGGCTCGTACTGGGGGCTTTTGTTCGTCCTCCCGGGTGTGGCGGCACTTGTCGTCCGTATCGGCGACGAGGAAGCGATGCTCACCCAGGAATTGGCCGGCTACCGCGAGTATGCGCAGCACGTGCGCTACCGGTTGATGCCCTTCGTCTGGTAGAGCCGAGCAAAAACGCCTTAGGGTGTGCTGTGGCCCGAACCCTGGCACCTGCGCTGGATCAGCCGTGGCGACGTTCCGGCGCCTTCCGGTACGCGCTAGACCGGATTCGCGGCGTCGCCAGACCTCCGGTGACCGTCACCGATCCACCCGCCGACATCATCCTCGAGCGCGATGTCAACGTCCCAACACGCGATGGAACGGTGTTGCGGATCAACGTGTTTCGGAAGGCCGATAAGCCGGCCCGGCCGGTCATCCTGAGCATCCATCCCTACGGCAAGGACAACCTCCCGCGGCGGCGGCGCGGGAGGTGGACGTTCTCGGTGCAGTACCGCGTTCTGCGCCAGCCGAAACCGGTGACGTTTTCTGCCCTGACCGGCTGGGAGGCCCCGGACCCGGCCTGGTGGACCGCGCAAGGCTTCACCGTGGTGAATGCCGACGCGCGCGGCTGCGGCCATTCCGAGGGCACCGGAAAGCTGCTTTCGCGACAGGAAGGCGAGGACACCTACGACCTGGTGCAGTGGATCGCCGATCAGCGATGGTGTGACGGAAACGTTGTCATGCTCGGTGTCTCATACCTGGCCATCACCCAGTACGCCGTCGCTGCTCTGCAGCCGCCGGCGCTGCGGGCGATCTGTCCCTGGGAGGGCTGGACCGACGCGTATCGCGACCTCACCTTTCCCGGCGGTGTTCGCGAACTCGGCTTCACCCGGTTGTGGTCGCGCAATGTGCGTCGCGATACCCGGCAGAGCTACACCCTCGGGCCGATGCAGGACAAACATCAACTGCGCGACGACTTCTGGCGCTCACTTGCGCCCGACCTGTCGGCCATCAACGTTCCCATGCTGGTCTGCGGCAGCTTCTCGGACAACAACCTGCACAGCCGCGGTTCGATCCGCGCGTTCACGCGCGCCGGCTCCGCCCACGCCCGCCTGTACACCCATCGAAGCGGCAAATGGGCGACGTTCTACTCCGAGGCCGCGCTGACCGAACAGCTCAACTTCTTTCGCGGCGTACTGGACGGCGCCGCCGAATCCCGCAGCGTGCGCCTCGAAGTGCGCGAGGACCGCGACACCGTCACCGCGGTGCGCGAGGAAGCCGAATGGCCGCTCGCCCGGACCCGTTGGCGGCCAATCTATCTCGCGAGCGCCGGAATTCTGGCGCCCGATCCGCCCACGCGGGCCGGCAGTATTGAGTTCGAAACCGCCTCCAACGCAGCGGCATTCAGCTGGACGGTCCCGGCAGACATCGAACTGACCGGTCCGATGGCTGCCCGGCTGTGGCTCGAACTGGACGGCTGCGACGATGCGAACCTGTTCCTCGGCGTGGAGAAGTGGCACGCCGGACGGTTCGTCGAATTCGAGGGGTCCTACGGTTACGGCCGCGACCGGGTCAGCACCGGCTGGCAGCGGGTCTCGCTGCGCGCATTGGATCCCGAGCTCTCGCAGCCGTGGGAACCGGTCCCGACATGCACCGGGCCGCAGCAACCGCTGTCTGCCGGCGTAGTCGTACCGGTCGATGTGGCGCTGGGCCCTTCGGCGACGTTGTTCCGGGCCGGCGAGCAATTGCGACTTGTGGTCGCCGGACGCTGGTTGTCGCGGCGCAATCCGTTCACCGGTCAGCTCCCCGCCGCGTACCGCAATTCGCCACGCGGTCGAGTCACCCTGCACTGGGGTCCAGGCTACGACGCGCATCTGCTGATTCCGGAGATCGCCGGCTAGCAGGGCCGGCCTACACCCAGACGCCCTTGCCCACCGCGACCACGCCGCCGGCGCTGATCGCGAAGCGTTCACGGTCCTTTTCCAGATCCACCCCGACCATTTCGCCGGGCCCGATCACGACGTTCTTGTCCAGGATCGCGTGGCGTACCACCGCGCCACGGCCGACCCGGGCGCCCGGCATGATCACACTGCCCTCGACGATCGCTCCGTCATCGACCACCACGTTCGACGACAGCACCGAGTTGCGCACCGAGGCCGCCGAGATGATGCTGCCCGCGCCGACCACCGACTCCTGGGCGGAGCCGCCGTTGACGAACTTCGCCGGCGCCAGATTCTCGGTCGCGCCGCGAATAGGCCAGCGCCGGTTGTACAGATTGAAGACCGGGTGCACCGACACCAGGTCCATGTGCGCGTCGTAAAACGCGTCCAGCGTCCCGACGTCGCGCCAGTAGGCCCGATCGCGGTCGGTGGCGCCGGGCACCTCGTTGTCGTTGAAGTCGTACACCGCGGCCATCCCATCGCCCACCAGCCGCGGAACGATGTCACCACCCATGTCGTGATCGGAGTGGTCGTCGTCGGCGTCGGCACGAATCGCGTCGACGAGCACCTTGGTGGTGAAGATGTAGTTGCCCATCGAGACGAATGTCGTGTCCGGGTCGTCGGGCGTGCCCGGCGGCTCCAGCGGCTTCTCGACGAAGCTCCGGATTTGGCCGGACTCGTCGGAGTCGATACAACCGAACGCGCTGGCCTCGTTGCGCGGCACCCGGATGCCGGCCACGGTCGCACCGGCCCCGCTGTCGATGTGGAACTGGACCATCTGCTCGGGGTCCATCCGATACACGTGGTCGGCGCCGAAAACCACTATGTAGTCGGGGTCTTCGTCGTAAATCAGGTTGAGGGACTGATAGATCGCGTCGGCGGAGCCGGTGTACCAGCGCGGGCCGAGGCGCTGCTGCGCCGGTACCGGGGTGATGTACTCGCCGGCTAGACCGGACAACCGCCAGTTCTGCGAAATGTGACGGTCAAGTGAATGCGACTTGTATTGCGTGAGAACGCAGATCCTCAGATAGCGCGCATTGACGAGGTTGGAAAGCACGAAGTCGATCAGCCGATAGGCACCGCCGAAGGGAACTGCGGGCTTGGCCCGGTCCGCGGTCAGCGGATACAGCCGCTTGCCCTCACCGCCGGCCAGGACGATGCCCAGCACCTGTGGTGCTTCCCTCATGGCTCCAAACCTATCGGCCGTCGCGAACCGCTGCCAGGGGGAATCCCCCCGGCCGTTCTGACGGGCTGTCCGTCAAGGTATTTGGCACGGTCGCTGCGCCGCTCACCGTAATGCATCGCGCCGCCCGGAGCGCGGCGGTGTCGGCGCCGAATTCACCAGCCGCTTTTCCATCCGACTCGCGGGCGGCGTCGCAACCGAACTACGGTGCGAAGTATGCGGGTGGCGATGATGACTCGGGAGTACCCACCGGACGTCTACGGCGGAGCCGGCGTCCACGTGACCGAGCTCGTCGCGCAACTGCGCCGTCTGTGCACGGTCGACGTGCACTGCATGGGTGCACCCCGACCGGGCGCCATCGCGCATCAGCCCGACCCGCGGCTGCAGCATGCCAACGCTGCGCTGTCCACCCTGTCCGCGGATCTGATGATGGCCGATGCCGCATTCCAGGCCACGGTCGTGCACTCGCACACCTGGTACACCGGCATGGCCGGGCACCTGACCGCGTTGCTCTACGACATTCCCCACATTCTGACCGCGCACTCGCTGGAACCGCTGCGGCCGTGGAAGGCCGAACAACTCGGCGGCGGCTACCGGGTGTCGACGTGGGTGGAGCGCACCGCGGTGCTGGCGGCCGACGCCGTCATCGCGGTGAGCGCCGGTATGCGCGAGGACGTGCTGCGGGTCTACCCCACGCTGGATCCGAGCCAGGTGCATGTCATCCGCAACGGGGTCGACAGCGACGTGTGGTATCCGGCCGGGCCGACGAACACCGGGTCGGTGCTGGCCGAGCTGGGAGTTGATCCGAATCGGCCGATGGTGGCATTCGTCGGGCGGATCACCCGGCAGAAGGGCGTCGGCCATCTGGTGGCTGCCGCGCACCACTTCGGCCCGGACGTGCAATTGGTGCTGTGCGCAGGCGCTCCCGATACCCCGGAAATCGCCGACGAAATACGCGCCGCGGTGGAAGAACTCGCCCGCACCCGCACGGGGGTGTTCTGGATCCGGGAGATGCTACCCGTCGGTGAATTGCGCGAAATACTTTCGGCGGCGACAGTTTTCGTGTGCTCGTCCGTGTACGAGCCGCTAGGCATTGTGAACCTGGAGGCGATGGCCTGCGCAACCGCGGTGGTGGCCTCCGATGTTGGCGGCATACCGGAGGTGGTCATCGACGGAGTCACCGGCTCGCTGGTGCATTACGACGCTGACGACCCAATCGGATATCAGATGGGATTGGCAAAAGCGGTCAATGAACTCGTCGCGGACCCGGCGAAAGCCGAGCGCTACGGTAGCGCCGGACGCCAGCGCTGCATCGAGGATTTCTCCTGGGCGCACGTCGCGGAGCAGACGCTGGAGATCTACCGGAAGGTGTGTTCGTAGTCGCCGACACCTTCGGTGCGGCGGACTTAGCTGGTGACGCCCTTGAGTTCGTCGCCCAGAGCAGCGGCTTCGTCGGGTGTTAACTCGACGACGAGGCGACCACCACCTTCAAGTGGTACCCGCATTACGATGCCGCGCCCCTCCTTAGTTGCTTCCAGAGGACCGTCTCCGGTCCGGGGCTTCATCGCCGCCATCGAGTGCTCCCTCCAGATTCGAGTTGACTCGTCCTCGCGAGCCTGGACGGCGGCGAGCTAGCCCCGCCAGCAGATTTCCAGCCATACCCGACATTGAACTGCCAAATCACTCCTCCATTGTTCCCTATTAAGGTCACCAAATGCACAAGACCCGTCCCTAGCGCCTTCTCCGGGGCTACGGGGCGTGGTTTGCCGGGCCTGATCGCCCGGGCCCTTACCGGGACGAGGGGACCCAGCACTCCCGGATGTGGTCGTCGACCATCCCGGTCGCCTGCATCAGCGCGTACGCGGTGGTGGGACCGACGAAGCGAAACCCGCGTTGCTTGAGTTCCTTCGCCATGGCCTTTGATTCGGCAGTGGCGGACGGGATTTCGGACGTATCGGCGGGACGGGGCCGCGCCGGTGGCGCGAACGACCACAGCAGGTCGGACAGTTCTTCCGACGTGCCCAACTCGGCCGCCGCGCGCGCGTTGGCAATCGTCGCGTCGATCTTGGCCCGGTTGCGGACGATCCCGGCGTCGGCCATCAGCCGTTGCACATCGGCGTCGTTATAGCGAGCGACCTTTTCGATGTCGAACCCGGAGAAGGCGCTCCGGAAATTCTCCCGTTTGCGCAGAATCGTCAACCACGACAGGCCGCTCTGAAAGGCCTCCAGGCTCATCCGCTCGAACAGCGCCACCCGGCCGCGCAATGGGCGGCCCCACTCCTCGTCGTGATAGTCGCGGTACAGGTCGAAGTCGGGCCCGGGCCTTCCCACCGCCCAGCTGCAGCGAATCCGCCCGTCATCGGTCACGCCGGATCGTCGCCCTCGGCCGCGTCCTCGCTTTTCACCGTGCCGCCGGCGTCGCTGCCTGCTTCTTTTCCGGCCGGTGCGGCGCTGACCGCCGCAAGCTGACCACGAAGCGCCTCGAGCTCGCGAGCCAGCCGGTCCAGCACCCAGTCCACCTCGCTGGTCTTGTAGCCGCGCAGCACCTGGGTGAACTTGACCGCGTCGACATCGGTGCCCGTGACGCCGTAGGCGGGCAGCACCGTCGCCGTGGTCCCCCGCGGCAGCGGCGGCAACTGCTCACCGCGTCCGAAGAGCAGGCTTCCCGCACCGAACAGCACGATCGCCACCAGCACCAACACCACGAGGTAGAGCAAGACCAACGCCACGGAGTCGATAGTGCCCTATACCGCCGACAGGACAGCGATCAGCGTGGCCGCAACACCTTCATCGGCGGCCGATCGGCCAGCGACACCGGCCAGGTGTGCTGGGTGTAGCCCTCACCGTCGGCGAAGAACTGCGTCAGCCCGACTCCGGAGTCGGGGATGCCGCAGCGTGAGAGCAGGGTCGCGATCACCTGGCGGCTCATTGCGCCCAGCTCGGCCAGCGGCCGGTTGCGGTGCGCCCGTACACCCAGATTGACCTGGGCGATCGCGTCCAGGCCCAGCCGGTCGAAGGTGTCGACCAGCAGACCGATCTCCACGCCGTAGCCCGGCGCGAACGGCAGCGAGGTCAGCAGTTCCCGGCTGGCCGCGTATTCGCCGCCGAGCGGCTGCAGCACGCAGCCCAGCTCCGGTCGCAGCGCCGCCAGCAGCGGCCGGGCCACCAGCTCGGTGACTCGCCCGCCGCCGGTGCTGGCGTCGCCGCCGGTGCCCGTGTCTCCGACGTTGAGCGGCCGCCGGTAGAAGCTTTTGACCAGGTGAATGCCGTCGCCGATGAGCAGCGGACCGAGCAGCCACGGAACGAACATCGGGTGCGGGTTGATCAGGTCGGAGTCGACGAACACCACGATGTCGCCGCTGGTGGCGGCCAGCGAGCGCCACAACGCCTCGCCCTTGCCGGGCCGGGGCGCGACCTCGGGCAGCGCCTGTTCACGGCTGACGACGCGGGCGCCGGCGGCGATCGCGCGGATCTCGGTCTCATCCGTCGAGCCGGAGTCCAGCACGATCAGTTCGTCGACCAGCCCCTCGATCAGCGGCGAGATGCTGGCAACCACGGATGCGATGGTTTGTTCCTCGTTGAGGGCCGGCAGCACCACCGAGATGGTCCGCCCGCCCTTGGCCTCTTGCAGCTCCTTGATCGTCCAGGTGGGACGGCTCCAGCTGCGACGGGACAGCCACTGCCGCGCCGCGGCGGCCCCGCTGCCGGTCAGCTCGCCGGCGACCAGGTCGGATGCCGTCATGCCAGTCCCCTCACCGTGCGCGCCGGCGGGCGAGTGCCCTGGATCGAGGCGACCATTTCCAGCACCCGTCGGGTCTGCGCGACCTGATGCACACGAAAAACGCGTGCTCCGGCGGCCGCCGCCAGCGCGGTGGCTGCCAGTGTCCCCTCAAGCCGTTCGGTTAAGCCCACGCCCAGAGTCTCCCCAACGAAGTCCTTGTTGCTCAACGCCATGAGCACCGGCCACCCGGTCTTTACAAGTTCGTCCACGTGGCGCAACAGCGCCAACCCGTGGAAGGTGTTCTTGCCGAAATCGTGGGCCGGGTCGATCAGCACTCGGTCGCGGGCTACACCGGCCGCGACTGCCCGCTCGGCGGCGACGGTGACCTGGCGGATCACGTCGTCGACCACACCGCGGGTAGACGTACCGTAACTCACCCGGAACGGGCGCGTGCGGGGCTGCGCGCCGCCGGTGTGCGAACACACCAGACCCACGCCGAGTTCCGCGGCAACCTCCGGCAGGGCCGGATCGACGCCGGCCCAGGTGTCGTTGATCAAGTCCGCGCCGGCCGCGCAGGCCAGTCTGGCCACCTCGGAGCGCCAGGTATCGACGCTGATCAGCTGGTCGGGATAGGCGCCACGCAGCCATTCGATGAACGGCACCAGGCGGGCGATCTCCATGTTCGCGTCGACATTCTCGCCCGGGCCCGCCTTGACGCCGCCCACGTCGATGATGTCGGCGCCGTCGTCGACGGCCCTGTGCACCGCCGTCCGGGCGGCGTCGTCGGTGAACGTCGCGCCCTTGTCGTAGAACGAGTCGGGTGTGCGGTTGACGATCGCCATGACCAGCGCGCGATCCGCGGCGACGGGTCGGCCGCACAGAGTTGCCTGCACCCGTCCATAGTGCCGGGTAACCGCCAAGGCTTCAGCCTTGCGGTCGCTTACCGGCTCGCGCTGATTGGCCGGCGCGCTCCCCCAAGGCTTCAGCCTTGCGGTCGCTTACCGGCCGCCACCTCGTCGGGGTACTCGTCGTAGTACGGCACATACCCCTCGTCGCGGCCGGCCAGCACGTACAGCGGGTCCTTGACGTCCGGGCCGTAGGCCTCATCGCGGAGCTCCACCTTGCGGCTCTTGAACGTCGTGGTGTGCTCCAGCGACTTCATCACCCGCACGAACAGCGGCAGTGCGTACGCGGGCAGCTGGGAGTACACCGCGCGACCCAGCGCCTTGCCGTCGAACTCCGCGCCTTCGCGCAACTGGACCGCGGCCATCCCGGCGCGTCCGCCGGTGCGGGGCACCTCGACACCGAACACGGTGCACTCCTCGACGGCCTTGTCCGACGCCAGCGCGGCCTCGACCTGCGTGGTGGCGACGTTCTCGCCCTTCCAGCGGAAGGTGTCGCCGAGCCGGTCGACGAACGCGGCGTGCCGCATGCCCTGCGGGCTCATCACGTCGCCGGAGTTGAAATAGCAGTCGCCGTCACGGAAAGCGTTGCGCACCAACTTCTTTTCGCTCGACGATTTGTCGGTGTAGCCGTCAAACGGCTGCAGCCGGTTGACCGGGCTGAGTAATAGACCGGGCTGGCCGGCCGGCACCCGGCGCACCCGACCGTTGTCGTCGCGCAGCGGAGCCCCGGTGTCGGGGTCGTATTCCACGTACACCAGCGGCATCGGCGCGATTCCCGTCGACCCGGGCACGTTGAAGATGTTGATGAAGGCCGTGTTGCCCTCGCTGGAGGCGTAGAACTCACACACCCGCGTGACGCCGAACCGCTTGGTGAATTCCTTCCAGATCTCCGGCCGCAGTCCGTTGCCGGCGATCAGGCGCACCTGGTGTTTGCGGTCGGTGTCCTTGGGCGGCTGGTTGAGCAGATAGCGGCAGACCTCGCCGATGTAGATGAAGGCCGTGGCCCGGCTCTCGATGACCTCGTCCCAGAACCGGGAGGCCGAAAACGACTTGCCCAGCGCCAGCGTCGCCCCCGAGTTGATCGCCGACGACAGCGCGACCGTCAGCGCGTTGTTGTGGTACAGCGGCAGGCAGCTGTACAGGGTGTCGGAGCTCTTCAGCCGCAGCCCCAGCCCGCCGAACGCCGCGAGCGCCTTGAGCCAGCGCAGATGCGTCATCACGCTGGCCTTCGGGAAACCGGTGGTGCCCGACGTGAAGATGTAGAAGGCGGTGTCTCGGGCCCGCACCGTCGCCACCGAATCCGGGTTGGTGGCCACCGCGCTCACCGCGAAGCGCTCCAGGTCTTCGATGGTCACGGTGTTGGCGGTGCCCGCGGAACCGGACTCGGCGACAGCGCTGACCAGGTCGGTCTCCGCGATCAGCACCTTCGCGTCGAGCAGGCCCAGGCTGTGCGCCAGCACCTCGCCGCGCTGGTGGTAGTTGAGCATGCCGGCGACGGCACCGCACTTGACCGTGGCCAGCATCGCCAGCACCGCCTGGGGCGAGTTGCGCAGCATGATCGCGACGACGTCGCCGTGGCCGACGCCACGCGCGGCCAGCACGGCGGCGTACCGGTTGGCGGCCGCGTTGGCCTCGCGGTAGGTCAGCTGCTGGTCGCCGAACCTGAGGAAGACCTTGTCGCCGTAGCGGGCGGCACGCTCCTGGAAGACGCTGCCGATCGACTTATTGGAGTTGGGCTGGGCCAATAGGCCGGTCAACGCGCCGCGGACGATCACCGGCAGGTCGGCCAGTACGCCCGGCAGCCCCGCCGCGACATCCGTCAAACCGATCCGTCGGCGTGTACCCCGAGAGTGGTCGGACACGTGCTCCCTCGATTCCCCTTGACGTAGCCGACCTCAGACAGGGGCGCACGCCTCGATTGCGGCACCCACCTTATCGACCAGCAGCAGCCGGTCCATCGCTACCTGCGAGATATAGCCGCTGTCGAGCAATCCGTTCAACCACAGCCACAAGCCCTCGTAGTGTCCCCACGGATCCAGCATCACCACGGGTTTGTCGTGCATACCCAGATAGCCCGTCGTCCACGCCTCGAACAACTCGTCGAGGGTGCCGACACCGCCGGGCAGCACGATGAACGCATCGGCGCGGTCTTCCATGATCCGCTTCCGGTCGCGCATCGTGTCGGTGACGATCAGCTCGTCGGCTTTCTTGTCGACGAGCTCGCGCTGGACCAACTGTTCGGGGATCACGCCCACGGTCCGGCCGCCGCGTGCGCGCGCCGCGCTGGCCACCGCTCCCATCGCCGAAACGTCGCCGCCGCCCCACACCAAAGTCCAGCCGCGCTCGGCTATCGCTTCGCCGAGTTCGCCAGCCAGGTCAAGCAATTCGGGATGCGTCGGTCCCGACGCGCAGTACACACAGACCGCCCATTCGCTTGGTGAATTGCCTTCCGGCCGCATAACCGCCAAGGTAGACCAAAGGCCCCCGGACCGTGCACGTATGGGGCTTTCGCGCTGGCTAGTCACCGGCAGGACACCGCCCCGCAATAAAATTCGGCGATGCCGATTCGATGGAACGTCCCGCAGCACGCGTCCACGTTGGAACAGCTGGATACAGCCCTGGGTGACGGGACGCTGCGCGGTGCCGTGGTGCTCGGACCCGACGGTGTCGGTAAGTCCACGCTGGCGCGGTTGGCCGCCGAGCATTTCGGCAGCCGGCACCCGGACACTTTCATCCGATGGGTCACCGGTACCCCGACCGAGCGCGTGGTCCCGTTCGGGGCCTTCAGCCACCTCGTGGATATCGCCGACATCGGGAAGCCGGCCGCGCTGTTGCGGGCGGCCCGGGCGTCGCTGAGCCGTGACCGGCAGGGCGATCTGCTGCTGATCGTCGACGACGCCCACGACCTGGACATCCTGTCGGCGACGCTCGTCTACCAGCTGGCACTGGCCGGCACCGCCCGGATGATCGTCACCGCCCGTGCGGACGCGGCGCCCGAGGCCATCGCGGCGCTGTGGACCGACGGCCTGCTCGACCGGATCGACGTCGACGCGCCCGGCGAGGCCACCAGCCGTGCCGAGGTGGACACCTTCATCGCCGAGTTGCCCGCGGCGGCGCGAGCGGTGCTCGACTACCTCGCCGTCGAGGAGCCGCTGTCGCTGGCCGATCTGACGGTGCTGGCCGGCGACGGCGCGGTCGCCGAGGCCCAGGACTGGGGCGCGGCGGAAACCCGGGTGCGCGACGAACAAGCAGAAGATCCGGTCGTGTACACCGCACATCCGCTGTTCTCCGAGCGCGCCCGGGCAGCGTTGGGCGCCGACGGTGACCGACAACGGCGCACCGCGTTGGTCACGCTGCAGTCCCAGCATCCGTCGGATCACCTCAGCGACCGGCTGCGGCTCGCGTCCCTGGCGCTGGACAGCGATGCGCCGCAACCGGTGGCCGAGGTCATCGACGCGGCGCAGCAGGCGCTGCGACTCGGCGATCTCACGCTCGGCGAGCGACTGGCCCGCTCCGCGATGGAGCGCTCCTCGGATGGCCAAGCACTCGCGGCGCGGCTGCCGCTGGCGAATTCCCTCGCGTTCCAGGGCCGCGGCCGGGAGGCCGAGGCGCTGCTGGCCGCGGTCGACTCCGCCGCGTTGTCCGAAGAAGAGCTGATGACCTGGACCCTGCTGCGGGCGGCCAATCAGTTCTTCATGCTCAGCGAGCCGGAGCGGGCCACCGCATTCCTGCAGACCATCCGCAATCGCGTCCCCGATGTCGGCCCACGCCTCACGCTCGACGCGCTGAGCTCGACCTTCGCGATGAACGCGGGCAACATCGAGCGGGCCGTCGAGATCGCGCATGCGGTGCTGGCCTCACCGGCCGCCGACGACCAGGCGGTGGCCTGGGCGGCGAGCGCGGCCACGCTGTGCTCGGCGCGCCAAGGCCGGTTCGCCGACGTCGAGGCGCTGGCGCAGCGCGCGCTGGGCGCCGAGCACCCGGGGCTGCTGCGGTTCACGGTCGGCCTGGGCGAGACCACGACCCTGCTGATGGCCGGCCGGCTCGACACCGCGACCGAACTCGCCCAGCAGTTCACCGATTTCGCCGAATTGCAGCAGCCCGGCCGCGCGATCGGCGAGGTGCTGCTGGCGCACGTGCTGATCGCCGCCGGCCGATTCGGCGAAGCCGCCGCCCTGCTGGGCCCGGCGGCCGCCGCCCTGGAACGCACCGGCTACTCGTGGGGGCCGCTGTCGCTGATGCTGTTGGCCACGGCGCTGGCCCAGCAGGGCGACATCGCCGGCGCGGCAAAAGCCTTGAGCAGGGCGGAAGCTCGGCACGGGACGAAGTCGGCACTGTTCAGCCCCGAGCTGGGTGTGGCGCGGGCCTGGCGACTGGCCTCCGAGCGCGACTCGCACGGGGCGATCGCCGCGGCCCGCGACGCGGCGCGGATGGCCGAACGCCGCGGGCAGTCGGCCGTGGCGCTGCGCGTCTGGCACGAGGCCGTCCGGCTCGGGGACATCCGCGCGGTGGATCCGCTGGCGCGGCTGTGCGACGAGGTCGAATGCGCGCTAGGACAGCTTGCCCTGGCTCACGCCAAAGCGTTGGCGACGAGCGACCAGGCGGCGCTGCGTGCGGTGGCCGAGGAGCTGACGGCGGCCGGTCTACATGCGGCGGCGACCAATGCCGCCGCGCAGGCGCAGCAGGGCGCTTAGCCGCCCAGGTATCCCCGGAGCATGTCCACCGCGGCAGTGATCGCTGCGACGGAAACCCGCTCGTCGCGGGCGTGGGCCAGGTTGGGGTCGCCGGGTCCGAAGTTGACCGCCGGTATGCCCAATGCGGCGAACCGGGACACGTCGGTCCAGCCGTATTTCGCCCGAACCTGTCCACCGGCGGCCTCGACCAGCGCCTTGGCGGCCGGCTGCGACAAGCCGGGAAGTGCACCCGCGGCGCCGTCCGTCTGCTCGATGGCCACGTCGATCCCGTCGAACACCTCGTGCACGTGCTGCAGCGCCTGCGCCGGGGACCGGTCGGGCGCAAAACGGTAGTTGACGGTGACCGACGCGGCGTCGGGAATGACGTTGCCGGCCACGCCGCCGTCGACCCGGACCGCCGACAGGCCTTCGCGATACTCACAGCCGTCGATGTCGACTGTCCGAGCCTGGTATCCGGCCAACCGGTCCAGCACCGCACCCAGTTTGTGAATTGCATTGTCACCCAACCAGGAACGTGCCGAGTGCGCACGGGTTCCGTTGGCGCTGACGACGACTCGCAGCGTGCCCTGGCAGCCGGCTTCGATGTAGCCCGCGGTGGGCTCGCCCAGAATCGCGACGTCGGCGGACAACCAGTCCGGCAGCTCACGCTCGATGCGGCCCAAACCGTTTGCGGTGGCCTCGATTTCCTCGCAGTCGTAGAACACCAGCGTCAGGTCGTGCACCGGTTCGGTCACCGTGGCGGCCAGATGCAGAAACACGGCGTCGCCGGATTTCATGTCGGCGGTGCCGCAGCCATGCAGCACGTCGCCTGCTGGGCCGGTTGAGCGACGGCTGGGCAGGTTGTCGGCCACCGGGACGGTGTCGAGATGACCGGCCAGCAGCACCCGCGACGGCCGGTTTCGCCGGGTGCGCGCCAGCACGGCGTCGCCGTTGCGGATGATCTCGAAGCCGGACGTCTGAGCGCGCAGCGCGGCCTCTACCTCGTCGGCGATGCGCGCTTCGTCCCTGGACTCGCTGGGGATGTCGACCAGCGCCGCGGTCAACTCGATCGGATCCCCATGCAAGTCCAGCACGCAACCAGGCTATCTGTAACCTGACCGCCGTGACTGGAGCTGCAGGTATCGGGTTGGCGACGCTGGCCTCCGATGGATCGATCCTCGACACTTGGTTTCCCTCACCGGAACTGACGGAATCGGACACCAGCGCCACGTCGCGCCTCGCGCTGTCCGACGTTCCGGCGGAACTGGCCGCACTGGTGGGACGAGACGACGACCGCAATACCGAGACCGTGGCCGTCCGCACGGTCATCGGTTCACTCGACGATGTGGCCGCCGACGCCTACGACGCCTACCTGCGGCTGCATTTGCTGTCTCACCGTCTGGTCGCGCCGCATGGGCTGAACGCCGGCGGCTTGTTCGGGGTATTGACCAATGTGGTGTGGACCAATCACGGACCGTGCGCGGTCGACGGTTTCGAGGTGGTCCGCGCGCGGCTGCGCCGCCGGGGACACGTGACCGTCTACGGCGTCGACAAGTTCCCGCGGATGGTCGACTACGTGCTGCCGACCGGGGTCCGCATCGCCGACGCCGACCGGGTGCGCCTCGGCGCGCACCTGGCGGCCGGCACCACAGTGATGCACGAAGGCTTCGTCAACTACAACGCCGGCACCCTGGGCACGTCGATGGTGGAGGGCCGCATCTCGGCCGGTGTGGTGGTCGGCGACGGCACCGACATCGGCGGCGGGGCGTCGATCATGGGCACGCTGTCCGGCGGTGGCACGGAAGTCATTTCGATCGGCAAGCGATGTCTGCTCGGCGCGAATGCCGGAGTGGGCATCTCGCTGGGTGACGACTGCGTCGTCGAGGCCGGCCTGTATGTCACCGCGGGCACCAAAGTCGTCACGCCCGAGGGCAAAACGATGAAGGCACTCGAGCTCTCCGGCGGAAATAACCTGTTGTTCCGCCGCAATTCGGTGAGCGGGGCCGTGGAAGTGGTGGCCCGCGGCGGTCAGGGCATCGCCCTCAATGAGGACCTGCACGCCAACTGAGGTTGCGCCTACAGCGTTGTTCCGTGGGTTTCCGGCAGCAGGTAGGTGCAGACCAGGCTGGTCAGCGCGAGGGTGCCGAGCATGGCACCGATCGACCAGCTGCCGTAGGTCGTCAGCAGCGTTCCGGCGATCAGCGGCGGCAAGGCCCCACCGATGACGCCGGCCAGGTTTATCGAAAGTGCTGAGCCGCTGTAGCGGTAGCGGGTGGCGAAGAGTTCGGGGATGAACGCTCCGGTGGGTCCGCTGCCGAACCCGGAGATGGCGAAGGTACCGACGATGGCGACCGCATACAACGCTGGTTTGCCGGTGTCGATCAACGGGACGATCACGAACGCCCACGGCACCGAGGCTGCCCAGCCCATCAACATGATCCGGCGCCGGCCGACCCGATCGCACAGACTGGCCGAGACCACCACGGACGCGATGCTCACCAGACCGCTGAGCACGCCGACCGTCCAAATGAAGCTGCGGGTATAGCCCAGGTGGGTGTGGGCGTACATCGCCAGATAGGTGTTGCCCATGTAGCAGAACGCCATCGTGCCCAGCACGCTGCCCGCCGCCAACAGGATTTCCCGGCCCTGCAGGCGAAACACCTCGGCCAGCGGCGCTTTGGGCACCAGGTCGCGGGACTTCTCCTCGGCGAACACCGGAGTCTCGTCGATGTTGAGTCGCACGTACAGGGCCAGCGCGATCAGAACCCCGCTGATCAGGAATGGCACCCGCCATCCCCACTGCAGGAACTCGGGGCTGTATTCGCCGATGGTGACGTTCACGCCGAGGAAGGTCAGGCTGCTCAGCACTCCGGCGACACCGCCGCCGAGCAGGGTGAACATCCCGTAGCGGCCGCGACGATTGGCGGGTGCGTACTCAGCGCTCAGCAACGCCGACCCGGCCCATTCGCCGCCCACCGCGAACCCCTGCAGCAGCCGCAGCCCCATCAGGATCAGCGGCGCGGCCATCCCGATGGATTCGGTGCTGGGAACCAGGCCCACGCTCACGGTGGCCACCGCCATGATCAGCAGCGTGGTAACCAGCGTCTTCTTGCGGCCGAGCCGGTCGCCAAAGTAGCCGAAGACGGCCGCACCGATGGGCCGGGACAAAAACGCGGTGGCGAATGTCCCCATCGAGGCGACCATGGCCACGCCGGGAGTGAGGCCGGGGAAGAACACGGCGGGAAACACCAGCGCTGCCGCGGTGCCGTAGATCAGGAAGTCGTAGAACTCGATTGCCGAGCCCACCAGGCACGAGACCGCGACACGCGTCATCGGTGTGGCGCGCGGCTTGTCCGCGATCGTCGTCACAGCGTCCGCTGGGCGGATCGACTCACCCACGGCACATTCCTAACTGTCCCCTTGGTGTGTTTGCCTGCATGTCCACTAACGAAATTAGGCGAAAGGTGTGAACTCTCGCTCGTCCGGAGACCTGGCAATATCCTGCGTGTCGCCTAAAGTTCCAGCTGGCAAGCCATTCTGTGACCAGTTGGTTGCGCGGTCGGTATGACGGCCCTAAACCTGCTTACCAGAAATGGCTCGGCGTCTCATCCTTCGGACAGCAACTGCTTCTTGACGACCTTGCCCATCGCGTTGCGCGGCAACGCGTCCACAAGCCGGACCTCGCGCGGTCGCTTGTGTATCGAAAGGTCTTGGGCGACAAAGTTAATCAGTTCGTCGGTGTTGAGATCGGACGAGCCGACGACGAATGCGACGATCCGTTGGCCCAGGTCGTCGTCGGGCATGCCGACGACGGCCGCTTCCTGCACACCCGGATGTCCGAGTAGCGATGTTTCGATTTCGCCTGCGCCAATGCGGTATCCGCCCGACTTGATCAGGTCGACCGACTCGCGGCCCACGATGCGATGCATGCCGTCGCCGTCGATGACCGCGACATCGCCGGTGCGGTACCACCCGTCGGCATCGAAAGCCTCGGCGGTGGCCTCCGGCCGATTCAGATAGCCGTCGAACAACGTCGGGCCGCGAACCTGAAGCTTTCCAACGGTTTCCCCGTCGTGCGCGACGAGGTTGCCGGCGTCGTCGAGCAATCTGGTCTCGATCCCGGCCAGTGGCAGACCCACCCAGCCCGGGCGACGCTCACCGTCGGCTCGCGTCGACACCGTGATCAACGACTCCGAGGCGCCGTAGCGTTCGATCGGCCGGTGCCCGGTCAGTTGTTCCAGCCGGTCGAACACCGGTACCGGCAGCGCCGCGCTCCCGGACACCAACAGCCGCGCCGGCCGCAGCGCCTCGGCGGCCGCCTGATCGGCCACCACGCGCGACCACACCGTCGGCACCGCAAAATACAGCGTGCCGCCGGCCTGCGCATAGTTCGCCGGTGTCGGTTTCCCGGTGTGCACGAAGCGATTTCCGACCCGCAACGACCCGAGCAGGCCCAGCACCAACCCGTGGATGTGGAACAGCGGCAATCCATGCACCAGCACGTCGTCTGGTGTCCACTGCCACGCCTGCGCCAGCGCGTCCAGGTCGGCGGCGATCGCCCGACGGCTCACCACCACGCCCTTGGGCGCTCCCGTGGTGCCGGAGGTGTAGATGACCATCGCGGTGGCCTCGGGCGCCGGTTCGGGATAACGGTGCCAAGAGCGGGCGTGCAATCGGACCGGGATGTGCGCAAGGCCCTCCAGCTCGTCAGGCTCGGGACCCAGCCACGCCTGCGCGCCGGAGTCGGTCAGCATGTGCCGGCGTTCGGCCGCGCCGACATCGGAGGGCACCGGGACGAACGGGACGCCGGCGATCAGGCAGCCGGTGACCGCCAGCACGGTCGACACGCTCGGGGTGGCCAGGATCGCAACGCGGCCCGCGCCGCCCACGCGTTCGGCCACCGAAGTCGCGCCACCGACCAGGTCACTGCGACTCAATACAGCGCCGTCGATCTTGACCGCATCCGGAATATCGGTGGCGCTAACGGCAGCGGGGTTCAGCGATTCCAGCAGCACGTCAGCACACTACCGAGACAAGGCGGCGACGCGGCGTCAGGCCTCCTCGTCCCAGATTTTCATCAGTGTGGACAGGATCTCCTCGCCGCGGCCCAAGCCGGCCAGATGACTTTCGCCCGGCAGGACGAACAGCTCGGCGTCCGGCAGCAGCGACACGACGTGCTGGCCATGGGCGAACGGAACAATGTGGTCGCTGTCGCCGTGCCACCAGCGGACCGGCACTTTGACCTCGTCGAGCCGGAATCCCCAGTCGCGGGTGAACAGGATGACGTCGTTGAAGGGGGCCGCCAGCTGCTTGCGGCTACCGTTGAGCAGGTCATCGAGGAACATGGCCCCGAACTCGGGCCGGGTGAGCAGGCGCCGGTCGGCTTCGGGCGATACCGCGGCGTACAGATTCAGCGCGGTGTTCGCGACCGGACGGATGGCCCGAACCATCAGGCTGGCGCCGATCCGCAGCGGATCTCCGCCCAGCCGCAGCAGCGGCGCCACCCGCTTGCCCAGATTCATCAGTCCGCTGGTGATCCCTTCGTCACCGATGAACGGCGCGACACCCCCGAGCACGCCGGCCACCACGACGCGATCGGCCAGAACCGCGGCGGCGGCTAGTGCGTACGGACCGCCCCCGGACAAGCCGATGACGGCCATCTTGTCGATACCGAGAATGTCCGCGATTGTCCGCAGGTCGTCGGCGAAGGCCCGGATGTTCTGGTACCGGTGGGGTGTCGACGAACCGATCCCGGGGCGGTCCAGGCCGATCAGCCGGATGCCGTGTTCTTCGGCGTAGACGCGGGCCTCGGTGGGAATCTGGCGGCGGGCGCCGGGAGTGCCGTGCAGCCAGAACACCGCCCGCCCCTGCGGGTCACCGAATTCGGCGAACCCGACTTGGCGGTCGTCGCCGACCGCGACGTTTCCTTCTAGCTTGGGACGGGCGATGTCGAAGGCCATGTCAGCAGCTTGGCATGTGACGTGCCGTTTACGAAATGCTCACCGGCCCGGGCGGCCTAGGCGTTCAGCGCCGGTATCGAGTGTGCGGCCATGGCGGACTCATGCGGCGTGTCGCCGCCCTGGGCGCACAGTCACGATGATTTCCAGGCCGAGGCCGCGCACTCGTCGCGCTAGGCGTTCAGCACCCGCTCACCGATCACCCGCTGGTCACGCAGTGTCGCGAGCTCCTCATCGGAAAAACCTAGACCGCGCAGGATCTCGTCATTGTGCTGCCCGAGCGTGGGCGGGGCCGTGCGGTGGTGACGGTCCGGCCCGGGGATGATGCGCAACGGCCAGCCCGGATACCGGTGCGGGCCGGTGATCGGATGATCGAACTCTTCGTAGTATCCGCGCGCGTCGAGCTGGCCTCCGATGAATTCCGGGTCATACATCTGCTCGCCGGTGATCACCTGCTCGGCCGGAATGCCCTGTGCCCTAAGAGTTTCGACGACGACACCAGGCTGCTGGGTGCGGGTCCAGCCGGCGACCAGCTCGTCGAAGACGTCGTGGTCGAGTGACCCGTCGTCGGGTACCGACAGCGCCACCCAGGAATCCTCTTCAATGGTCGTGTAGACGCCCTGTAGGTAGCCGCGCTGGCGGTTGCCTTGCCGCGATGCGACCACACCGTTCATCGAATACTCGATCAGCGGTTCGGCGCTCACGCACGCGGCGACTTCGATCTGGGCGACCTCGACCAGCTGCCCGACACCGGTTCGGCTGCGGTATTCGAGCGCGGCCAGCAGCGCGACGGTGGCGTGCACGCCGACGATCGGGTCGGCGGGCCCCTGCGGGTTGCACGGCGGCCCGTCGGAGTAGCCGGTCACCGCCGACATTCCCGACGTCTGCTCGAAGTTCAGCGCCCAGCCGACGTAGTCGCGCCACGGGCCCGCCAGCCCGTACCCGGGCATCCGAACGACGATCACGTCGGGGTTCAGCGCTGTCAGCGAGTCGTAGTCGAGACCGAAGTTTTCGACGACCCGCGGCGAGAAGTTCTCCACCACGACGTCGGCCTGCGCGGCGAGCCGGCGCGCGATGTCGAGGCCGCGCTGCGCGGTCAGGTCGAGCGTGAGGTCGCGCTTGTTGAGGTTGGTGCCCTGCCAGATCGGGCTGCGCTCATACCAGTCGTCACCCTCGTAGGCGAAAGCCCCCGAATAACGCAGCCCGTCGGGCCGCTGGATCGACTCGACCTTGACGATGTCGGCGCCGAACGCACCCAGATAGCAGGTCAAATACGCTCCCGCCCAAAACGTAGTCAGATCCAGCACATTCAAGCCGGCAAAGGGCAGCGCCCCCGTTGCCGGCGACAGGGATTGGCCGGCGCTGGACCACGGCTCGGGTCGCATTCCCAAGCGGGGCGCCGGGCCGGGTTGCGCCACAGGGGTTTTCGCGAACCTGAACGGCGGCCCCGGGCGTTGAAACGACCCGGTTTCGACAAAGAACCCGCGCTCGGCATACTGCGGGCAGTCCAGCACGGTGGCTCCGTCGTTGACCGGGGCAGCCGGAATGCGCAGCGCCTGGCCCAGTTCGACGATCTCCGCGACGGTTTGGCCGGCGAGCATCGGTTCGGCCTTGGCGAAGAATTCCGCACGCTCCGGACCGCCCATCATGATCGCGATCTGGTGCTCGCCGTACTCCGGCAATCCGAGCATCGCGCAGACGTCGAGCCAGTGCTGACCGGTCAGGCAGTTGATTCCCACCCAGCCGTCGGCGGCCCGCACCACGCCCAGCATCGGCGCCGACCGCAGGTTGGCGGGCAGGCCGAGACGTCGCATCCGCTGTGCCATCAGCATCGGATACGGCAGCGTCGACACCAACGCCTCCAGCTCCGAGACGTCGACCTCGCGGACCCGGCCCGCGTGCTGCAGCCGCAGCGCGGTCAGTGCGCCCAGCGCCGCGTAGGCCCCCGCGACGTACTCGGAGATCCGGCCGCCGACCTGCACCGGTGGGCGGTCGGGATCCCTGCTACTGATCCAGCCCGATGCGGCCTGCAGGGTCAGCGGCGTCATCGGCCGATCCCGCATCGGCCCCGCCTGACCACAGTGAGAAATACGGAGCACCACCAGGTTTGGGTTGAGCTGCTGCAGCGCGTCGACGCCGAGTCCCCACCCTTCCAGTGTTCCGGGCGCGAAGTTCTCCACCAGCAGGTGCGCGTGGGCGATCAGGTCGCGGGCGGCCGCCACGTCCTTCGGCTGGGCGAGGTCGAGGGTGGCCCCGCTTTTGCCCGCGTTGAGGTACTCGAACAAGCCGCCGCATTGTCGGTCGGCATCCCCGGACGGGAACGGGCCCCAGCGGCGCAGCGGATCCCCGGCGGGCGGCTCGATCTTGCTGACCTCGGCGCCTAGGTCCACGAAAAGCTTTGCGGCGTAAGGACCCGCAATCTGGTTGGCGATTTCGACGACGTGGAGCCCCGCGAGGGGTCCCGTCACGCGGGAACCCCGATGGCCATCGGTTCCATGTACTGATGTATGCCGCCGATGCCGCCGCCCTCACGGCCCAGCCCACTGAGTTTGAAGCCACCGAACGGCGCGCCACCCGGACTGATGCCGTTGACCGCGATCTGGCCGGAACGGATGCGGCGCGCGACGCGCACGGCGCGGTCCACGTCGCCGCCCCACACCGCACCGGAAAGCCCGTACTGCGAGTTGTTCGCGATCGCGACGGCGTCGTCGTCGTCGCGATAGCGCAGCACCGTCAACACCGGACCGAACACTTCTTCCTGGGCGATAGCCGAATCCGGTTGCACATCAGTAAGAATCGTCGGTTCGAAGTAGAAGCCGGCATCAAGGCCGGCCGGGCGACGGCCACCGGTCGCCAGTTTCGCTCCATCGCCCAGCGCCCGGGAGACGTGGTCCTCGACGCGGTTGCGCTGCGCCCAACTGATCAGCGGTCCCATCTGCACGTCCGGGTCGGTGGGGTCGCCGACCTTGACCTTGCGGGCCAGGGCCACCAGCCGGTCGACGACGTCGTCGTGCAGCGAGTCGGGAAGCAGCAGCCGGCTGTGCAGGATGCACGCCTGACCAGCGTGCAACGAGCAGCAGTCGAACAGCATCTTTTCCAGCATTTCGTCGGTGACTTGCGCGTCGTCCAGGACGATGCTTGCCGACTTGCCACCCAACTCCAGCAGGATCCGCTTCATCGTGTCGCCGGCGGCGGACATGACCTGGCGACCGACGACCGAGCTGCCGGTGAAGCTCACCATGTCGATACGCGGATCGGTGGTCAGCAGCTTGGCCGCCTCGACGCCCGACGGCGTGACCACGTTGACCACCCCGGGCGGGATGTCGGTGTGCTCGTCGATGAGTCGCGCCAGCGCCAAACCGGCCAGCGGTGTCAACGGCGAGGGCTTGAGCACGACGGTATTGCCGGCCGCCAGAGCATGATTCAGCTTCATCACGTTCAGACAGTGCGGGAAGTTCCATGGCGTCAGCACCGACACCACACCCAGCGGGGCGTACCGCAGCAACGTGGTTCCGGCGCTGATGCCGGTGACCTCTTGGTCGGTGAGCTGGGTAGCGAGCTGGGCGGCATGCATGGACATGAACCCGGCGCCGTCGATCTGCATCATGCGCTCGTTGGCAATGCAGCCCCATTCCACCTGGGACAGCGCGAAGAACTCGTCGGCGTGCTTGGTCAGCGCCTCGCCCAACTGGTTAAGACACCCGGCGCGCTGCTCGGCGCTCATCGTGCCCCACGGCCCGCTGTCGAAGGCGCGGCGTGCGGCCGCGATCGCGTCGCCGACTTGGGCGACGCTCGCGTCGGGAGCGGTGGCGATGGTCTGCTCACTGGCCGGGGAGATGTCGTCGTAGCGACCGTCGTCCGGCTCGACCCATTTGCCGTCGATGTAGAGCTGGTAAGTGTCGACAAGGGTTCCCGGAGTTTGTAGCTCGGTCATCTTCATCCTCACCCGAAAGTCGGTCATCTAAACACCTGGTGTACACCCCTGTCCTTGTGGCGTCAATCACTAATTGCCTGAATTCTGCACTATTGCAGCGTGTTGCAGATGTATTGACAGGGTTGGGTAGCCCGGAGTAGACACAACATCGCAGGACACATTGCGGCAATCTGTCGGATAGCGATCTTGCCGGAGCTCTAGGGAGGCTTGTCCGTGCAGACCATTTTTCCCCTGCACTCCCCCGACTTCTACGCGGGCGATCCCTACCCGGCGTACCGGGAGCTGCGCGCGAGCGCGCCGGTGTGCTGGAACGACGTCACCAACTTCTGGGCATTGCTGAAGTACGAGGACGTCCGCTTCGTGTCGAGCAACCCGGCCCTGTTCACCTCCACCCAGGGCATCACCATCCCGGACCCGGCGCTGCCGAATCCGGTACAGGAGGGCAACCTCATCTTCAGCGACCCGCCTCGGCACCGGCAGATGCGCAAGCTGATCAACTCGGGCTTCACCAAGCGGCGGGTGGCCCTGCTGGAACCGAAAATCCGTGAGATCGTGCGCGGAATCCTCGGCGGAATCGAGCCCGGCTCGGTGCTCGAGTTCGCCGAGGAGATCGCCGCGCCGCTGCCCACCCGCATGATCGCCGAACTGATCGGCGCCCCGCCCGACGACTGGGAGCAATTCCGGGCCTGGTCGGATGCGGCCACCGGGAACGCCGACCCCGAGATCGAGCTCGACTCACTTGTCGCGATGGGTCAGCTCTTCGAGTACTTCCAGAAGTTGATCGCCGCCCGCCGGGTCGAACCGCGCGATGACCTGCTGTCGGTATTAGCCGAAGCCGAGATCGACGAACATCGCCTCACCGACGAAGACTTACTCAACTTCGCGTTCCTGCTACTGGTGGCCGGCAACGAAACCACCCGGAACCTGATCGCGCTGGGCACGCTGGCCCTGATCGCGCACCCCGATCAATGCCGGCTACTGGTAGAGGATCCCACCCGGATTCCGCTCGCCGTCGAGGAGATGTTGCGGTGGAATAGCCCGGTGGTGCACATGGCACGCACCGCCACGGCCAATGTCGAGATTCGCGGTCAGCTGATCCGCGAGGGTGAGGTGGTCGTGATGCTGTACGGATCAGCCAACCGCGACGAAGACATATTCGGGCCAGACTCCGAGGAATTCAAGGTGACCCGCCACCCCAACCCGCACATCGCGTTCGGGTGCGGCGAACACTCCTGCGTCGGAGCGCAATTGGCGCGCCTGGAGGCGACGGTGATGTTTGACGAGCTGCTGCGCCGCTTTCCCAACCTGGAGCTGGTCGGCCAGGTGGACCGGATGCGGGCCACGATGGTGCCCGGGGTGAAGCGCATGCCGGTGCGGCTAGGGGTTTGAGCCGATGCATCTCGAGTACTCCCCCGAGCAGGAGCAGCTGCGCGCCGAGATCCGCACCACGCTGCAACAGGTGATGACCCCCGAGCGCACCGACGCGATCAAGGACCGTGTCGAGGGCGGCCCGGAGGTCCGCGAATGCGTCCGCGCCCTCGCTGCGGCCGATCTGCTCGGCGTCGGGTGGCCCAAAGAGTATGGTGGACGGGGCTTCTCGGCAATAGAGCAATTCATCTTCTCGGAGGAGGCGCGCCGGGTCGACGCTCCGATCCCGCTGGTGACACTCAACACGGTCGGGCCGACCCTGATGCAGTGCGGCACCGAGGAGCAGAAGCAGCAGTTTCTGCCGTCGATTCTCGACGGCAGTGTCGAGTTCGCGATCGGCTATTCCGAGCCCGGCGCCGGAAGCGACTTGGCGTCGGTACGCACGACCGCGGTGCGCGACGGCGACGACTACGTGATCAACGGGCAGAAGATGTTCACCAGCGGCGCCGCGTACGCCGACTACATCTGGCTCGCCGCACGCACCGATCCGAATGCCAAGAAACACAAGGGGATTTCCATCCTCATCGTGCCCACCTCATCGCCCGGCTTCTCCTGGCAGCCGCTGCACACCATGCCGGGCATCTCCACCTTCTACACGTTCTACGACGACGTCCGAGTCCCGGCGAGCGCGCTGGTGGGCGGCGAGAACCAAGGCTGGCAGCTGATCACCACGCAGTTGAACTTCGAGCGCGCGGCGCTGGGCAATCTCGGCGCGCTCGAGCCGCTGTTCGAAAAGACGCTGGACTGGGCACGTAGCACCCCGCTCGACGATGGGCGTGTCATCGACCAGCCGTGGGTTCAGCAGACGCTGGCCCGGGTCGAAGCTCAGGTCGCCGCGTGCAAGCTGGTCAATATGCGGGTCAACGCGGCGATGACCAAGGGCGTGCTCAACATGGGCGAAGCTTCGGCCGCGAAGGTGTTTGGGACCGAGCTCACCCAGCAGGTCGCCCGTCAATTGCTGGAAGTGCTCGACCACAACGGATTACGCCGGGGCAACGGCGCACCACTGCGTGGGGCACTGGAATCCGCGTACCGGTTTGCGGTCATCAATACGTTCGGCGGCGGCGCCAACGAAATTCAGCGTGACATCATCGCCATGGCGGGATTGGGCATGCCGCGAGCACCTCGTGACCTTCGGGCTCCAAACGATGGTCAAGACAAGTCAGGAGGATCCAGCAAGTGACCGACCAAGATACCGAGTTCCGCGCCAAGTTGCGGGGGCTCGTGGACCAGCCCACCGGCGGCAGCGGAAAGCCAACGGTGGCACCGGATCCGGTGAACCAACCGATGATCCGGCATTGGGCTTACGCGCTCGACGACATGAATCCGGTGTACCTCGATCCGGAGTTCGCGGCCGCGTCGCGGTTCGGCGGCATCGTGTCACCGCCGGTCATGCTGCAAACCTGGACCATGCCGTCGCCGAAGCTGGAGGGCATCCGAGAGCGCGGCGGCGCACCGATGGAGATCAAGGACAACCCGACGGCGTTCCTCGACGAAGCCGGATACAGCAGCACGGTGGCCACCAACTCGGAATTCGAGATCGAACGCTATCCCCGGCTTGGCGACGTGATCAGCGCGACCTCGGTGTTCGAGGAAGTCTCCGAGGAGAAGAAGACGGCGAAGGGATCCGGCTTCTTTTTGACCTGGGTGATCACCTACACCGACCAGGATGGTGAAGTGCTGGGCCGCCAGCGATTCCGGGTGCTGCGCTTCAAGCCGGAGAACTCATGACCGCCCGACTGGCACCGGCGATCAGTCCGGACACCGAGTTCTTCTGGAACGGGCTGCGCGAGCACAAGCTGTTGATCCAGCGCTGCAAGGGATGCGGAACGTTGCGCAATCCGGCGCGGCCGATGTGCCCCAACTGCCGCTCCCTGGACTGGGAGGCCATCGAATCCTCGGGCCGCGGCACCGTCTACAGCTACGTGATGCCGCACGAGCCCAAGTTCCCGTTCTTTGAGTATCCCTACATCGTGGTGCTGGTGGAGCTCGCCGAAGGAGTGCGGCTGGTGTCGAACCTGTGCGAGATCGATCCGGCGGACGTCACGGTCGGGATGCCGGTCGAGGTTTTCTACCAGGCCTTCGATGACGACCTTGTGCTGCACCAGTTCCGGCCGAGCACCTAGGTAAAGCCTCATGGACTTCACCTTCACCGAAGAACAAGAGACCATCAGCAAGCTGGCCCGCGATCTCTTTGAGCGCCGCGCCACCCCTGAGCGACTCACCGAACTCGAAGCCGGCGAAACCCGTCACGACGCCGCACTCTGGAACGAACTCGCGGCCGCCGACCTGCTCGGCACCGGGTTGCCGGAATCGTTGGGCGGCAACGGCGGCGGCTTCATGGAACTCTGCGTGCTGCTGGCCGAGGTGGGGCGGAGCGTGGCACCGGTGCCGGCCTACGCAACCTTGGTGCTGGGCGCGGATCCGATCGCCCGCCACGGTAGTCGCGAGCTTCAGCAACAGTTCCTGCCGGGCGTCATCTCCGGAACCCGGATCCTGACCGCGGGGCTGCAAGAGCCCGGTCGCTCCGACCCGACAAGCCCCGCCACCAAAGCCAGTCGCGACGGCCAGAACTGGCGACTCGACGGCGTCAAGGAGCTGGTGCCGGCCGCCCAGCTCGCCGATACCATCGTGGTACCCGCCAGCACCGACGACGGGAAGGCGAGCCTGTTCCTGCTGCCCTGCGAAGCCCCCGGCGTCGAGATCCGACCGGTGGCGACCACCAATCGTGACCCGCATGCCGATATATTTCTCGATGGTGCAACCGTTTCCGCATCCGATCGGCTCGACGGCCCGGTCGAATCGCTCTACACCCGCGCGTTGATCGGGCTGTGCGCCATCCAGCTCGGCGTCGCGGAGCGGGCGTTGCAGATCGCCGCGGAATACACCAGCGGGCGTGAGCAATTCGGACGTCCGATCGGCAGCTTCCAGGCCGTGCAGCAGCGGCTGGCCGACGCCTTCATCGACGTCGAAGCGATCCGATGGACCACCTGGCATGCGGCCTGGCTGATCGCCAACGGACGCCCCTTGAAACAGGCACGCCGGGCCGCGCGCATCGCGAAGTTCTGGGCCGCCGATGCCGGCGCTCGCGTCGCGTCGGCCACTCAGCAAGTTCACGGCGGCATCGGGATCGACGTCACCTATCCCCTGCACCGCTATTTCCTCTGGGCCAAGCACAACGAGCTCACCCTTGGCTCCGCCACCGCGCAGCTGGCCAATATCGGCAGCACATATCAAGAAGGAAACCGATGACGACGACCGGCAACCGCACCACCACCTTGAAGTGGGCCGACATCAACGTCGGCGACGAGGTGACCACGCTCGAAATCCCGATCACCACAACGATGATCGTTGCCGGCGCGATCGCTTCGCGTGACTTCATGCCGGTGCACCACGACCACGAATACGCCAAGAAGCAGGGCTCGCCCAACCTGTTCATGAACATCCTGACCACCAACGGGTATTGCGTTCGCTTCCTCACCGACTGGGCGGGCCCCGAAGCGATGGTCAAGAATCTCTCGATTCGCCTTGGCGTTCCGTGCTTCCCCGACGACCCGCTGCGCTTCACCGGCAGCGTGACCGGCAAGACGGAAGGGACGGCGGGCGAGAACTTCGTCGAGGTCACCTTCAAGGGCTCCAACAGTCTTGGCGATCATGTCTCCGGCACCGCGATCCTCAGCCTGCTCGACGGAGCCCTCGAGGGGGACCAAGCATGAGCTCACTGCCCGGCAGCTGCGCGATCGCCGGGATCGGCCAGACCGAGTTCTCCAAGGAATCCGGGCGCAGCGAACTGCAATTGGCGTGCGAGGCGGTCAGCGCCGCGCTCGATGATGCGGGCCTGGCGCCCAGCGACGTCGACGGCATGGTCACCTTCACGATGGACTCGAGCGACGAGATCGACATCGCCCGCAATGTCGGCATCGGCGACCTCAGCTTCTTCTCCCGGGTGCATCACGGCGGCGGCGCGGCAGCCGGCACGGTCGTGCACGCGGCGATGGCCGTCGCGACCGGCGTCGCCGATGTGGTGGTGTGCTGGCGCGCTTTCAACGAACGCTCCGGCTTCCGGTTCGGCGGCAGCGGGCGCAACATGGCGGAAACCCCGCTGTTCATGGCGCACTACGCGCCATTCGGATTGCTCACTCCCGCAGCGTGGGTCGCGATGCATGCCCAGCGCTACATGTCGACCTACGGAGTCACCAACGAAGACTTCGGCCGCATCGCCGTCGTCGACCGCAAACATGCCGCCACCAACCCCGACGCGTGGTTCTACCAACGGCCGATCACGCTGGAAGACCACCAGAATTCCCGCTGGATCGTCGAACCCGTACTGCGACTGCTGGATTGCTGTCAGGAAAGCGACGGCGGAGTCGCCCTGGTGGTGACCAGCGCCGAACGTGCCCGCGACCTGAAGCAGCCGCCGGCGATCATCAGCGCCGCCGCGCAGGGCGCGGCGGCCAACGGCGAAATGATGACCAGCTACTACCGCGACGACATCACCGGGCTCCCGGAGATGGGCGTGGTCGCCGACCGGCTGTGGCGTGACTCGGGTCTCAAACCCCAAGACATCCAAACCGCCTTCATCTACGACCATTTCACGCCCTTCGTGTTCACCCAGCTCGAAGAACTCGGGTTCTGCGGACGCGGCGAGGCAAAAGACTTCGCCACCGTCGAGCGGCTGTCGCTGGGCGGGGAATTCCCGATCAACACCAATGGCGGGCTGCTCGGCGAGGCCTACATCCACGGGATGAACGGCATCACCGAAGGCGTGCGCCAGATTCGCGGAACGTCGTACAACCAGGTCGACAACGTCGAGCACGTGTTGGTCACCTCCGGCACCGGAGTGCCCACCAGCGGCTTGATTCTCGCGCCGGCCGGGTAAGCGCGCCGGAGAGGGGAGGGCACCATGCCAAAGCTCGCACTGTTGACCGCAGTCGGTGGGCCGATCGAGCTTGCCGAGTTTCCACTGTCGGCACCGGCGCCGGGAACCGCCGCGCTGAAACTGCGGATGGCCGGGATCTGCGGATCTGACCTACACATCTACCGCGGCGAGTTGCCGTTGCCGTGTCCGTATGCCATGGGCCACGAGATGGTCGGCGAGATCGCCGAGCTCGGCGAAGGACTGACCAGCGACGCGACCGGTAAGCCGCTCGCCGTCGGCGATCGCATTGTGGCGCCGTATTTTTGGTTCTGCGGCGAATGTCATGCCTGCGCACGCGGCCGGTCCCACGCGTGCCAGAACCTGATGGCCGGTGAATACCGCACCCACGAGCAGGCACCGCACTTCGTCGGCGCCTACGGCGAGTACTACTACACCAGCCGCCGGCAACCGCTGTACAAGGTGCCCGAGGACCTTGTCGACGAGGCCGTCGCGCCGCTCAATTGCGCGCTGGCCCAGGTGTTGTTCGCGCTACGCGACGTGCGGATGGGCGACACCGTCGTCATCCAGGGTGCGGGTGGGCTGGGCATCAACGCCGCTGCCGTCGCGCGTACCGCGGGCGCCTCCGCGGTCATCGTCATCGACAAGATCGCTGAACGCCTCGATGTGGCAGCTGATTTCGGCGCCACACATTGCATCGACGCGAGTGATATCTCGACCGTCGAAGTCGCCGAGGGGGTCCGGGCACTCACCGACGGCGTCGGAGCCGACTGGGTGCTCGAGGTCGTCGGTGTGCCGGGCGTCATTCCCGACGGTGTCACATTCCTGAACAACGGCGGCACGCTGCTCGAGGTCGGCAATGTCGGGATGGGACGAACCTTCGAGCTCGACCCGAGCGCGCTGGTCTACGGCAACAAGTCGATCCGGGGCGTGATGTTGTACGACCCTGTCACGCTGGCAATCGGTCTGTCCTTCTTGCAGCACAGCAGTTTTCCGTTCAGCCGGCTGATGCCCAAGCCGTTTCATCTGACCGATATCAACGATGCGTTCGCCTCGGCGGACGCCGGCCTGGTTCCCCGGGGGGCGTTGGTCCCATGACACAGGCTTCCGCGTTGACGCAGACAACCGATACCCGCGACCTCATCGTCGACTCCGCATTCTCGTGTTTCGGCAAGCAGGGTTTGCACAAAGCGACGATCGTCGACATCGCCAAACGGGCCGGGGTGTCGCGTAGCACCATCTACGAGTACTTCAGCGACAAGGCCGCCATCGTGGAGGCATGCGCCGAGCACGCCTCGGAGCGGTTCTATCGCGAGATGACGAAGGCGATGGACCGGGGTGGCAACCTCGAGGACAAGCTGTGTTCGGCGGCGGTGTTCGTGACGCAGGCGCGCCGGGTCATCTCCTCGGAGAAGTACTTTGACGAAGACGCGGTCAGCCTGCTGCTGACCAAGGACGCGGCCGTGCTGCTTCGTGAATGCGTCGACTTCCTCGCGCCCTATCTGTCCGCGGCCAGGCTGACCGGCGAGGTCCGCAAAGATCTCGACATCGAAGCCGCGGGCGAATGGTTCGCGCGGATCCTGTTCTCGCTGTTCAGCACTCCGTCGCCGATCCGGGATATGGACAATCCCGACGTCGTCACCGAGTTCGTCTGCGCGCACGTGGTGCGCGGGTTCGCCAGCGAGCGCCCGCGACCGCGACGGGCTCAGTAGCGCTGCGCCCGGCGCCACGGCCCCGCGCCCCGCGCCCCGCGCCCCGCGCCCCGCGCCCCGGCGTCGAGTGTGCAGTCAGGGCGGGATTTGTCCGGCCAGGCCGCCTTGAGCGCACACTCAAAGCCCGGACCGCACACTCAATGGCCGCGTTGCGCCAGTGCCCGCAAGAAGAACGTCAGGTTGGCGGGGCGTTCGGCCAGCCTGCGCATGAAGTATCCGTACCACTGCGTGCCGAAGGGCACATACGTCCGCACTTGATTGCCGGCATCGGCCAGTCGGCGCTGTTCGTCGTCGCGGATGCCGTACAGCATCTGATATTCGAAACCGCTGGTGCCACGGTCTGATTCGCTGAGCATCGCCGGCACCGCCTCGATGATCGCAGGGTCGTGCGAGGCCACCATCGGATAACCCGACCCGGCCATCAACACCCGCAGGCAGGCCAGATACGAGTCGGTGACCTCGTCGCGGTCCCGGTGGGCCACCGATGCCGGCTCGTCGTACGCGCCCTTGCACAGCCGGATCCGGGCCCCAGCGGCGGCGAATTCCGCGCAATCGCCTAACGTACGCTTCAGGTAGGCCTGTAAAACCGTTCCCAGCCAAGGAAATTCGGCACGCAGGTCACGCACGATGGACAGCGTCGAATCGGTCGTGGTGTGGTTCTCGGCGTCCACCGTCACCCACACGCCGGCCCGCCCGGCGGCATCGCAGATCGACCACGCGTTCTCCCGGGCGATCTTTTCGCCGTCGCGCCGCAGCGATTGCCCGAGCGCGGACAGCTTGACCGAGACCTCCAGCGGCCGGACGCCGTCACCGGCACGCTCGCCGAGGCGGCCCAGGTTCTCGATCAGGTCCAGGTAGGTCCGCACGGCCGCATCGGCGCCGTCGGTATCGCAGACGTCCTCGCCCAGGTAGTCGATGCTGACCAGGCGGCTCGACGCACGCAGGGCGGCAACGCTATTCAGCGCGGAGCCGATCGTCTCGCCGGGGACGAAGCGGTGCACCACCTTACGGGTGACCGGCAGCCCTTCGGCGGCGCGACGCAATCCGTGACGCCGGCTGGCGGCCATGATGGCCGGCCGTAGCGTGTTGGCGAATACGCCGGCCATCAGTCGGACTCCATGTGCGGGTAGGTGTGCTGCGTGGCCGGGACGAACGTCTCCTTGATGGTCCGTGCCGACGTCCAGCGCAACAGATTCAGCACCGAACCGGCCTTGTCGTTGGTCCCCGAGCCGCGGGAACCCCCGAACGGCTGGCGCCCGACGACGGCCCCGGTCGGCTTGTCGTTGACGTAGAAGTTCCCGGCCGCGAACCGCAACCGGTCCTGCGCGGTGAGCACGGCTTGGCGGTCGTCGGCGATCACCGCGCCGGTCAGCGCGTAACGCGACCCGGTGTCGATCACATCGAGGATGCGCTCGTAGGAATCGTCGGGGTAGACGTGCACCGACAGCAGCGGGCCGAAGTACTCGGTCGCGAAAGATTCGTCGGTCGGGTCGTCGGACAGCAGCACGGTCGGGCGGACGAAATAGCCCACGCTGTCGTCGTATTCGCCACCCACCGCGATGGTGACACCGGCCGCGCCCTTGGCCCGCTCGATGGCATTGACGTTCTTGCTGAATGCCCGCCGGTCGATCAGTGCGCCGCCGTAGTTCGTCAGGTCGGTGATGTCGCCGTAGCTCAATGAAGCCGTGGCGGCCAGGAAGTCGTCACCCATGTGCTGCCACACCGAATGTGGGATGAATGCCCGCGACGCCGCCGAGCACTTCTGGCCCTGGTAGTCGAAAGCCCCGCGAATCAGCGCCGTGCACAACACATCCGGGCGTGCCGAGGCGTGTGCGACCACAAAGTCCTTACCGCCGGTCTCACCGACCAGACGCGGATAGCTTTGGTAGTGGCTGATGTTGGTGCCCACCTGCTGCCACAGGCGCTGGAAGGTGGCCGTCGATCCGGTGAAGTGGATGCCGGCCAGCCGTGGATCGGTCAGTGCGACATCGGAAACCGCGAGGCCGTCGCCGGTGACCAGGTTGATCACCCCGGGCGGCAGTCCGGCGGCCTCGAGCAGCCGCATGGTCAGATATGCCGACAGCGTCTGGGTGATCGACGGCTTCCACACCACGGTGTTTCCCATCAGCGCGGGCGCCGTCGGCAGGTTGCCGGCGATCGAGGTGAAGTTGAACGGCGTGATCGCGTAGACGAAACCATCCAGCGGGCGGTACTCGCTGCGGTTCCACTCCCCCGGACCGCTGACCGGCTGTTGCGCCATGATCTGACGGGCGAAGGCCACATTGAACCGCCAGAAATCGATTTGCTCGCAAGGAGAATCGATCTCGGCCTGGTAGACGGACTTGGATTGGCCAAGCATCGTCGCGGCGGCGATCTTCTCCCGCCACGGACCCGCCAGTAGGTCGGCGGCCCGCAGGAACACCGCGGCGCGCTCGTCGAAAGGCATTGCCGCCCAGTCGTTCTTCGCGGCCGTCGCGGCCTCGATAGCTGCCGTCGCGTCGGCGTGCCCGGCGTTGGTCAGGGTGCCCAGCGTGGCGGCGTGCCGATGCGGTTGGACGACGTCGATACGCTCACCGTCGCCCATCCGGTGTTTACCGCCGATGACGTGCGGGAGTTCCATCGGATGGTCGGCCAGCTCGGCGAGTTCGGCACGCAGGCGGGCGCGTTCCGGCGCGTGCGGGGCGTAGTCGTGGACCGGCTCGTTGACCGGTGTTGGCACCTGGGTGATCGCGTCCATGGTGTCAGGATCCTCGGCGCGGCCGTACATACTGTTAGCTGATTGGACAAGATCAGGCGAACTTGGTAGTAAAATCGGACAACATGCGGGTGCCTGGGGTCGGACTGGGCCAGCTGCTGCTCGCGCTGGATGCGACGCTGGTCAGCCTGGTGGACGCCCCGCGCGGCCTGGACCTGCCGGTGGGGTCGGCGGCGCTGATCGATTCCGACGACGTCCGCCTGGGCCTGGCGGCGGCCGCCGGGTCGGCCGACGTGTTCTTCCTGCTCGGCGTCGACGACGACGAGGCGCTGCGATGGATCGACAAGCAGGCACGCGAGCGCGCCCCGGTGGCGATCTTCGCCAAGGAGCCGTCGCCCACACTGGTGACCAAAGCCGTCGCGGTCGGGTCGGCGGTGGTGGCCGTCGAGCCACAGGCCCGCTGGGAGCGGATCTACCAGTTGGTCAACCACGTCTTGGAGCATCACGGCGATCGCGCCGATCCGATGGACGACTCCGGCACCGATCTGTTCGGCTTGGCGCAGTCGCTGGCCGACCGCATCCACGGCATGGTCAGCATCGAAAACGCGCAGTCGCACGTGCTCGCCTACTCGGCCTCCAACGACGAAGCCGACGAGCTGCGCCGGCTTTCCATCCTGGGCCGGGCCGGGCCGCCCGAGCATCTGGAGTGGATCGGCCAATGGGGCATCTTCGACGCATTGCGGGCCAGCGGCGAGGTGGTCCGCGTGGACGAGCGTCCGGAGCTGGGCCTGCGTCCGCGGTTGGCGATCGGCATCTATCAGCCGCCGGCCGGGCCGCGGCGACCTCGGGTGTTCGCCGGCACCATCTGGGTGCAGCAGGGCTCGGCACCGCTGGCCGACGACGCCGAGGAGATATTGCGCGGTGCGGCGGTGCTGGCCGCCCGGATCATGTTCCGGCTGGCGGCCCGGCCGTCGACGCAGGCGCGGCGCGTGCAACAACTGCTCGGCCTCACCGACGGCGAACCGGGCGACGTGGCGGGCATCGCGCGCGAGCTGGGCCTGGCCGCCGACGGTACCGCCGCGTTGATCGCCTGGGATACGACGGACACCGGGTCCCGTCACCCAAGGCTGACGGACGTGTTGGCGTTGAGCGCCAGCGCTTTTCGCCGCGATGCACAGGTCGCGTCGGATGGCTCGCGCATCTATGTGTTGCTGCCCCAGACCTCGGCGGCCCGCTCGGTCACCTCGTGGGTCCGCGGCACGATCAGCGCATTGCGCACCGAACTCGGAGTCGGGCTGCGGGCGGCCATCGCGGCGCCGGTCGCCGGTTTGGCCGGCGTCGCTGCCGCGCGCAGCGAGGTCGACCGCGTGCTCGATAGTGCCGAGCGACATCCGATTTCGATCGGGCAAGTGACCTCGTTGGACGAGGCACGAACCACCGTCCTGCTCGACGAGGTCGTCACGATGGTGGGATCCGACGAGCGGTTGGTTGATCCGCGAATACGCGACCTGCGGGCGCAGGACCCGGTGCTGGCGCAGACTCTTCGGGTCTACCTGGACAGCTTCGGCGACATCGCGGCGGCCGCGCAGTGGTTGCGGGTGCATCCCAACACGGTCCGCTATCGGGTGCGCCGGATCGAGAAGCTGCTGTCCACCTCACTGGGCGATCCCGAAGTGCGGCTGCTGTTCTCCCTGGGTCTGCGGGTGCTGGAGCGTCGGGCTTGAGTGCGGCGGCGATGGGGAGTCTAAAGGCATTCTGGGCGCCACTGCCGTTGGCTGCCCAGGCACCGCACCCTGACCCGGCAAGAAAAATCTGGCAGCGCGGGTTAGCGTAGTGCTACAACTGCTGTCCCTGCCCTAACCAGCAGCGACAGAGTGCCGTCGTCTTCCAGAGAACAGGAATCCCAACATGAAGACGAGAGTATTGATGGCCACGGTCGGTGCTGCAGCGACAGCCCTGGCCGTTATGTGGACCGCACCATCGGCCTCGGCTGGCACCGACTTTTGCAATACGCTTCCCAAGCCCCAGCAAGTTCGCGAGTGCAACTGCGGCTTCGACTTCGCCCCGGGTAGTCCGGAGCTTCAGGATTGCATGGCGGGAAAAGCGGTTGCACCACCTCCCACGCAACCCTAGGTAGGCCGCCGCGGGAGTCGACAGCAAGCGAAGCGCTGAGGCACAACGACTGCCGCTCCGGCAACCAGACCGGATCGCGACGACCTCCAGGCAACCAACGAACTGCCCGCAGAATCGAACTGGGGGGCTACTACCGATCTATTGCTGGTTGATATCACGCTTGCGGGACCAGGCCCGGTAAGCGAGGTAGGCCATCAACACGGCGAGGCCTCCGGTACTGATCAGGCCCAGCATCGTGCCGTGGGTGCATGCATTCAACACAAACAGGGCCAGGAACAGCACGGCCATCCCCGTGTAGAACGCTGGGCCGTACAAGAAGTTGGTCTTCACGCGCGCGTCCTCATCCACTGCTGTTGTCGGGCATCAAGGTAGGCATTTGTCGGCCGCGTCCATGCCGTCAGCGACCGCCGCCGTACCGAGAGCGATTTGACCGATCGCGGCGGGGATCCCGACGCCGGTCGCGCCTTCTGGAGCTGCGGTCAGGATCGCAATCATGCCACCCGGCGGCTCCAGGATGGCCTTCGTCATGTCGTATGGGCTGCAGGGAGGCTTAACGGCTCCAGCAGCACCGGCCGGACCGGCGGCAACAGCGGTTGGCGCTGGCGCGGGCTTCACACCTGGGATGTTAGGCGGCGGTGGGGCCGGGGGCAGGTTCTGCGGTGTGAGTAATCCGCCGGTCGGATCAAGGGGACGCGGGGGTTCCGGGGGTGCGGACGCGGCGACCTGCGGTGGCACCGGGAAGGGTCCGATCTGCGGTGTGGGGGACGGCGGGTCAGCCGGTTGGTTCGCGTCAACCAATCGAATGTGAGGCCCACTCGGGTTGGGCCCGTTGACGATCTGGCCATCCGGTGACCCCAAGCCAACTTGACCGCCCGCGCCGCCCGATACTCCCGGAAAGTTCAGGCTGCCGACATTGCCGGCCGCTGCGGTGAGTTGTCCCGACGTGTCGGTTTCGACGGCCAGCAGTTGCGCGGCGCGTTGGTTGATGTCACCGGCGAATGCTTGCGCTTGAGCTTGACGAGCGGCTTGCTCTGCGACTGTTCGACTGGTGCGGGTGTCGGTGACCGACAGGTCCTCACCAACCTGGAAGCCTTCCTTCTCGGCGTCTTCGACGGCATACAGCGCTCGTCGCTGCGCCGCGCTGATGTTGCCGGCCCCGGTGCGCGCAACCTGGGCGGCGTTTCGTAGTTGGTCGGCTCTGGTGCTCACCGTGGCCAGGTCGCCACCGGCTCGGCTACGCACTGCCTCGCCGCCTTGGCCGTCCCACCCCATCGTGTTGGACTGGTTGCGAACCTGGGTGAATGAGTCTTCCCAGCGGTTGGCCGTATTCGTCCAGGAGGTGGCGGCGTTGATCAAATGGTCGGTGTCCCACGCCTGCAGTTGCGAAAGTGTCGGCGCCATCGTCACACCATCACGACCGGCGGTGCGACAGCTGCGAGTTGGCCCTGCCCGCGGGCATCTTGGTTTGCGTAGCCAGCAGCGGCCGACGTGACTGTGGTCGCGGTCTCTTGAATGCGGGCCGCGCACGCTGCCGCGCCCACCCCGATTGCCGCGTCGATCGCGCTGATCGCCGCCGTGGTCGGTTGAAACGGTTGCCCCGGTGAAGGCGCCGCGCTGGTAAGCCCGGCGCTCAAGCCTTGCCATTGAGTGGCTGCCTGTAGGAGCTGGTCGGAGGGCACCTTTAGTTCGTTCGTCCCCATGCGCCGAAGTTTAGGGCGAGTTGCGGGCAGGCCGGTAGTCACCTTTGCGCGGCGGCACCTCGAGACGGCACCCACCGCATCAACACCGAACGCGCACTCAACGACCTGCACGTCGCCGAGCGCAATCAGCCGCCTTAGTTATGCTCAGCGTGAACGTAAATCTGCGTGTTGCAGCGGATTTCCGTCCGGCTAGGCTTTGCTGGTGGCAGTAAATCCGTCGTCCTACTTGGTGCTGGCTTCCCAGCGCAGCGGCAGCACGCTGCTCGTCGAATCGTTGCGCGCGACCGGCGTGGCCGGCGAGCCCCAGGAGTTCTTCCAGTATCTGCCGACCACCAGCCAGTCCCCGCAGCCGCGCGAGTGGTTCACCGGCATCGACGACGAGTCGATTTTGAGCCTGCTCGATCCGCTGGACGAAGGAAAGCCGGACCTCGCGCCCGCCGAGATCTGGCGCGACTACATCCGCACCGTCGGCAGAACACCGAACGGTATCTGGGGCGGCAAGCTGATGTGGAACCAGACGCCGCTGCTGCTGGAGCGCGCCGACAGTCTGCCGAATCGGTCGGGCGATGGCCTGTTGTCCGCGATCCGCGATGTCGTCGGTGAGGACCCACTCCTCGTCTATGTCTATCGGCCCGATGTGGTCTCGCAGGCGGTGTCGTTCTGGCGCGCGGTGCAGACCCGGGTCTGGCGCGGGCGGCCCGACCCGGTCCGCGATGCGCGCGCCACCTATCACGCGGGCGCCATCGCGCACGTCATCACGATGCTGCGCGCCCAGGAACAAGGCTGGCGAAACTGGTTTGCCGAAGAAGACGTCAAGCCGATGGAAATTCCGTATCCGGTGTTGTGGCGCAACCTCACTCAGGTGGTGGGCACCATCCTCGAGGCATTGGGCCTCGACCCACAGCTGGCGCCCCGACCGGTGCTGGAGCGCCAAGCCGACCAACGTTCCGACGACTGGGTGGACCGGTACCGGGCGGAAGCCGAAAGAGAGGGGCTACCGACATGACCACCACGACCGAAACCCGCGTGGACGAATTGCGGCTGCTGGAAGCAGAAGCGGTGCACATCATCCGCGAGGTCGTCGCCGAACTCGAGCGGCCGGTCCTGCTGTTTTCGGCCGGCAAGGACTCGATCGTGCTAATCCGTCTGGCGGAGAAGGCATTTCGGCCACTGCCGCTGCCGTTCCCGGTGATGCACGTCGACACCGGTCACAACTTCGGCGAGGTCATCGAATTTCGCGACCGCAGAGTCACCGGCCACGGGCACAAGTTGATCGTCGCGTCGGTTCAGGAGTCCATCGACAATGGCCGGGTCCCCGATCCCGGACCCGGCGCGTCGCGCAACCGGGCGCAAACGCGCACCCTCCTCGACGCGTTGGAGGCCGGTGAATTCGACGCGGCCTTCGGTGGCGCCCGCCGCGACGAGGAGCGGGCCCGCGCCAAGGAACGCATCCTGAGCTTCCGCGACGAGTTCGGTCAGTGGGATCCACGCGCACAACGCCCAGAGCCCTGGTCGCTGTACAACGGCCGGATCAAGAAGGGCGAGCAGGTGCGGGTGTTCCCGCTGAGTAACTGGACCGAACTGGATGTCTGGCGCTACATCGAGCTGGAAGACCTTGAGATACCGACGATTTACTACGCACACGAACGCGAGGTGTTCGAGCGCGACGGCATTCTGCTGGCGGTGTCGGAGTACGCCAATCCCCACGGCAGCGAAACATCGGCCGTCGAGTGGGTGCGCTACCGCACCGTCGGCGACCTGACCATCACCGGCGCGGTGCGTTCGCGGGCCACCGACATCGCCGGGGTGATCACCGAGATCTCAGCCGCGACAGTGTCCGAGCGCGGCGAAACGCGAGCTGACGACCGCACGTCGGCCGCCGCAATGGAAGACCGCAAGCGAGAGGGCTACTTCTGATGACGGCCACCGAGGACACCGCAAAGACCTTGCCCGCCAAGGGCATTACCCGCCAGCTGCTGCGCATCGCCACCGCGGGTTCGGTCGACGACGGTAAGAGCACCCTGATCGGGCGCCTGCTGCACGACACCGACAGCCTGCCGCTGGATCACCTGGAAGCCGTGACCGACGAGGAAGGCATCGCCGACCTCGCGGCGCTGTCGGACGGTTTGCGCGCCGAACGCGAACAGGGCATCACGATCGACGTCGCCTACCGGTTCTTCTCCACCGCCGCCCGAAGCTACATCCTGGCCGATACTCCCGGCCACGAGCGCTACACCCGCAACATGTTCACCGGCGCCTCCAACGCCCACGTGGCCATCCTGCTGGTCGACGCGCGCGCCGGAGTGCTCAGGCAGACCCGCCGGCACGCCCGAATCGCAAAGCTGTTGGGCATCAAGCACTTTGTTGCGACCGTCAACAAGATCGACCTGATCGACTTCGACCAGTCCGGGTTCGCCGACGTGGAGGACCAGCTGCGGCAATTGGCGGCACGGCTGGGCGAGGTCGACATCACGGTGATCCCGATCGCCGCCAAGCACGGCGACAACGTCGTGCACCGCTCCGACCGCACGCCCTGGTACAGCGGCCCGACTCTGCTCGAGTACCTGGAGAGCATCGAACTGGCCGCGCCGAACGCCGAGCCGTCGCGGCTGCGCCTACCCGTGCAATGGGTTTCGCGGCCCACCGCCGACGTGCGGCGCCGCTACACCGGACGGCTCGCGGCGGGAACGCTGTCCGTCGGCGACCCGGTGATCTCGCTGCCCGCCGGCACCCGATCGACGGTAACCGCGCTGGACACCCTGGACGATGAGCGCACCACAGGTGTTGCCCCGCTGTCGGTTTCGATCGAGCTGTCCGACGACATCGACGTGGGCCGCGGCGACGTACTGGTCAGCGGGGCCGACGACGCCGTCCTGCCGGTACCCGCCCGGGAACTCGACGCGACCGTGTGCTGGTTCGTCGACACTCCGCTGCGGGCCGGTGACCGGCTGGCCCTCAAGCAGACCAGCAAGACCGTTCGGGCCACCGTGCAGGCGCTGCACTCGCGGCTGGATCCCGAGACGCTCGACGAGCTCGATCAGCCAGTTGAGTTGGTGCTCAACGACATCGGCACCGTAACCCTGCGCACCAGCTCAGTCGTGATCGCCGACAGCTACACCGACAACCGCGACAGCGGTGCTTTCATCCTGATCGACGAGACCACCAACGACACCGTCGGTGCCGGCACCATCATCGAGGCCCGAGAGGTCAAGCCCGGCACCCACCCGCGCACCGACATCCGCTGGCATCCCTCGGCACTGGACCGTGGCCATCGGTGGCACGCCACCGGACAGGCCGGGGCAACAATCTGGTTCACCGGCCTGCCCGCATCCGGCAAGTCGACGGTCGCGGTGGCCGTGGAGCGGGCACTCGTCGAATCCGGACGGGTGGCCTACCTGTTGGACGGCGACAACCTGCGCCATGGCCTGTCGGACGATTTGGGCTTCTCCCCCGGCGATCGCACCGAAAATATCAGGCGCGTCGGCCATTTGACTCGACTGCTGGCCGACGCGGGCGTGGTCGCACTGGCCTCGCTGGTGTCGCCACTCAAGTCGGACCGCGAGACCGCCCGAGCACTCAACGCTGCCGCCAAGCTGCCTTTCATCGAGGTGCACGTCGCCACCTCACTGGCCGAATGCGAAAGACGGGATCCCAAAGGCCTTTACGCACGTGCGCGCAGAGGTGAACTCAAGGGCCTGACCGGTGTCGACGCGCCTTACGAACCACCGGAAAACCCGGACCTCGTGCTCGACACCTCCGTCGCCAACATCGACGATCTCGCCGCTGCGGTCATCGCGCTACTCGACGAGCGCAGCCCACAACGGCCCGCTACCTAGATTCAGCGCGATCTAATCACTTGGTCTGCGGCGCCGCGCAGGCAAATATGCGTGCGTGAGTGATTGGCGCGAGCGGGTCGGCTCGATATCGGTGGACTGGTGGGCGACTGTGGTCGCCGGTGCGATCGCCGCGTTGGCGGTGGCCGATGCGCTCGGAAAGATTCCGTGGTGACCGCATGAGCACCACTGGAATCGAGCCGCAAGAAACGCTGGAAGAACCGACCTTTACCAGCAGGCGGCCGCTGGACTACCTGCCGGGTGTTTTGCTGCTGATCGCCGTCGGCCTGCTGGGCAAATACGCCCAGATCTGGTGGAACACGCTCGCCAAACACGAACACTGGCGGTTGCCCGATATCGAATACGTGTTGTGGGCCATTGTGATTGGGCTGCTGATCACCAACACCGTCGGCCTGCACCGGATATTTCGTCCGGGCGTGCAGACTTACGAATTCTGGCTCAAGATCGGGATCGTGGTGCTGGGCGCGCGTTTCGTGCTCGGCGATATCGCCAAGCTCGGCGCGATCAGCCTGGTCCAGATTCTGGTGGACATGACGATCGCCGGAACCGTCATCATCGTGGTGGCGCGGGCTTTCGGGTTATCCGGCAAGCTGGGCTCGCTGCTGGCGATAGGCACGTCGATTTGCGGGGTGTCGGCGATCGTGGCGGCCAAGGGCGCGATCCGCGCCCGCAACTCCGAGGTCAGCTACGCCATCGCGGCCATCCTGGCGTTGGGCGCGGTGTCGCTGTTCGTGCTGCCGCCGCTGGGACATGCGATCGGGCTGACGGATCACGAATTCGGGCTGTGGGCAGGTCTTTCCGTGGACAACACTGCCGAGACCACCGCCACCGGCTACCTGTACTCCGACCACGCCGGCAAGATCGCGGTGCTGGTCAAGTCGACCCGCAACGCGCTGATCGGGTTTGTCGTCCTGGGTTTCGCGCTGTACTGGGCCGCGCGCGGACAGGCCGATGAGATCGCCCCCGGCGCAAAAGCCAAGGCGGCGTTCATCTGGCAGAAATTCCCGAAGTTCGTGCTGGGTTTCCTGGCGGTGTCGGCGATCGCGACCGCCGGCTGGCTGACGAAGGGGCAAACCACCAACCTGGCGAACGTGTCGAAATGGGCGTTTCTCCTCACCTTCGCCGGCGTCGGGCTCAACACCGATTTCCGCCAAATCGCGCGCACCGGATGGCGCCCTCTCGTCGTGGCTGTGATAGGACTCACAGTCGTCGCGACGGTCTCGCTGGGCATCGTCCTGCTGACCTCGCGCGTATTCCATTGGGGCGTAAGCATCTAGCGAGAGAATCTCGCGAGGCGCAACACGCCGGTCCGCGGGCAAGACGGTAACGTGACGCCCATGCAGAACTCGTCCGTCGTTACCCTGCTGCGCAACACCCGGTCGGACGCCTAACCGCCGAAGCCTGACATGTGGATCACCCTGCTGGTAATGGCCTTCGCGATGAGCGTCGAGCCGTTCCGGATCGGCATGACCGTGCTGATGCTCAACCGACCCAGACCGATGCTGCAACTCTTCGCATTCCTCTGCGGAGGCTTCGCGATGGGCATGAGCGTGGGCCTGGCCGTGGTGTTCGGACTTCAGCGCAGGCTGCTCAGTTCGTCGCACATCACGTTGCCGAAACTTCAGATCCTGATCGGCGGGACGGCCGTGGTTGTCGCCGTCGCGCTGAGTGCACAGGTCGTGCTCAGGGACAAGGTCGGGCGCTTCAAATCCCGGACCGCGGACGAGTCGGACGTCCGCGCACATCATGGCCTGGGCAGGTTTTCGAGGCGGCTACTGCACGGGCGTTCGCTGTGGGTGGCGGGGGTGGCGGGTCTTGGGATCGCGTTGCCATCCGTGGATTATCTCGCGGCGTTGGCCGCCATCGTGGCCTCCGGGACTGCCGCCATGACACAGTTCGGTGCGCTGCTGATGTTTCACGTGGTGGCGTTCGCGCTCGTGGAGATCCCGCTTTTGGCCTACCTGCTGGCGCCCCAGCAGACGCGCGCCTGGATGGTCGCGCTGCAAATTTGGATCCGGTCGCGCCGGCGCGTCGAGGTCGCCAGCTTGTTGGCCGCGGCCGGGTGTGTGCTGGTATTCATCGGTATGCGAAGTCTTTAAGCGGGCGCGGTTGAACCTTGGCGGTCGCGGCGCACATACATTTCGGCGAGGAATTGCTCGACTGCCACCGCGGCGTGCGCCGCGCGGGCCGAGCCGAACATCTCGAACGCGTGCTGCGCCCAAGGCAACTCGGCGTACACCACGGGCTGGCGGCTGACCTCGCGAAGTCGGGCCGTGAAGCTGCGGGCTTGCTCGACGGGGACCAACGAGTCGTTGGTGCCGTGCAGCACGAAAAACGGTGGGGCATCTTGATGGATGTGGGCAATCGGCGAAGCCGCGCGGAACGGCTCGGCGATCTCCGTGCGGCTTAGCTTGAATACGTTCTTGGCCACCATTGCCGCCATCATCGGGTGTATCGCGTCGCCGGTCGCGGTGAAATCGTAGACGCCGTAGAACGGCACCGCCACGTCCACCCGGGTGTCGGCATCTTCAAAGCCCGGCTGAAACCGCGGATCGTTCGGGGTGAGTGCGGCCAGCGAAGTCAGGTGTCCGCCGGCCGAACCCCCGGTGATCGCAATCCAGTCCGGGTCGCCGCCGTAGGAGGCGATGTTCTCCTTTGTCCACGCGATCGCGCGCTTGACGTCGACGATGTGGTCGGGCCAGGTGGAGCGCGGGCTGAGTCGGTAGTTGATCGCCACGCAGATCCAACCCAATTCGGCCAAGTGACTCATCAACGGATGTGCCTGTCCGCGTTTGTTCCCCACCATCCAGGCACCGCCGGGGATCTGCAGCAACACCGGAGCCCGCCCGTCACGGTCGAGGTCGGGCCGTCGCCAGATGTCGAGGTGGTTGCGCGAACCGAACTCGCCGTAACTGATGTCGCCGTGGTGCGCGTAGTCGCGGTAGATCCGCAGCATGCGGGCGGCGCCGGGCTTCTTCGCGGTCGCTCCGCCGGGCGCGGGCCGCTTCCACAGATCACCGGACTCGGTTCGGCGGTCGGTACCCAAGCCGGCGTCGAGCGCGGCGGTCAGCGGCTCGTTGGCCTTGCGCCCGACATGACGCAACCCGAGCAGTCCCAGCCACGACACCGCCGACAGCAGCCAGCTCAATCGCCGTGTGCGCGGGGGCAACCGGCGCGACAGCGCCGCCAGGGTGGTGAACTGGACACCGAGCATCGCCAGCGGGAGCTCGGAGGCGAATACGCCATAGGCGAACGCGAAAACGGAGCCGTATCCGCCCCTGCTCAACGGCCGATATCCGTTGGCGGCGAATGCGACACTCAGAATCGACGCCAATACGGCTCGCAGTCGTTTCACTGCTGTCCTTTCCGTGGAACGCCGGCACGTCATTCATGCCGTCCCCACGTTAACGCTCAGGTTGCGTCGGCTTGTGACGGCCCGGCCCTGCCGGCCTGCGCCGGGTCTTCCACGATGTGGTAGGCCGGGTCGACCATCGACATCGGCCGGCTGCCGCTCTGCCTGGGCTTGCCGATGATCCGCAATAGCTGACCGGGCTGGATGTCGGCGCCCCCATGCCCGGGACGGAAGGTAACGCTGATCTCGCCGCTGTGGTCGCCGACGACGATCGACCGAAGTGTGCGTCTGCCTTCGTTGGTGTCCTCGACCTCGCTGACCCGTCCCTCGAAGGTGGCGCGGTGTCCCGGAATCAGGCCCGCCACGGTGAGCACCGAACGCGACGGATCGGGATGCTCGAAGGCTTCGACGTCCTGGTCCTCGCCGCGGGCAACCCACGCCCCCAACTTCTCGACTTCGCGCGCGACCCGTTGCTCGATGCGTTCGGGGTACGCCTCCTCGATCCGCGATTGCACGTCGTAAGGCACGATCGTCGCCGCGGCATCCGGGATCAAGCTGACGGCCCGGGCGATCTTGTCGGCGGTGCGGTCGTGGAGCAGCCGTCCGAACAGCGGCGCAAACGTTCGGCGTGGCAACAGCACCGTCACATTGGTATTGCGATGTTCGTCGCGTGCCTTGGCGACAAACACTTGCGCGGCCCGGATGATCCGCCGGTCGGGACAGTCCACAACTCGCAGCCGGGTGTCGAGTTCGAAGTGATCCCAGCGTTTCCGGATTTGCGCGGCGAGCGCCGCGTCGACCATGAAGTGCACCGCGATCATTTCGTCGGCCCGCAGTCCCTTGCCGTAGCGAAGCGCTTCGATCACCGCGAGGTCAACCGAGTTCACGAACACGAACACCTTGTGCCGCGCGTACTTCACCAAATCGGGCCGGTCGGTGCGGAACATCTCGAGAATGGCGGCCTCCGCCCGATATTCCCGGTTCAGACGTATCAGGATGAACACCAAGATGGGAAAGACCACGACTACCAGCCAGGCACCCTCGGTGAACTTCGCCACCGCGAAGATGCCCACCACGACCGTGGACAGGATTCCGGCGGAGAGGTTGATCGCCAGTCGACGCCGCCAGCCCGGTTCCCGGTGCGTCAGATGGTGTTTGGTCATTCCGTAGCCGGCCATCGAGAATCCGGTGAACACGCCGATCGCGTAAAAGGGAACCAGTGCGTTGACCGAGCCGCCGGTCGTCAACAGCAATACCACCGACAGTGCGGTGAGCGCGATGATGCCGTTCGAGAACACCAGGCGGTAACCGCGTTTCATCAGCTGCCGCGGCAGAAAGCGGTCCTCGGCAACGAAACTCGCCAGCGCCGGGAATCCGTTGAAGCTGGTGTTCGCACCGGTGAACAGGATGGCCGCCGTCGATACCTGGACGAGACTGTAGAAGACGTTGCCCACTACCCCGTTGCCGAAGACCGCGCGGGCGACCTCGGATAACACCGATGGATAGCCGGCAACATAGGGGGTGGCGTGGGTGACATGGGCCAGATAAGCCACACCGGCGAGTAAGAACGCGAGAATGCACGCCATGGCAGTGAGCACCCGACGCGCGTTGATGCCCTGCGGCTTCTGGAAAACGGTGACGGTATTGGAGATCGCCTCCACTCCCGTCAGCGAAGAACCGCCATTGGCGAACGCACGCAGCAACACCAGAATCGTCGCGCCCATCACCAAGCCGTTGCTCTGATGGACCGCCACCGTTCCGGCGATGTGGCTGGGGTCGTATACCGGCAAATCTCCGAATATTTCGCGGATGACACCGGTCACGATCGTCAGGGTGATCATGGCGACGAAGAAGTAAGTTGGCACCGCAAACGGCCGCCCCGCTTCCCGTAATCCGCGCAGGTTGGCGTAACAAATGAACAGCACCACGCCGACCGTGATTGCCAGGCTGTAGGGACCCAACGCCGGGACCGCCGACACCACCGCAACCGTTCCCGCCGCCGCCTGCACCGCCACCGTGACGACGTAGTCGATCAGCAGGGCCGCGGCGGCGATCTGAGCGGTCCGGGGCCCGAAGTTCTCCCGGGCGACGATGTAGGACCCGCCCGCCCTGGTGTAGGCCATGACGACCTGGCGATACGACGCGGTCACCAACACCAGAATCACCAAGATGACGCCGGTGATGGGCAGCAGCAGCGCAAAAGCCGCCAGCCCGGCCGCCGGCAGCAGTTCGATCAGGATCTGCTCGGTGCCGTAGGCGGTCGACGAGATCGCATCCGGCGAAAGTGCACCCAGCGCAACCGGATTCGACAGCTTCTCGCCTGCCAGATCATCGGTGATCAGCGGCTTCCCGAGAAAGAGGCGTTTGCCTATGTCCTCGATCGACAGCGGGATGCGCAGTTTGCCAGCCGAAGTTGTCACGACAGGATTCCTTACCCCGAGCGGTTGGGTAATGCCTTCGATGCATTGTGCCGGTTCAGCCGGTCGGGGAAAGATCCGATGCGGAATTTCTCGCGATCAGTGTGCGGGCGATGCGGTGAGCCGCTGCACCGCGGCGTCGATGCGCTCGTCGGTGGCGGTCAGCGCGACGCGGACGTGGCGCCCGCCGCGAGGGCCGTAGAACTCGCCCGGCGCCACCAGGATGCCCAGGCGGGCCAACCACCCGACGCTGTCACGTGACGGCTCGCCGCGGGTAGCCCACAGATACAGCCCGGCCTCGGAATCGTCGATCGCGAAACCCGCCGCGCGCAGGGCCGGCGCCAGGGCGGCCCGACGCCGGGCGTAGCACTCGCGCTGCACCTTCTCGTGGTCGTCGTCGTCCAGCGCAGCCACCATGGCGGACTGCACCGGTGTCGGCACGATCATTCCGGCGTGCTTGCGCACCGCCAGCAGCTCGGCGACCAGGCCGGGATCACCGGCGACGAAGCCGGCCCGGTACCCCGCCAGCGACGAGCTCTTCGACAGCGAATGCACGGCCAGCAATCCGGTGTGGTCACCGTCGCAGACAGCGGGGTGCAACACCGACAGCGGCTCGGCCTCCCAGCCCAACCCCAGGTAGCACTCGTCGGACGCCACCACGACACCACGTTCCCGCGCCCACCCGACGACCTTGCGCAGATGATCGAGGCCCAGTACGCGTCCGGTCGGATTGCTCGGCGAATTCAGGTAGACCAGCGCCGGCGATTGCGGCCCCAGTTGGGTCAGCGAGTCCGCGCGGACCACCTGGGCACCGGCCAGCCGGGCGCCGACGTCGTAGGTGGGATAGGCCAGCTCGGGAACTACGACCACGTCCGCGGGGCCAAGGCCCAGCAGGGTCGGTAGCCAGGCGATGAGTTCCTTGGTGCCGATCACCGGCAGCACGGCGGACTCGGCGAGCCCGGTGACGCCGAAGCGGCGGCCCAGCGCCGTGACCACGGATGCACGCAGCTCTGCGGTGCCGGCAGTGGCGGGATACCCAGGCGCGGAACTAGCGGCGGCCAGCGCCTCTTGAATCACCGGCGCGACGGGGTCTACCGGGGTTCCGATGGACAGGTCGACGACGCCGTCCGGATGGGCCGTGGCCAATGCTTTCGCATCGGCCAGGGTGTCCCAGGGAAACTCCGGCAGGGACGCCGACACAGCAGGCCGGCCCCCCCTGGGCTCCTGCAGCACTGGTCCCCCTCAGTCTCCTTCGCCCTGTGGCGGCAGATCCTTGACCACTTGCGGGTCATTCTCGGTCATCCCGACCTTGGCCGCACCACCGGGCGAGCCCAGCTCAACGAAGAAGTCCGCGTTGATCTGGGTGTATTGGCTCCACTGTTCGGGCACGTCGTCTTCGTAGTAGATCGCCTCGACAGGGCAGACCGGTTCGCAGGCCCCACAGTCCACGCACTCGTCGGGGTGGATGAAAAGCATCCGAGCGCCCTCGTAAATGCAGTCGACGGGGCATTCTTCAATACACGCCTTGTCCTTGATGTCGACGCAGGGCTCGGCGATCGTGTACGTCACGGACGACTCCTCAACGTTTTCTCGATGTACTGCTCGGTGTGGGCTGCTGTTTAACCTCGCCGCGGCGCTCCCGGCCGCCATAAGCAAAGCTTTCGGTTACTGATACTAGACGTTGCACATACACGTCAACTAGTTGGCACGCCACGGCGATGCCGAGTTTCCATACGGGCAGTCTCGCAGCCGTGCAGGTCGCCGTACCGACCATTCGAATGCGGCGACGAGATCGGCGAGCGGTAATCCGCCAGACGATTTCCCGGTGTGACGAACGTCACCCACACGTTGATCGGGAGATGGTTACGTTCGGGGCCGGGCTGGCGAATAACCGTGAAACAAAAGAACGCCCGCGCCGGCTGGTAGCCTCGTCCGAGACGGCAGCCGTCAGGGCAGATCACATAGCCGTCGTTGGCTTCATAAATCCGGGGAAGGTGTCCAAGCATGATGACGCTGTCGTTAAGCAAACTGGCAGCCGCGGTTGGTGGTGCGGCAGTGGCGCTGAGCGCCGCGGCGGGGGTTGCTTCGGCAGACCCCATGGATCCGATCATCAACACAACCTGCAACTACGGGCAGGTGATGGCGGCACTCAACGCGAATGATCCGGCAACCGCCCAGCAGTTGAACGATTCACCGTTCGCGCAGAACTACATCCGGCAGTTCCTCGCCGCTCCGCCTCCCAAGCGCCAGCAGATGGCTGCGCAGATCCAGGGCATGCCGGCGGCCGTGAAGTACTTCAACACGATCCAGCAAGTCGCGGTCGTCTGTAACAACTACTGAGCCAACGGCTCGCTCAGTAACCGCTGAGCAGTAGCCGCAGTCGGCCCAGGGCCTCCGGGCCGACGCGGCTGCAGATTCGCGACGGATCGGCGGGGCGGCGCCCCCACAGCAGCAACACTCGTGCGGCGGCATCGGTTTCCAATGCGGCCGGCCCCTCGGGCGCGGCGAGCCCGATCGTGGTGCGGTGGGTCTGCGCATCGAGCAGGACGTCGTCGGTGCCGGCGACTCGCAGCCGTGCCTCGATCCGCTCGCCCGGCCGCAGCTGCTTGACTCCCTTGGCCAGCAGCGGTCGGCCCACCGCAAAGACGCTGTGCGTCGTCATCCACGGCTCGGCCAACGCGGCCTGGAAGGCCGTCGGGATACCGGGGTCGCCGGTGATGTCCCAGCCATGCAGAACCAGCTCTTCGCGCATGTGCTCGGCGAACCAGGGCACCTTCATCGTGCGACCGGTCCAGGCGACGTCGGTGTCCGCGGGAACCTGATCGGCCGCGGCGGCGACATCGCTGAGGGTGGCCATCCGCTCGGTCAGCGCGTCCCACAGGTCCGCGTCGTCGAGATCGCGCAATGGGCCCTCGCGTTCCTTGAAGCCGCGGGTGCCGACGGGTTCGCCGGCCAGATGCGCGCCCAGCACCCGGGCGAGTTCCTCGGCGTTTCCGGCTTGATGGATGACGATGTCGCGCACGGTCCAGGCTTCACACCAGGTACCGGCTTCGGGTCGACGCTGTTGCACCGCATCGACAAAGGGCTGCCATTCGGGGAATCGGTCTTGGTCAATGGTTGCGCCGATGACTCGCTTCACGGCCTCGGGTATACCCGCGGCCACCGACAACTACGCGGCCAGCGGGCTGTAGTCGGTGGTGCGCTGGCGCGCGGGGCGACCGATCCCCTCGGCGATCGCGGTCAGCTCCGCCACCGTCTTCGCCGACCCGTACTCGGAGCCCGCCATCCGCGAGATGGTCTCCTCCATCAGCGTGCCGCCCAGGTCGTTGGCGCCGCCGTTGAGCATCACCTGGGTGCGCTCGGTCCCGAGCTTGACCCAGCTGGTCTGAATCTGGGAAATGCGGCCGTGCAACATAATTCGCGCCAATGCGTGTACCGCCCGGTTGTCGCGATGGGTGGGCCCGGGACGCGCCGCGCCGGCCAGATACAACGGTGAGCTCTGATGCACGAACGGCAATGGCACGAACTCGGTGAAACCGCCGGTGCGATCCTGGATTTCACGCAGCACATTGAGGTGGCCGACCCAGTGCCGCGGACTGTCTACGTGTCCGTACATCATCGTCGACGACGACCGCAGGCCCACCTCGTGCGCGGTGCTGACGATGTCGATCCACATCGAGGTGGGCAGCTTGCCTTTGGTGAGTACCCAGCGCACTTCGTCGTCGAGGATCTCCGCGGCGGTGCCCGGGATGGTTCCCAGCCCGGCCTCGCGCAGGCTGATCAGCCATTCGCGAACGCTCAGCCCGCTCTTGGTCACGCCGTTGGCGATCTCCATCGGGGAAAACGCGTGCACGTGCATCGACGGGACCCGGGCCTTGACGGCGCGCACCAGGTCGGCGTATCCGGTGACCGGCAACTCGGGGTCGATCCCGCCCTGCATGCACACCTCGGTCGCACCTTCGACGTGCGCCTCCCAGGCGCGGTCGGCGACTTCCTGCGCGGACAGCGAGTACGCGTCGGCGTCGCCCTTGCGCTGCGCGAAAGCACAGAACCGGCAGCCGGTGTAACAGATGTTGGTGAAGTTGATGTTGCGGTTCACCACGAAGGTCACGTCGTCGCCGACCGCGTCGCGGCGCAGTGAATCCGCCAGCGCGACAACCGCTTCCAATGCCGGGCCGTCGGCCGTGGCCAGGGCCAGGTACTCGTCGTCGGTGCAGGCGGCGGGGTTGCGCTCGGCCGAGCGCAACGCGGCGAGCACGTCGGTGTCGATACGCACAGGCGCGGCGGCGGCAAGCTCGTGCACATGCGCGCGGATCGATTCCCAGTCCCCGAACGCACTGTCGAGATCGCTGCGCGCCTCGCTGTTGCGGCCCTCGGTGTCGATCGAGGCATTGAGATCGACCCGTCCGGTCGATTGCGCGTCGTCGGGTTCCTGCCAGGGCAGACCCGTGGGGTTGACGTCGCGCGCCAGCCCGGTCGCCGGATCAGCCAGCGCCACAACATGTCCACGCACCCGCGGGTCGATCCACGCGGCGCCCGCCTGGACGTATTTGGGTTGCGCGGTCAACCGCTGCACCAAGTCGAATCCGGCTTCGGCGGTCACGGCCGCCAGCTCGTCCAAGGCGGGCCAGGGCCGTTCCGGGTTGACGTGGTCGGGCGTCAGCGGTGAAACCCCGCCCCAGTCGTCGACTCCGGCGGCCACCAGCGCCAGGCACTCCTGCCGGGACACCAGGTTCGGCGGCGCCTGGATGCGCATGCCGGGGCCGAGTACCAACCGCGCCACCGCGATCGTCGCCAGGTAGTCCTCGATGCCGGCATCGGGGACACCGGCCATCGCGGTGTGCTCCTTGGCCCGGAAATTCTGCACGATCACTTCTTGAACATGACCGAATTCCTTGTGCGACTTGCGAATCGCATGCAAGGTATCGGCACGTTCGGCCAGCGTCTCCCCGATGCCGACCAGCAGGCCGGTGGTGAACGGAATCGACAACCGGCCTGCATCGGTAAGCGCGCGCAGCCGGACCGCGGGGTCTTTGTCCGGGCTGCCGTAGTGCGCAAGCCCTTTCGTCTCGAAAAGCCGCCGCGACGTCGTCTCGAGCATCATGCCCATCGACGGCGCCACCGGCTTCAACAGCGACATCTCCGACCAGCTCATCACGCCCGGATTCAGGTGCGGCAACAGTCCGGTTTCCTCCAGCACCCGAATCGCCATCGCGCGCACATAGGACAGCGTCGAGTCGTAGCCGCGCTCATCGAGCCAGTCGCGGGCCTCGGGCCAGCGGTCCTCCGGGCGGTCGCCGAGGGTGAATAGTGCTTCCTTGCAACCCAGTTCGGCGCCACGCCGGGCGATGTCGAGGATCTCGTCGGGCTCCAGATACATGCCGGCGCCCTGGGCGCGAAGTTTGCCCGGCACGGTGACAAACGTGCAGTAATGGCAGTTGTCCCGGCAGAGATGAGTGACGGGGATGAACACCTTGCGCGAATAGGTGATCGGCAGCCGGCCGCTTGCGCCGCGCCTGCCCGCCGATTCCAGACCCGCGTCGCGCACCCGCGCCGCGCTCGCACACAAGTCGGCAAGGTCGGCACCGCGCGCGGTCATCGCCACGGCAGCCTCGTCGACGTTCAGCGCGACGCCGTCGCGAGCCCGGCGCAGCACCCGCCGCAGCGCAGACGCGCTGGCCGTAGGCGGAATAGCAGGATTAGGCAGAGCGGTGGGCTCCTCGCCCGGAGTCAGCGGCACCTTGGTGTAACTTCCCAACGATCGAATTTCATCCGCGCGTCCCAGCATCTAAATTTCGGCAACCATGTCGGGTGCCGTATGCGCAACATTAGCGCCAGGCCGGTAAGCGTCAGCCGTAGTGGTGGCCGCGCCGGAACATCACCATTACCGGCGGTGTCACCCCGAGCACGATCAGCAGCAGGGCGCCATAGGCCATCAGCCCACTACCTCCCAAAATGATGTCGTCGGCGGGACCACCCATGCTGATCACCGCCACCGTCAGCAGCCACGTCCACAGCGGCAGCGCCGCCACCCGCGCCGACCGCGTCCATCGGCTGGCGGCCCAGACCAGGGCGGCGTTGACCAAACCGCTGATCAATCCGCTGATCGGAAACGGAATCGTGCCGATATAGCAAGGCAGCAGCAGAGCACCGGCTAGTGCGGATAAGACCCCGTCGACGGCCAATAACGCCAGTACCACGACGCGAATAGCGGGGTCCGTCGCGCCGGCATCCTCAATGGACGCGGCGCGTGGCTTGGTTTCGGTCAGGTCGGGACGCTGTCGATATTGGACATTATGGAGCCGATAACCCACTGCAAGCTGTCCAGTCGGTCCTGCCAATGCTGCTGGTTAGGGTCCAGGTCGGGGTCCATACGAATTCCTTCCGTGGCTGCCTGTATGGCAGCCTACCGCGTCGCGGACCCGCCGAGATTGAGTCCCGCGAGTAGATCGGTCTCCCAGCCCCGCCCATCGCGGTCGCCGGCGGAGCCGGCGACCAGAACGTAGTGCTCCTCACCAAGGATCGGCAGCGCCATGTTGTTCGACAGGGCACAGGCCCGCCCGGTCGGGCCGACGATTACCTGCGTGGCGTGCGCGGTAAGCGCGGCCACCTTGGCGGCCAGCGCATCCGGCGGCGGCGCCACGACGGCGTCGATCTTTTCGTCGGGATACCCGAAGTCGAATTGGTCTTCGGGCGGGATCGCCCAGCCCGGCAGCAGATCGCCGGGGTCCAGTGCGTGCCACCCGGCCATGAACGCGTTGAATCCGATCACCGTCCAGTAGAACTTCGGCACCACCCAGGACTCGCCGGGGTAGTCGGCCCCCTCGAGTCCAGGGCCGGCCGCTTCGACCGCGGCGGTGGTGACGGCGTGGGCCCGGATGTGGTCGGGATGCCCGTATCCCCCGTTGGGGTCGTAGGTGACGACGACGTGCGGGCGTAGCCGGCGAATGATGGCGACCAGCGCCCCGACGGCCTCGCCTTCGTCGGCGTCGACGAACCGTTCGCGGCGCCGCTTCTCGGCGCCCGCCATCCCCGAGTCGCGCCAGCGTCCCGCGCCACCGAGATAGATAGGCGCACCGATGCCCAGCGCATGCAATGCCGCGGTGAGTTCGCCGATCCGATAGCCGCCGAGTTGGTCCGCACGATCGACCGCGAGCTCGGCCCAGCGGTCCCCGATGACCTCGCCCTCCTCGCCGAGCGTGCAGGTTACGACGCTCACCTGAGCCCCGCGCGCGGCGTAGTAGGCGATCGTGGCGCCGTTGCTGAGGCTTTCGTCGTCGGGATGTGCGTGGACGAACAACAGCCGCGGAGTCTCGGGCATGGACGCACCCTACCCGCAGCCGAACCGGTAATCTCGATCGTTGTGTTGCACCAGGGCGCACCAAATAGGAACGCCTACGGCTACTATCGAGAAATGCCGCAAGCCACCCAAGTAGCGCCGACTGGCATCCGCAGCCGCCGGCGCGGCGAGGTGCTCGAGCGCGCGCTCTACGAGGCCACGCTGGCCGAGCTGACCGAGGTCGGATACGGCGGGCTGACGATGGAAGGTATCGCGGCCCGCGCCCAGACCGGCAAGGCCGCGCTGTACCGGCGCTGGTGCAGCAAGCACGACCTGGTGCACGCCGCACTGGTGTTCGCGCTGCCGACACTGCCCGAACCGCGGTCCGGGCGCTCCGCGCGCGAGACCCTGCTGACGGTGTTCACCTCGCACCGCGACATCTTGGCCGGCAAGACGGCTTTTCCCGGGCTGGACATCATTCACCAGCTGCTGCACGAACCCGAGATGCGCGCCATCTTCGCCGATGCCGTGGTGGGCCCCAGGCTGAAGATCATCGATTCGATCCTGCAGGCCGCCGTCGAGGCCGGCGATATCGATCCGGCCACGCTGACCCCGCTGACCGCGCGCATCGGCCCGGCCCTGATCAACCAGCACTTCCTGCTCACCGGCGAACCGCCGAATCGGCGCGAGCTGGCGCTGGTCGTCGACACCGTGATCCCGCCGCGGGCGGCCTCGGACGGCTGATCTCGCCGCTAGGGTCCCGTTTTCACCCATTGACCGGCGTCGCCGACGATGCCGACCGGCACCGCACCCGTGAGGCTGACGTTCTGCACGCTCGGGCCCGCGCCGACGATCGTGGTGTCCTGCAGGATCGGCAATACGGTCGACATGTTCCACAGCCGCGGTTCCACCGCGGTGATCACGTCGTTGATGCTCTTGGTGCCGTTGAGGGCGGCATCGATGTTGGATTGAAGGCTGCGGTCGCAGATCCCGGTGAGGTTCGACGGCGCCTGCACCAGGGCCCCGGGCTCGGGCGGACGACTGGGCGCCGTCGGCGTCGGCGTTACCGGGGTGCTCACCGGCGCGGCCGGTGAGGTCGAGGCGACGGGTGTGGTCGTCGGCGGCGCAGTCGCGGTCGGTACCGCGGTCGCCTCCAATGCGGGGCAGCCATAGCGCGACGCGAGCAGCGTCGCCAGGTTTCCACCGGCCTGATGCCAGCCGACGATGGCGTCCACCTGGTTGTTGGTCAGCGCGTCGCGATACAGCGTCACCGGATCCAGCGCCGCCACCGACGCGGCGAGGCCGACGTTGCGCAACTGGTCCGCGGCGGTGTTGGCCACCGCCACCGAGGTCGGGTCGTTCGACGCCACCCCGATCACCAGCGACAGCTGCTTGCCGTCCTTGCTGATCCGGCCGCGGATCACTTCCGGCGGCCCCGTAGTCGGCGGGGGGGTCGTGGACTCGGGCGTCGGCGGGCTGTTCTCGACCTGGTAGCCGGCCGCCGAAAACAGTGCCAGCGCAGCCTGTTTGGTCATCGCGGGCGGCGCGCTCGGTTCATAGCCGGGGTCGCTGGGTGCCCGAATCTGGGCCTGGTCCAGCGAGATGGTGTTGTCGCTGCCGGCGCCCACGGCGGCGAGCAGGTCGACGTCGAGCAGTCCCAGAATCCCCTTACGGACTTGCGTGTCGGCCAGCTGAGGCTGGTTGGCGCGCAGCGTGAGCTGCATGACCCGCGGCGTCATGATCCGGGCGGTCCGCACGTCGGGAATGGCCGACAGCTGAGCGAAAGACGCTGAGCCACCGTGCACCTGGGCCACCTGGGTGTCGCCGTTACGTACCGAGTCGGCCAGCGCGGCCGGCGCACCGGCCCGGCGGAACTGGATCAGGGCGGGTTTGGCGGGCGGGCCCCAATAGCGGTCATTGCGGGCGATCAGGATCTCATCGCGCTGCGGGTCGATGTTTTCCACCCGGAATTGCCCGCCGGTGACCGTCAGCGACTTGACCAGTCCGGCGGCGAAGCCGCCCGGCACATCCTTGACGATGTGCGCCGGCAGCAGATCGCTGAACAGTTCCTTCCATGCCGGATACGGCTGCGCGAAGGTGACAACGGCCTGCTTACCACCTTCCAGCGACTGCACGCCAGTGATCAGGTCGTAGCCGGCCGGGTCGACCACCCCTGGTTGAGTGACCATTTGATGCCACAGGTACCAGAAGTCGTCGGCGCCGATCGGGGCATTGTCCGTCCATTGCGCCTCGGGCCGGATCTTGTATGCCACCGTGAACGGGTTCTGGTTGGTCACCTCGGCGGAGACCAGCAGCGTCGCGTCCATCTCCCAGCGCGAACCCGTGGCTGCGTTGGGATCGGGCACCGGCCGAAATGCGCTGGGCAGCACCAGGGCACTGATCGCCGCGTTCACCGGAGACAGGTCGGACAGCAGATGCGGGTTGAAGCCGGCGCCGATCGAGTCGATGCCCATGATGATCTGGGTGACCCGCTGCGGCGGCGGCGGTGTGTTGTGCGGCGTATCGGTGCTCTGCGGTGCCGGCGGCGGACTGACGGTGCAGGCCGCCAGCGTCAGGCCCACCACTGCGAGCAGCACGCCGACCATCAGCAAAATGTGGCGGGCTCGGTGCAGCACGACCATCAGGGTATCGACCGCCTCCCCGGCGGCTTTGCGAATCCTGCCGGCGTTGGGCAACAACAAGCTAGCCCCGAGCCTTTGCTCGCGCCTTGCTGCGGGCCCGGGAGGTGGCGTCCAGTTCGACCTTGCGGACCCGCACGATCTCCGGCGTCACCTCGACGCATTCGTCGTTCGCACAGAATTCCATGGCCTGCTCCAGGTCAAGCTGAAGTGGCTTGGCCAACGTCTCGAACACGTCGGCGGTCGAGGACCGCATGTTGGTCAGCTTCTTCTCGCGGGTGACGTTGACGTCGAGGTCTTCGGCGCGCGGGTTGATCCCGACGACCTGGCCCTCATAGGTGTCATCACCGGGCTCGACAAAGAACTGCCCACGATCGGACAGCTGGATCATCGCGAACGGCGTGACCGAACCGGTCCGGTCGGACACCAGCGACCCGGTGTGCCGGGCCCGGATCTCGCCGGCCCACGGACGGTAGCCGTCGAAGACGGCGTTGGCGATGCCGGTGCCCCGGGTGAGGGTGAGGAAGTCGGTGCGGAAGCCGATCAGGCCGCGGCTGGGCACGATGAAGTCCATCCGGACCCAGCCGGCCGCGTGGTTGGTCATCTCCTCCATCCGGCCCTTGCGGGCGGCCATCAATTGGGTGATGGCGCCGACGAACTCGTCGGGACAGTCGATCGTCATGGCCTCGAACGGTTCGTGCAGCTTGCCGTCGATCGTCCTGGTGACCACCTGCGGCTTGCCGACGGTGAGCTCGAAACCCTCCCGGCGCATCTGCTCGACCAGCACCGCCAATGCGAGCTCACCTCGGCCCTGCACTTCCCACGCGTCGGGCCGGTCGATGTCGACGACCTTGATCGACACATTGCCGACCAGTTCGGAGTCCAGCCGCGACTTCACCATGCGGGCGGTCAACTTGTGTCCGGACACCTTCCCCGCCAGCGGGGACGTGTTGGTGCCGATGGTCACCGAGATGGCCGGTTCGTCGACGGTGATGCGCGGCAGCGCGTGCGCGTGGTCGGGGTCCGCCAGCGTGTCGCCGATCATGATCTCGGGCAAGCCCGCGACGGCGACGATGTCGCCCGCGACGGCCTCGTCGGTAGACGTGCGCTCCACGCCCTCGGTGACGAGCAGTTCGGTGATCTTGGCGTTCGTGATGACCGGATGGCCGTCCACCTCGCGCATCCAGGCGACCTGCTGGCCCTTGCGGATCCGGCCCTTGTAGATCCGGATGAGCGCGAGCCGGCCGAGGAAGGCCGAGGCGTCGAGGTTGGTCACCAACGCCTGCAACGGGGCGTCGGGGTCACCCTGCGGCGGCGGGATGTTCTCGAGCAGCACGTCGAACAGCGGGTCGAGGTTGTCGCCGTCGGGATTCTCACCATTGGCGGGTTCGGTGGTGCTGGCGATGCCGGCGCGACCGGACGCATACAGGGTCGGCAGTCCGAGCGCATCTTCCGCGGCCTTCTGCGCCTCATCGTCGAGGTCGGAGGCGACGTCGAGCAACAGGTCGTGGCTCTCGGAGACGACCTCGGCGATGCGCGCATCGGGCCGGTCGGTCTTGTTCACCACCAAGATGACGGGCAGATGCGCCGCCAGCGCCTTCCGCAGCACGAACCGGGTCTGCGGAAGTGGGCCCTCGGAGGCATCGACCAGCAGCAGCACACCGTCGACCATCGACAGCCCGCGCTCCACCTCACCACCGAAGTCGGCGTGCCCAGGCGTGTCGATCACGTTGATCACCGTCACGCTGCCGTCCGGGTTCTTGCGGTGGACGGCGGTGTTCTTGGCCAGGATGGTGATGCCCTTTTCCTTCTCCAGGTCACCGGAGTCCATCAGTCGTTCGACGGTGTCGTCGCCGCGGTGGGTCAGGGCGCCGGACTGCCGAAGCATCGCGTCGACCAGGGTGGTTTTTCCGTGGTCGACGTGGGCGACGATGGC
>NZ_JBVAXR010000007.1:163508-201789 GCF_055419445.1 Mycobacterium sp. IDUB_19 | reverse complement strand
AATCTGGCCGGTCTTCTCGTCGACTGATGGGTTTTGGCGGGCAACGATGATGCCGTTCTCGTAGTCGACATAAATCGACACCCGCGAGTCCTCAGGACCGGCCGTGGGCGAGAAACCCCGGTTATCGCCGAGGTTGTCATGGATCGGCGGCCAATCAACCTGGGGGTCCCATACTGCGCGGCCTGGAATGAACATATTTGTTCGCACAACCCCTTGCCCTGGTACAGGTTTAATCCGTCCCACGACTATGTTGGGCGGCTGGCCACCGTTCTTGGGTTCGTAGCTATGCGGATCGAGCGCTGCAGCCGTTTCCCAATCAGCTGCGGAGCTTGGTGGTCGACCGAAAACCCTTGTGAAAGCATCGATTTGGTTCTGCCTTCGATTTGCTTGGGCTCCGCCGTCCGAACCGGATCCCGGCGCGTCTATCGCCTGAATAGCGGTTGCGTCGTAGCCTTCGGTGCGAAGTGTGTTCAGCGACCTCTGCAGGCAGTCAGAGTACTGACTACGTATTGACCGAAGTTGACCCAGAGCTGCCTCAGTGTCGGCGATTGCTTGATCTTCGAGGGCAGTGACGTAGTCGTTGTTTTCCCGCGCGAGGGCAACACCGGCCTGGCTATCTATGACTTCCAGTTGAGTCTCCAAATTCGAGATCAACACTGTGCCGCTTCGCTGCACTCCGGCCAGCGCGGCGGCGATGCGCTCCAACTCCACTCCGATTTTGGGCAACTGTAAGGACTGCGAGCCGAGCGATTTGGCCACGCGCTGCACTTCGGCGGAGTCGTTGATCGGGTTGTCGCCGTTGTCGCGATTCCACGACGCCTCAAAGCGACGACGGGCCTCATCGAATGCATCGCTGGACTCCGTCGTGCACCTGCCTGCAGCACGAAAAGCGTCTGCCAATTCGGAAATCTGCGCCGGGCGGCCGACTTGCAAGCTGTTGTTGATCGCCCAGGGGTTGCCGCCAGCCACGGCGATCAGATGCGGGACGCTTACGTAGGTGAGCTGCATCGTGATGCTCGCAGTTTCGCAGGATGGGCACCGCCGGTGTCAACGAACATCGCCACCCCATCCGCCGTTTGTTCCGCCCTACAAAGCGACATGCGAGCCCGTTCTGCTTCTGGCTGTCCCAAACCCCGCAAACCGTTGAGGATTTCATGCCGCGCTGATGGCGAGGCTAATCACGGTATTGGTAGCCGGTCAATTCACTGCCAGCAACGAGCGCCCCGGGCGGGCGGGTCGAAAGCTACTCGCCGCGGTCGAGCAGATCCGAGGACCCGAGCACACGCTCGATTTGAACTTCGATGACCACGCGTCGGGGGTTGGGCCGCGGGGTGCGGTAGCGCTGCGCATACCGCAGCTCCGCGTCGCGCACGGCATCGACGTCGTTGTTCACCTTGGAGCGGCCCTCAAGCGACAGCCAGCGCGCACCGTCGACCTGGCTGAGCACAGCCATCCCGGCCCGGTCGGCATTGACGGCCTTCTGCGAGCCCCCGGAGGTGATCACCCGCGCGATATGGGTCACCGGGTCGAAGGTGAAACCGACGGCCACGACATGCGGCGAGTTGTCCGCACGAAGGGTGGTCAGCATCGCCAAATGACGTTCGGACAGAAACGCCAAAGCGTCGTTGGTGAGCCGCGTCGTGGTGTTCGCCATCACCGCCCACGCTAGCGCAGGTAATAATCGCAGCCGTGGACGACACGGGCGCAGGTCCAGTTCTAATTCTCGGTGGCCGCAGCGAGATCGGCATTGAACTCGCGCGGCTGCTGGCGCCCGGGGCGACGGTGGTGCTGGCCGCGCGCAGGGCCGATCAGCTCGGCGAGCAGGTCGCCGCCGTAGAAGCGGCCGGCGCGACGGCGGTCTACACGAGGGAGTTCGACGCCGACGACCTGGCCTCGCACGGCGCGCTGGTCGCCTCGATCATCGCCGAGCACGGGCCCCTCGGCACCGCGGTGCTCGCCTTCGGGATCCTCGGGGACCAGGCCCGCGCCGAGGCCGACGCCGCCCACGCGGTGGCCGTCGTGCACACCGACTACGTCGCCCAGGTCAACATGCTCACCCACCTGGCCACCGCCATGCGCACGGCCGGCGGGGGATCGCTGGTGGTGTTCTCCTCGATTGCCGGCGTGCGCGTGCGTCGCGCCAACTACGTCTACGGTTCGGCGAAGGCCGGGCTGGACGGCTTCGCCAGCGGCCTGGCCGACGCGCTGCACGGCACCGGCGTGCGGTTACTCATTTCGCGTCCCGGATTCGTCATCGGGCGTATGACAGAGGGCATGACGCCGGCGCCGCTGTCCAGTACCCCGCAGCAGGTCGCCGCCGCGACCGCGCGTGCTTTGGCGAAGGGCCGACGCACGGTGTGGATCCCGTGGGCGTTGGGGCCCGCAGCATTCGTCATGCGGCTGCTTCCGCAGTTCGTCTGGCGCAGGATGCCGCGATGATCGTCGTGGTCGGTATCGGCGCCGACGGCATGGCCGGCCTGTCGACGGCATCGCGCAATGAATTGCAAATGGCCACAGTCATTTACGGCGCATCGCGACAACTTGGCTTGCTCGACGACACGGTGACCGCCCAGCGTAACGAGTGGCCGTCACCGATGATGCCGGCCGTCCAAGCACTGCCCGCCGACGCCCCCGACGACATCCACATCGTCGCCAGCGGCGACCCGCTCATGCACGGCATCGGCGGCACCCTGATCCGTCTCTACGGCGCGGACAAAGTCAAAGTGCTGCCCCATGTATCGGCGATAACGCTGGCGTGCGCCCGGATGGGCTGGAACGTGCACGACACCGAGGTGATCAGTCTGGTCACCGCACCGCCGAGCACCGCGGTGCGCCGCGGCGGCCAAGCGGTCGTGCTGTCGCAGAACCGGTCCACGCCGAACGCCTTGGCCGAGCTGCTCAGCGCGCACGGCCGGGGTGATTCCGAGTTCAGCGTGCTCGAACAACTCGGCGGCCCGGCCGAACGCCGCCGCGACGGCACCGCACGCCAGTGGGCCGACGACGACATCGACGACCTCAACGTGATCGCCGTTCGCTACCTGCCCGACGAGCGCGTCGCACCCTTGCCGGACGACGTTTTCGCCCACGACGGACAGATCACCAAGCACGGCATCCGGGCGGTGACTCTGGCGGCACTGGCGCCACGGCCCGGGGAGCGGTTGTGGGATGTCGGCGCGGGCTCGGGCAGCATCGCCGTGGAATGGTGCCGCAGTTGGCCCGGCTGCACCGCCGTGGCCTTCGAACAAGACGACCAGCGCCGCCGCAACGTCGAATTCAATGCCGCAGCCTTCGGTGTCAGCATCGACGTCCGTGGTGAAGCGCCCGACCAATTCGCCGGCGCCCCAACGCCTGACGCCATCTTCATCGGCGGCGGCCTGACCTGTCCCGGTCTGCTCAACGCTTGCCTCGACAACCTGCCCGCCGGAGGGCGCCTGGTCGCCAACGCCGTCACGGTCGAATCGGAAGCGCTTCTGATACAGGCATATTCGCGTCTCGGCGGAGAGCTGCGACGCTTTCAGCTCTACCAGGGCGCCCCGGTGGGTGCCTTCACCGGCTGGCGCCCGCAATACCCGATCACCCAGTGGGCGGTGACGACGTGACGGTGTACTTCATCGGCGCCGGCCCGGGCGCCGCCGACCTGATCACCGTCCGCGGCCAACGCCTGCTCGAACGATGCGAAACATGTCTCTACGCGGGTTCGATCATGCCCGACGACCTCCTGGCACTCTGCCCGCCCGGCGCGAAAATCGTTGACACCGGCCCGTTGACGCTCGAGCAGATCGTCGCCGAACTCGCCGACGCCGATGCCGCCGGCCATGACGTCGCCCGGCTGCACTCCGGTGACCCGTCTCTGTACAGCGCGCTGGCCGAGCAGTGTCGGCGACTCGAGGCGCTGGGGGTGGGCTACGAAATCGTGCCTGGTGTGCCGGCATTCGCCGCGGCCGCCGCCGCCCTGAACCGAGAGCTGACCGTCCCCGGGGTGGCGCAGACCGTGACGCTGACCCGGGTATCGACGCTCTCGACGCCCATGCCGCCCGGGGAAGACCTGCCAACCCTGGCACGATCCGGCGGCACCCTGGTGCTGTATCTGGCCGCCGCCCAGATAGACGCCATCGTCCCGCAGCTGCTGGACAACGGCTACCGGCCCGAAACGCCTTGCGCGGTGGTGGCTTTCGCGAGCTGGCCGCAGCAGACGGTGCTGCGCGGCACGCTGGCCGGCATCGCGGACCAGATGCACCAGGCGAATATCACCAAGACCGCGGTCATCGTCGTGGGTGACGTGCTGGCCGCCGAGGGTTTCACCGACAGCTACCTGTACTCGACCGGGCGGACCCGGGGGAGCCGACACTGATGCGGGTGCTGCTGCTCGGTGGCACCGCCGAGGGGCGGGCACTTGCGAAAGCTTTGCACCCCAACATCGACGTCATCAGCTCACTGGCCGGCCGGGTGCCGGACCCGGCGCTGCCAGTCGGCCCGGTGCGCATCGGTGGGTTCGGCGGCGTGGACGGGCTGCGGAGCTGGCTGCAAGAACAAAGCATCGACGCGGTCGTCGACGCGACTCATCCGTTCGCGGCAACCATGACCGCGCACGCCGCCCAGGTGTGCGACGAACTGCGCCTATCACACCTGGTGCTGGCCCGCCCGGCCTGGGACCCCGGTTCCGCAATAGTCGTTACATCCGACAAAGAGGCTGCGGAAGTCGTTGTTCAGCAATGCTATTCGCGGGTATTTCTCACCACCGGCCGTTCGGGAGTCAGCGCTTTCGCCAGCAGCGATGCGTGGTTCTTGATTCGCGCGGTCACCGACCCGGACGCCGCGTCGTTGCCGCGCCATCACCAGGTGCTGTTGTCCCGGGGTCCGTATCACTACGACGGCGAACTCACGCTGCTGCGCGAGCACCGGATCGACGCCTTGGTGACCAAGAACAGCGGCGGCGACATGACCCGGGCGAAGCTGGATGCCGCTGCGGCGCTGGGTATTCCGGTGGTGATGGTGGCCCGTCCGCGGCTGCCGGACGGGGTTAACGCGGTCGGCACCGTCGGTGAGGCCGCGGATTGGGTTGCCGGACTGGGCTAACCGGTCAGGTCGTCGCGTTCCGGATCGGCCAGCAGTGCATCCCGAGCCCGGGCGACGCGGGACCGGATGGTGCCCACCGGGCAGCCGCATACCAGAGCGGCGTCGGCATAGGGCAGCCCGAGCAGCTGGGTCAGCAACAAGGCTTCGCGTTGTTCGGGGATGAGGTTGGCGATCATCGTCGTCACCTCGACGAGGTCCTCGAATCCACGCGCGTGCCGGTCGCCGTTGCGCACCTGCTCGGGATCCGCGCCCGGGGCGGTGCGCGGCCGGGACTGGGCGTGGCGAATGTGATCGACGACGACGCGCCGCGCGATGGACAGCAGCCAGGTGCGGGCGCTGGAGCGTCCGGAGAACCGCTCGATTGCTCCGATTGCCCGCAGGAAGGTTTCCTGGGTCAGATCGTCAGCGCTGCCCGCGTCCGACAGGTAAGTGACGAACCGCCACACGTCTTGCTGAGTGGCCTTGATGAAAGCCTCGAGAGCTCGCTCATTCCCGCGTGCCGCTGCCAAGGCCAAATCGGTAACGGCCTGGTCGTCGCTTGACGCGGTCATGGCCAACCACCTTAGTTGCGCGGGCTCGACGAGTCTACGACCGGTCGTCGTAGAGTTTGCGACGGGGTCCGAGGACGACCGGTTGATCGGCCGCAGATGGCCGCGTCGACGAGCGCCGAAAGACCCCGAATGCCTGGCGGGTATCTCGGCATCGAACGCGTCGAAATCGGACTCCCGGCGCCCGCGTCCACCCGAGCGTTCGCGCGCGACCAACACCGAGAACACCAAGCCCAGCAGCACGGGCACGTGACTGGCGACGCGTGTCGCGGTCACCTGTCCGTCGAGCGCGTCGGCGGCGACATAACCCATCAGGCCAAGCGAATACGCACCGGCTATCGCGGCGACACCGGTCGCCATCACCGGCCAGATGCCGGCCGCGATCATGGCCGCTCCCAACGCGAGCGACCAGGCGGTGGACTCGTGCAGTAAGTGTTCGCCGGACATCGCCCCGTGCATGTGGTGCGACACCATACCGAAATTCACGCCGCCGATTTGGGCAGCCGCGATCGCCACCTGGAATGCACCCACGGCGATGAGTCCCCACCGCGCGTAGCGCGCCCGTACCGCGCGCATCCAACCCTGATGCGCTGTGGGGTCCTCGTCGATACTCGCCATGATTTGGGCGACCAGGTCCGGTGCATCGCCGGGCTCAATCGAGGAAAGCCGCCGAGTCTGCGCGGCCGCGCCGATCAGCCAGGTGCGGCAACCGCGGCACGTCTCCAGGTGGGCATCGACCTGCTGCGCGAGCACTTCTGGGCGCTCGCCATCCAATCTGGCGGAAAGTGCCTCACGCGCAACGTCACACCGCATCCCTGCATCGTTGCGCATGCGTGCGCGGCGTGCAAAGACCTGGGCAAGAAACCCGGTGGGAACTAAACCGCGCAGCGCAACGACCACTAGTGACAAGCATCGCCAGCCCACACCGTCACCAGGCCCACCGAAGAGGTATTCGTGTCGCCGTTCTTCCCGGAAGGCCCGCTTCAATGACCGCCCCGATCTGGCTCGCGTTTCCACCAGAGGTGCATTCGACTCTGCTGAGTAGCGGGCCTGGCCCCGGGCCGCTGATGGCGGCTGCGGGCGCGTGGTCGGCGTTGAGCACTGAATACGCCGACGCTGCAGATGAACTCACCGGGTTGCTGGGCGCGGTCCAGGCCGGCGATTGGCAGGGCCCCAGCGCAGAGCAGTACGTGGCAGCCCACGCCCCATATTTGAGCTGGCTGCTGGCCAGCTCCGCCGACAGCACGGCCGCGGCCGCACTGCACGAGACGGCCGCCGGCGCCTACACGGCCGCGCTGGCCGCGATGCCCGCGCTGGGCGAACTCGCGGCGAATCACGCGATTCATGGCGTCCTGGTCGGGACCAACTTCTTCGGTATCAACACCGTCCCGATCGCCGTCAACGAGGCCGACTACGCCCGCATGTGGGTGCAAGCCGCCACGACGATGAGCGCATATGAGGCTGTCAGTGAATCCGCGCTCGCCGCGGTTCCGCCGTCCACGCCTGCGCCGCAGATCATGATGGCGGCGGCGGATACGACGACCGCCCAGCAGCAAGCCACCACCACGGCGCAGCAGTATCCGTCCTGGATGGACCAGCTCGAGGCGTGGATCCGGCAGTACACGACCAGTTTTGCGTGGCCGGTGTCCAAGGATCTCAACCCCGGTGGCTGGCCCTTCCCGCCGGTGCCCTGGGTCAACAGCCTCGCTTCATTTTTCACGCAGCTGGGACTCTCGCCCACTCTCGCCAGCGCCATGGGCTGGGCCATCTTCCACACCCTGATGATCTTCTGGCCGTTCATCCAGGTCGCGATTCAGCTGGCCGTCGTCGCCATCCCGGCCATGATGGTCGTTGCCGCGGCAGGTGCCGCCGGGGCAGCAGCGGGCGCGGCGGCGATCGCCGTTGGCACCGCGGTTCCCCTGGCGATCCACCCGCCGTTGCCGGCAATGGCACCCGCGCCGATGCCCACCGCGCCCGCCCCAGCGGGATTCGGCAATGTGCCGACCTCCTCGAGTGCCAGCGCACCCGCGCCCGCCCCCACAACGGTGAGTGCCGCGCCCGCAAGCGGCGCCCCGCCGGTCGGTGGCGGCCCCGGGGTTGGCTTCGGCCCGACCAGTACGACCGGACTCGGCGCGGGTCTGTCCGATGCGCTCTACGCAGTCGGTCTGTCGGGACTGTCAGCGCGGGGCAGCGCGAGCAATCGCGCACGCCGCAAGTCCGAGGAGCCGGCGCCCGACGACGCTGACGCGCCGGCCGCCGTTGCGGCGGCATCAGCCAAGCAGCGATTGAAGGCTCGCCGGCGTCGCGGGGCAACCGTCAAGGACAAGGCCTACCGCTACGAATACATGGACCTCGAGGACCCGGTTCCCGGGCCCGCCGACGAGTCCATCAGTTCGGTCGGAGAATCACACGAGGCTGCGGGACCGTTCGGATTTGCCGGGGCCGCAGCGAAATCCGGTGTGGGTCACGCATCCGGTCTGGCGGCGCTGGCCGGTGACGGGTTGAGCGAAGGCCCGGCAGTGCCGATGCTGCCGAGCAGCTGGGGCCCCGACAAGTAAGGCCGTGGCTCAGGTCGGATAGTGCCGGGGAGTGAACACCCTGTCGCCGGAATCGTCTGAGTACCACTGGGTTTGAGACGACCCGATGATGAGCAGGCAGCGCATGTCGACGTCGGCGGGGTCCAGGTCGGCCAACCGCACCACGCGGACGTCCTCGTCGGGCCCGGACACGTTGCGGCCGATCACCACGGGTGTTCCGGGTTCGCGATGGGTGAGCAAGATGTCGCGCATGGCGCCGACCTGCCAGGTCCGCGTCTTGGATGCTGGGTTGTAGATGGCGAGCACCAAATCGGCGGCCGCCGCGGCGGCCAGGCGTGTCTCGATCACGTCCCACGGCTTGAGCCGGTCCGACAACGAAATCACCGCGTAGTCGTGGCCCAGCGGAGCGCCGACCCGGCTGGCGACGGCCTGCGCGGCGGTCATTGCCGGGATCACCCGGATCTGCACTCCCGGCCACTGTTTGGCCTCTTCGAGGACGGCGGTGGCCATCGCGAAGACTCCCGGATCGCCCGACGACACCACCGCCACGGCGCGGCCCTGCTCGGCCAGCGCGCAGGCCAGCTGCGCCCGTGCGGGTTCGTCGGTGTTGTCGCTGGGATGACGCTGCTGGCCGTCGCGAACCGGGACGCGATCCAGGTAGTTGCCGTAACCGATCAGGTCGGTCGCGACGGCCAGCTCGCGTCGGCTCTGCGGTGTCATCCAGTCGTTGCCGCCGGGGCCCAGACCCACTACGGCGACGGACCCGACAGGCGGGCGTTCGAACCGCCGTCCGCCCGGCAGCATGGCCAGTGAGAAGTACGGCACGCTGGCCTCGTCGACGTCCGCGGCCGGCGATATCCGTTGCGCCGCAGTGCTGGCCCGCTCCACGTAGAACGCTTCGTCGAGCCGCCCGGAAGCCGAAAGAGCTTCCCGCACAGCGTGATACGAACGGCCGAGTTTGAGTATCACGGCGGCGTCCGCGTCGGCCAGCCGACGAGCCAGCTCGGCGACGGGCAGGGTGCCCGGCAACACCGACAGCACTTCGTCGCCGGCCACCAGCGGCGTCGCGACTGCGGCCGAGGCCGCGCTCACCGACGTCACGCCCGGGACGATGACGGCGTCGAACCGCTCCGTCAGCCGGGTGTGCAGATGCATGTAGGAGCTGTAGAACAGCGGGTCGCCCTCGGCCAGCAGCGCCACATTGCGTCCCGCGTCCAGATGCGCGGCGATGCGCTGGGTGGCTTCGACATAGAAGTCCTCGATCGCACCGGCGTAGCCGCCGGGATGATCGGTCACCTCGGTGGTCACCGGGTACACGAGGTGCTCCTCGATCTGGCCGGGCCGCAGATACGGTTCGGCGATGCCCCGCGCGATACTGCGGCCGTGCCGGGCGCTGTGGTAGGCGACCACGTCAGCCTCGCCGATCACCCGGGCGGCCTTCACGGTGACCAACTCCGGATCGCCGGGCCCCAGGCCGACTCCCCACAGCGTGCCTCGCTGGTTTAGGGGGGCCGTCATTCGGCGCCGCTCGCGATCGCGTTGACGGCAGCGGCCGCCATCGCACTGCCGCCGCGGCGGCCCCGCACCACCAGATACGACATTCCGCGCGGGTTGTCGATCAGCTCCTGCTTGGACTGCGCCGAGCCGACGAATCCCACCGGTCCGCCCAGCACCGCCACCGGCGCCGCGGCACCCTCGTCGATCAGTTCGAGCAGCCGGAACAGGGCAGTGGGCGCATTGCCGATCGCCAGCACGGCGCCGTCGAGCCGGTCAGCCCACAGTTCCACGCCCGCCGCCGAGCGGGTGGTGTGCCGTCGCGCGGCCAGCTCGGGTGCGCGTGGGTCGGCCACCAACGACACGACCTCGTTGCCGGCGGGCAGCCGCGCCTGAGTGATCCCGGCGGCCACCATCGACGAATCGCACAGCACGGGAGCGCCATTTCGCAGCGCGGCGCGCGTCCGCGCCACCACGGACGCGGTGAAGGCGACGTGCTCGGCGACGTCAACCTGCCCGCAGGTGTGGATCAACCGGACCACGACCTGCGCTATGTCGGCGGGGAATCGTGCCAAGTCGGCTTCGGCGCGGATGGTCGCGAACGACTGGCGATAGATCTCCGCCGCATCGCGGATGTAGTCGAGCACGTGCTCACCCTACGGCCGGAGCAGCCGGTATCCGTCGCCGGTGGCGACCAGCACCTGACCCGTCGGCGGGCTGCCGCAGGCGCGTTCGCAGCCGACGAAGTGGCGATGCCCCGCGGACTCCGTCCCGACCGAGTCCGCCGCGTCCGCCCGCACGTCGGCGGCCGAGCGTGCGCAGCCTGGGCTTCCCGTGCATGCGCTGACGTCCAGCCAGGGGGAGTTCTCGTCGAACACCAAGCCCAACGGCGCCAGCACCCGCAGCGCGGCATCGGCGACACCCTCGTCGAGGTCGCACACCAGCACCGACCGCCACGGCGTGATCACCATCGGGGCCTCGATCACGGCGAGGTACTGCGCGACTTGCGCGGGCAGCACACCCAGCGGCACCGCGGCGCCCAACGCGACGCGCCCGTCGTCTTGCGTTATCCAACCCGCGGGCGTTTTGGTGACCGGCGCAAAGGGGGCGGCGGTCAAATCAGCGCCGGGCAACAGGCTGTCCAGGTCGTCTAATTCGCTGATACGCCAGGCCTTTTCGCGTATCTCGGTGAACCGGACGGCGACTCCGACCAGTGTCGTGACTACATCTTCGGCCGCCATCCGCAGACCGGTGTCTCGCCCCATCAGCAGCAGGGCGTAGCCGTCTTCGCAGGCGTGCACCCCGACGTCGGAGCCCAGTCCGGACACGTCGGCGCGCCCGTCATCGATGCTGAACCAGAACCGGCCGCCCAGTTTCGCCAGTTTGGGCTCGGCGCAGATCGCCGCGTCCAGTGCACCCACCCAGGCCCGCACGTCCGCGCGTCCGCCGAAGCGACCGGACAGCGGCGACGCCACAATGTTGCGCACACGTTCGTGTGTCGCGGACGGCAGCAGACCGGCATTGGCGATGCCTTGGGCGACCGCCGTCACGTCGGTGATCGCGCGCAGTTGCACATTGCCGCGGATGGTCAGCTCCAAGGTTCCCGAGCCGAAGTCGGTGGACATGGCGGCCAGCGCCGCCAGCTGTGCGGCGGTGATCATCCCGCCGGGCAGTCGCACGCGGACCAGCGCGCCGTCGGCGGCCTGATGCACCTGCAGCGCGCCAGGGCAAGCGTCGGTGTCGCGGGTTCGGGCCACGTGTCCACGGTAAGGCAGAACGCGTCGGCCAAAACCCGCCTGACCCTGCCCAGTCCGTCGAGTGGGCACTGTGGGCGGAATTTGGGGCCAATCGGCGCCCTGGACGCACGCTCGACGCCGGGATTACCCACTCGACACTCGGTGCCGAAGATAACTGCCCAGCGTGATTGCGGTACGAATGACGGGTGTCCGAGCCAACCATCGTGCTGCTGTCGACGTCCGATACCGACCTGATCAGCGCCCGTTCCAGCGGGAAAAACTACCGATGGGCCAACCCCGCGCGGCTGAGCGACGAGGGATTGCCGGACCTGTTGGCCGACGCGGCGATCGTGGTGGTGCGGATCCTCGGCGGTTACCGCGCCTGGCAAAGCGGCATCGACACCGTCATCGCCAGCGGTATTCCGACGGTGCTGGTCAGCGGCGAGCAGGCCGCCGACGCGGAGTTGACCGGCCTGTCCACCCTCGCGGCCGGCATCGCGGTGCAGGCGCACATCTACCTGGCGCACGGCGGCGTGGAGAACCTGCGCCAGCTGCACGCCTTCCTGTCCGACACCGTGCTGATGACCGGCGTCGGTTTCACCGAGCCGGTGGTGACTCCGACCTGGGGCGAACTGGAGCGGCCGCAATCGCAGAACACCGACTGCCCGACGATCGCGGTGCTGTACTACCGCGCGCAGCATCTGGCCGGCAACACCGGGTACATCGAATCGCTCTGCGCGGCTATCGAAGACGCCGGCGGACGGCCGCTGCCCGTCTATTGCGCATCGCTGCGCACCGCGGCACCCGAACTGCTGCAACGGCTAGGCGATGCCGACGCCATGGTGGTCACGGTGCTGGCCGCCGGGGGACTGAAGCCCGCGACCGTGTCCGCCGGCGGGGACGACGACAGCTGGAACGTCGAACATCTTGCGGCCCTGGATATTCCGATCCTGCAGGGTTTGTGCTTGACCAGTCCGCGCAGTCAGTGGTCTGACAACGATGACGGCCTGTCCCCGCTGGATGTGGCCACGCAAGTGGCGGTGCCCGAGTTCGACGGACGCATCATTACGGTCCCCTTCTCGTTCAAGGAGATCGATGACGACGGACTGATCTCCTATGTTGCCGACCCGGAACGCTGCGCGCGGGTTGCGGGCCTGGCCGTTCGCCATGCCCGGCTGCGGTATGTCAGCCCGGCCGACAAACGGGTGGCGCTGGTTTTCTCGGCGTATCCCACCAAGCACGCCCGCATCGGCAACGCCGTCGGCTTGGACACCCCGGCCAGCGCGGTGGCGTTGCTGCGGGCGATGCGCGACCGCGGTTATCAGGTAGGCGATCTGCCCGGGGTCGAGGCCAACGACGGTGACGCCCTGATCCACGCGCTGATCGAACGCGGAGGGCAGGACCCGGACTGGCTGACCGAAGCGCAACTGGCCGGCAACCCGATCAGGGTGTCTGCCCGGGATTATCGCGACTGGTTCGCCACCCTGCCCGAGGAATTGCGCGAGGCCGTCGAAACGCATTGGGGCCCGGCGCCCGGAGAACTCTTCGTCGACCGTACCCATGACCCCGATGGCGAGATCGTCGTCGCCGCGATGCAATCCGAGAACCTGGTGCTGTTGGTGCAGCCGCCCCGTGGGTTCGGCGAGAATCCCGTTGCCATCTACCATGATCCGGACCTGCCGCCGAGCCACCACTACCTGGCCGCCTACCACTGGCTGGACACCGGATTCGGATCCCACGCCGTCGTGCATCTGGGCAAGCACGGAAATCTGGAGTGGCTGCCGGGAAAGACACTGGGCATGTCGGCGGCCTGTGGATCCGATGCCGCGCTGGGCAACCTGCCGTTGATTTACCCGTTTCTGGTCAACGATCCCGGCGAGGGCACCCAGGCCAAGAGGCGGGCGCACGCGGTGCTCGTCGACCACCTCATCCCGCCGATGGCACGCGCCGAAAGCTATGGCGACATCGCGCGTTTGGAGCAGCTGCTCGACGAGCACGCCAACGTGGCCGCCCTGGATCCCGGCAAGCTGCCCGCGATCCGCCAGCAGATCTGGACGCTGATCCGGGCCGCCAAGATGGACCACGACCTGGGCTTGACCGAGCAGCCGGAAGAAGACACCTTCGACGACATGATCCTGCACGTCGACGGTTGGCTGTGCGAGATCAAGGATGTCCAGATCCGTGACGGCCTACACATTCTCGGGCAAAAGCCCACGGGGGAAGCAGAACTCAACCTGGTGCTGGCCATCCTGCGGGCCCGTCAGCTGTTCGCCGGCGAGCATGCACTGCCGGGCCTGCGACAAGCACTCGGCCTGGCCGAAGACGGCACCGATGACCGGACCACTGTCGATCAAACCGAGGCCGTGGCGCGTGGTTTGGTGGCGTCGTTGCAAGCCGGTGGCTGGGATCCGGATTCCGTGGACAGGATCACCGACAGTGCCGACGTCGCCGCGGTGTTGCGGTTCGCGGCCACCGAGGTGGTGCCTCGACTCGCCGGCACCGCGGCCGAGATCGACCAGGTGCTGCGGGCGCTGGACGGCCGATTCATTCCGTCCGGCCCGTCGGGGTCGCCGCTGCGCGGCCTGGTCAACGTGCTGCCCACCGGCCGCAACTTCTACTCCGTCGACCCCAAGGCGGTACCGTCCCGGCTTGCCTGGGAAGCCGGTGTCGCGCTTGCCGATTCACTGCTGGACCGTTACCGCAACGACCACGGGGAATGGCCGCAATCGGTGGGGCTGTCGGTGTGGGGCACCTCGGCGATGCGTACCGCGGGCGACGACATCGCCGAAGTTCTTGCGCTGCTGGGCGTTCGGCCGGTGTGGGATGACGCCTCACGCCGGGTCGTCGGCCTGACGCCGATTACGCTGGCCGAACTGGGACGCCCGCGGATCGACGTGACCGTTCGGATCTCCGGATTCTTCCGCGACGCGTTCCCGCACGTCGTAACGATGCTCGACGACGCGGTGCGATTGGTCGCCGAACTCGACGAGCCCGCCGACGCCAACTTCGTCCGTGCCCACGCGCAGACTGACCTGGCCCAGCATGGCGACGAACGCCGTTCCACCACACGGATTTTCGGATCAAAGCCTGGCACTTATGGCGCCGGGCTGCTGCAGCTGATCGACAGCCGGAACTGGCGCGACGACGCCGACCTCGCGCAGGTGTACACCGCCTGGGGCGGATTCGCCTACGGGCGCGACCTGGACGGCCGCGAGGCGGTCGAGGACATGAGTCGGCAGTACCGGCGAATTGCCGTGGCAGCCAAGAACACCGACACCCGTGAGCACGACATCGCCGACTCCGACGACTACTTCCAGTACCACGGCGGCATGGTGGCCACGGTGCGAGCGCTGACCGGCAAGGCGCCGGCAGCCTATATCGGCGACAACACCCGACCCGACGCGATCCGCACCCGGACGCTGTCCGAGGAGACCACGCGGGTGTTCCGTGCCCGGGTGGTCAATCCGCGCTGGATGGCCGCGATGCGCCGGCACGGCTACAAGGGCGCATTCGAAATGGCCGCCACCGTCGACTACCTATTCGGCTACGACGCCACCGCGGGAGTGATGGCCGACTGGATGTACGAGCAACTCACCGACCGCTACGTGCTGGATCCGGAGAACCGGAAATTCATGACGGCATCCAACCCGTGGGCGCTGCACGGCATGGCCGAACGGCTGTTGGAGGCGGCGGGGCGGGGCATGTGGGCCGAACCGCAACCGGAAACCCTCGACGGACTGCGCCAGGCGCTGCTGGAATCCGAGGGTGACCTGGAGGGCTGACGCAGCCCCCTAGATGAAGTCGGACCCGCCGTCCACGTTCACGGTGGCACCGGTGACGTAGCCGTTTCGCCGGGAAGCCAAGTAAGCGGTGATCGACGCGATCTCTTCGGGGAGCCCGGCACGACCGAGGTCGCAGGGCTGATGAAAGTTGTTGTCGATCCAGGTCATGACATCGTGCGGGTCGGTGGCGTCGAGGCCGTCGGCGGCCAGGATGTCTTTGAGGTTCTCGGTGAAGCTGGCGGTCACAATCGTTCCCGGGCACACGCAATTCGCGAGAATGCCTTCCTTGGCGAGGCTTTTCGAGAGGTTCTTGGTGATGCTGGCCAATGCCGCCTTCGACGCCGTGTAGGCGACGATGCGCGGGTTCTGGCGTTGAATGGAGTGCGCGGACAGCGTCACAATGCGGGCCCACTCCGCCGCCCGCAACAGCGGCAACGAGGCGCGGATCGACCGGACGGCCGACATGGTGCCCAGCGCGAACGCCTCATCCCACTGCGTGTCGTCCATCTGCTCGAAGTAGCCGTCACCCGGGCCAATCGTATGGACCAGGCTATTGAGTCGGCCCCAGCGCTCGGAGACTGCCGCGAAGCCGTTGGCGATGGACTCCGCGTCGCTCATGTCCACGCTGATCCCCACGGCGTCGGGAGCGCCGGCTTCCAGCAGCGATCCCACCGCGGCATCGAGCGCTCCTTGGCTCCGAGCCATCACCGCCACGCTGGCCCCTTCGGCCGCAAGGGTTTCGGCGATGGCCAGTCCCATCCCTTTGCTCCCACCGGTGACCACCGCTGTCGATCCCGCGAAACCCAGGTCCATGGATACTCCCTTGGTCAGTCGTTTGAGCAGATCTGATTGATCGCTTCGGGTGCCACGCCCAGCGCGCGTAGGCAGAAACGGACCGCATCTTCGCGGACTTCGGCCCGTTCGCAATCGCCGGTCCGCCACTGCCGGTTGGTGCTTGCCCACACCACACCCTGGATGAACTCCGCGTCGGTCACCGGATCGATGTGGTGGAACACTCCACCCTTCAAGCCGCGCTGCAGCGCCTCGCTGAGTGGCTTGAGCATTTCGGCATACGCGGGCTGAACCAGACCGGGGGAGGCAAACGTCTGCGATTGAGCTTCCAGCGACAGCCGCCGCAAATCGGACTTGACGTTGTCGTCGAACGCCAAGTCGAGCCGCCCGTCGATCCACGCCGCAACGGCCGCGATCTCCGTGGCAGCAGCAGCCATTCGGCGTTGCAGCCGGCGTCTTTCCGTGCGCGCGGCCTCCAGGAAGACCGCGGCGACCAGTTCATCCTTGGAGTCGAAATGCCGATAGAAGGCGCGGGTGCTCAACTTAGCGCGGTCGAGCACCGCGGCAATGCTCAGTCCGCGAACTCCCTGCTCGCGCAGGGCTGTTGACGCGGCCGCCAGGATCTCGCGGCGCACCATCGGGTCTGGCTCGAGCTTGTCGCGCCGCCGCGTCCGAGGAGCAGTCATGGCCTCAGGCGGTTGCTTCGTAGGCGGCCAGGTAGTCCGCGAACCTGTCCCGGACCCCCTCCGACGTCAGGCCGTACTCGGCCAGGTCGTAGTCGTGCGCACCACGTGCGCCGGGTTTGTGTCCTTCGGCCCACTGCTTTACCGAGTCGGACGTAGCCTCGGTAAAGCTCAGGCCCAGACGCTCGTAACCGGCTTGTACGGTCCGCACTGGATCGCTTTGCAAATCAGCGAAGGAGACGTCGGCGAAACGGTCGTCGCCCATCCGGGCACGGAAATCCATTGCCCGCCGGACGGCTTCGACCCAACTGTCGACCTGCTCGGCGCCCAGCTCCTTGGGATCGTTACGGTCGCTGCTCCAGCTGCGGACATACTGGATCAGGCTGCATACCGAGCCCATCACTTTGGCCGGATCACGATGACTCCACAGGAATTTGGCGTTCGGGTAGGCCTCGACGAGTGCATCGAGGGCGAACATGTGCACCGGGGTCTTCAGGTGCCACAGTGTCGGCGGGCAGTGCCATTGCAACAGCCGCAGGACCCGTCGGTGGAAGGTGTACGTTTCGCGCATGTCGCAGTCCATCAACCACGCCAGGTATCCGGGGGCGCGCACCGCGCCGTCAAAGTGAAAGGTACGGAAGCTCATTCCCATCAGGTCCTGGCATTCGGTCGCGGCCTTCGCTTCGGAGTTGTGCATTGTTTTCATCAGCGGGAACATGTCGTCGAGCATCTTCAGGCCCGCCTCGGCCTGCGCAATCCGTGGGTCGGTGTCTTGGGTGGCGGCCTCCGGCGGCGGTGTGGGGGCTTGGGATTCCCACATCCGCAGCGATCGGAATTGCGGATCGGCGGCCACGAGTTGGCTCAACGCCGTGGTGCCCGTGCGGGGTAGCCCGATCACGAAAACGGGGCCGCCGACCTCCTCGTCGTCGATCTCGGGATGCTGTCGGTAGGTGTCCTCGATCTTGAGGCGTTGAATCAAGGCATTGCTGATGGTCGCATGCTGGATGACCTGGCCGATCTCGTTGAGATCCGCCTCGGTGTTCAGCGCTTCGACGATGCGATCGAGTCCCTCGCGGTAGTACGAGGACCCGAAATCGTCGAGACCGGTTGCGGCGCGGGCGCCGTTCTCCAACTCGTCGGCATCAAAGGGCATTATGCGAACCTTTCTCGTACCGCGTTGCGGCGTGCCGCGATGGCGGACGCCCGCTGCTCGGCGGTGACAGTCGCGGTGTCCGAGGGCAACTCGGCACGAATGTCGTCGAACGGCACAACACGTGTCGACGGAGTCGGCGCTGTCTTCGTTCGCACACAACGCAGGATGATGGGCCCATTGCTATAGCCCGCGGTATCAAGCCAATTCGCGACGCCTGGGTCCTCTGAGCACAGCACCACTCGCACCAGCCCATCGGAATCCACCACCGCCTGATGAGCATTCAGGCTGGACTGATGGCGCCCGTAATGAATCGTCTCCCACCACGGATTGCCGATGGAAAAGCTCCAGTAAATCCCTTCGGGCGGTTCTACTTCCACAATCAGCGCCTCGCCCGCGCTCAGCTCCCACCGACCGATCACCGGCCGGTTCTCCGCGGCCGCACCTATATCGGTGCGGTCGATCGGCGGCAGGAATCCGTTCGTCGGCGCCGCGGCACCGAATTGCAGAAAGAACGCCAGGTTGTCCTGGACAAAGTCGCCGAGGGCGACCAACTGCCGCGACATCGCCACTGCCGGATCGACCGAACCGCCCTCGGCGCCAACCGCGTCGCCGATCCGCTCAATGCGCAACGACGACGCCACTTCGATATCCCAGTCGTAGAAGAAGTGCCGCACCGTCAACGTTGGGTGATCGCCGTCGAGCCGCATCCAATTGCCCGCCCGCCCCGTCTGCTCGTCAGCCGACAGCACCACTTCGAAATTCCCGTTGGCATCCATCTCGAGCTCGTCGACCAGTTCGTTCGCCGTGGCGGCGATGCCGTTCATCGTCTGCAGCCCGACGTAGCGTGCGGTGCCTCGATTGCCGAACAGCCGGTAACTTTCCCCGCCGCGCAGCACGGCACGGGTGTAAATGCAGTCTGGGCACTCCATTCCCCACGTCACGAGGTCGTCGGTGCTGGTGGCTTGGACGCACAGGATCGGATCGGTGTCGAAACGCAGCACCTCATCGATCCCCGCGGTCAGCAGCACCAGCAGATGCCGAATTCCCGCGGCGAGGTCGACGCGATTGCGGTTCGCCGGGTCCGATTGCACGATCTGCGCTGCGTCCCGCAGCCGTTCCTGCAAGTACGACCATGCCTGGGAAAGGTCCACGCTGTCGTCATCCGAGCCCGCCAGCGCCGCCTCGGCGATCGAGAACGGTAGCCACGCCATCGGGTTCTTCGAGTCGCTCACGCGTTTCCCCGCTCCGGTCGCAGCTACAGGTGCTTAAACGAAAACAAGATTTTCACTTAACGCAACCTGACTATTGCAGCCGACCGCTGAGAATGTCAACGTTCCCGAGTAGGTTGAGACCGTGACGCCCACCTTCGCCGACCTCACCAAGGCGCAATACATCCTGCTGACCACCTTCACCAAGGATGGCCGACCCAAGCCGACACCGATCTGGACCGCCCCGGACGGCGACCGGCTGCTGGTGATCACGCAGGGAACTTCCTGGAAGGTCAAGCGGATTCGCAACACGCCCCGCGTGACGATGGCCACCTGCACCATGCGCGGTCGCCCGACGAGTGAAGCCGTTGAGGGCACCGCGGCCCTGCTCGACAAGTCGGAAACGGGCACCGTCTACGACGCGATCGGCAAGCGCTACGGCATCGTGGGCACGGTCTTCAACTTCTTCAGCAAGCGGCGCGGCGGTATGGAGAACAACATCGGCCTCGAACTCCGAGTGGCCCAAGGCTAGAGCGCCGATGGGCACGGTGCTGATTCCGATCCCGGACGTCGACTTCGACCCGACCGAGGTCGCGGTCAGCTGGCGGGTCTTGACCGACGACGGTCACCGCGTGATCTTTGCGACCGAAAGCGGCAACCCCGGCGTGGCCGACGACATCATGGTGACCGGTCGGGGCCTGGACATCTGGTCGGCGCTACCGGTATTGGGCTCCCTCTCGCTCGTCGGAATGGCGCTGCGCGCCAACAAGAACGGCCGCGACGCCTACGCCGCGATGGTGGGTTCGCAGGAGTATCAGCATCCCGTCAGCTGGAGTCGAGCCACCCTGGACGGCGCCGACGCGTTGCTGCTGCCCGGCGGTCATCGTGCCCGCGGAATGCGCAGCTACATCGACAGCGAGATCCTGCAGCGCCTGGTGGTTGAAGCGTTTGCCCGCGAAATGATCGTCGGCGCGATTTGTCACGGTGTACTGCTGGCCGCGCGCAGCGTCGACCCCGGCACCGGACACTCGGTGCTGTACGGGCGCAAGACCACGTCGCTCACCTGGGCCATGGAGCGTCTGGCCTGGCGGCTCACCCGGATCACCCGATTCTGGGATCGCGATTACTACCGGACCTATACCGAGCAGCCCGGCCAGCCCGGCGGCTATATGTCCGTGCAGTCGGAAGTGACTCGGGCGCTTGAACAGCCGACGGATTTTTGCGACGTCGCGCGCGGAACGCCGCACTGGCGGCTCAAGTCCTCCGGGATGGCGCGGGACACGGCGACCGACTCGCGGCCCGCATTCGTCGTCGACGACGGCAACTACGTCTCGGCGCGCTGGCCCGGCGACACGCACACCTTCGCCGGTGTCGTGTCGAACAAACTGCGCCCGCAGTAGCTACCGCAGGTGCTCACCGAAGAACGCAAAGACCCGGCTCCAGGCGTCCTCGGTCGCGGCGTCGTCGTAACCGAAACCCGCGATGCGAAGCAGTGGTTGGGCGGGAAGGGTGTTCGCGAAGCTGTGCCCGACGCCCGGGTAGACCTTGACGTCATTGGTGATCTGCTTGGCCGCAATCACTTCGCGCAACTTCTCGGGTGCGCCCTTGCCCAGCGGGTCGCGCGCGCCGAAGCTCGCCACAATCGGGCACGCCCCCTCCAGCGTCTCGTTCAGGTGGCGCGGCAGCGGAGCGCCGTAGAACGGGGCAGAGGCGCTAAACCCTTTGGGCGACATGACAAGTGCGAACTGTCCGCCCATGCAGAAGCCGGCGATTCCCACCTGCCCGGAACAGTCCGGCCTGCCGAGCAAGTGATCGCGGGCAGCAAGAATGTCGTCAAGAGCGCGGCCACGCTGTGTCATCAGCTCACGCATGACCCGGGTTATGCAGCGGATGCGGCCACCCCGCGCATACATGTTCGGAGTCAGCGCCACATAGCCTGCCTGCGCTATGCGGTCGTTGGTCGACTGCTTGTCCCGGCCGTAACCGAAGGCGTCATGGATCACCACCACACCCGGCCAGGGGCCATTCCCGGGTGGAATGCTCAGCAGCGCATCGATCGGTCCGTCAGGGGTATCGATCTCAATCGTGGTCATACCGTCATCTAACTGCAGCCGCGATACCGATCACCAGGGGAACTCGGGCGCAACCCGCAGACGTTGCCATCACATGGTGAGCCGGTTGTTACTCGTGTATGCCGTCGTCGAACTGGCGGCGATCTTCGCGCTGGTATGGGCGGTCGGGTGGGGCTGGACCCTGCTGAGTCTGCTGGTCACGTTCGTCCTCGGGTGGGGCCTGCTGGCCCCGATGGCCGGGTCGCAGCTGATTCGCGACATCGGGCAGATGCGCTCCGGTCTCAAAGAACCGCGCACCACCCTGGGCGACGGCGCGTTGGTGACCGCGGCGACGGGGCTGGTCCTCATTCCCGGATTGGTCACCACGGTGTTGGGTGGATTGCTGCTGCTTCGGCCGGTGCGTGCCGCCGCCGGGCCGGGACTGACCGGGATCGCGCTGCGGAGTTTGCGGCGCAGCGCCCCGCTGGTCAGCTACACGGCGACGTTCACCGACTTCCGTTCCGACTCCCCGGGCGATGGCCGTGACTACATCGACGGCGAGGTCATCGACGTCCACGATGTCGAGCCACCCGCGCTGCCGAACGACGACCACTGGGGCGGCCCCCGGTACGCTTCCGGCCCGAACTGATCGCCTTCGGTGCTGCTCCACGTAGTTTTGCGGAGTGACCCCGATTCCCACCACGCTGCTGCTGAACGGCCGGGTGCACAGCCCCACCCATCCCGACGCGACCGCCATGGCGGTGCGCGGTGAGGTCGTCGCGTGGCTGGGCAGCGATGACGTCGGCCGCAGGCAGTTTCCCGACGCCGAGGTGGTGGACCTCGAGGGTGGTTTCGTAGCCCCGGGATTCGTGGACAGCCACATCCATGTGACGGCGACCGGCCTCACGCTGAGCGGCCTGGACTTGCGGGGGGCCACCTCGCGCGCGCAGTGCGTGCGAATGGTCGCCGACTATGCCGCCGCCCACCCCGGCCAGCCGATTTGGGGGCATGGTTGGGACGAGTCGTCCTGGCCCGAGAAGAGCCCGCCGTCGACCGCCGATCTCGACGCGGTGCTTGGCGACCGGCCTGCCTACCTGGCGCGTGTCGACGTTCACTCCGCACTGGCCTCGACCGGGCTGCGCACACTCGTTCCCGACCTCGCGGCGGCGCGCGGTTTCGCCGCTGACCGCCCGCTGGCCGGCGACGCCCACCACCTGGTCCGGGCCGTCGCCCGCGGGCTGTTGACCGCCGCGCAGCTGGCCGAAGCCAGATCCGCCGCGCTTGCGGGCGCCGCCGCGGCCGGCATCGTCGCGGTACACGAATGCGCCGGCCCCGAGATCGGCGGCCTGGACGATTGGCTGCAGTTGCGTGCCTTGGATCACGGCGTCGAGGTGATCGGCTACTGGGGCGAAGCGGTGGCCACCGCCGTGCAGGTCCGCGCGCTGATGGACGAGACCGGGGCCCGCGGGCTGGCCGGCGACCTGTTCATCGACGGGGCGCTCGGGTCGCGCACCGCCTGGCTGCACGAGCCCTACACCGACGCCCCGGACCACTGCGGCACCTGCTACCTCGACGCGGACATCGTCGAAGCGCACCTACGGGCATGCACCGAGGCGCAGGTGACGGCCGGTTTCCATGTCATCGGCGACGCCGCGGTCTCGGCGGCGGTCGATGCGTTTGAGCGCGTCGTCGCCGACCTCGGAGTGGTCGCCGTCGCCCGCTGCGGACACCGGCTGGAACACCTCGAGATGGTGACCGCCGATCAAGCCGCCAAACTGGGCGCCTGGGGCGTCATCGCCAGCGTGCAGCCCAACTTTGACGCGCTCTGGGGTGGCCGCGACGGCATGTACGCCGACCGGCTCGGCCCGGAACGAGGCAGCCGGCTCAACCCGCTTGCGCTGTTAGCATCCCAAGGCGTGCCACTCGCGCTAGGTTCCGATGCCCCGGTGACGGGATTTGACCCGTGGGAGAGCGTGCGCGCGGCGGTTCATCACCGCACTCCGGGCAGTGGCGTGTCGGCCCGGGCCGCGTTCGCGGGCGCGACCCGCGGCGGCTGGCGGGCCTGCGGTGTCCGGGACGACAACATGGGCGCCCTGGTGCCCGGCGCCCCCGCCTCCTACGCCGTGTGGGACGCCGGAGACCTCGATGTCCACGCCCCGGACGACAGCGTCCAGCGGTGGTCCACCGACCCGCATTCCCGGGTTCCCGCGTTGCCCCGGTTGGGCCCGACCGACGACTTGCCGCGGTGCCGGCGAACCGTCCACCGGGGTGCTGTCATCCATGGCTGAGGAAAAGCCCGGTGGGGCCGTTAACCCCGACGAGCCCAGCGATGTCGATCCGGACGACGCGCTCGACGACGACAACATGGAACCGGCGCACGACGACCACGCCTCGGGATCCCACGTGGCCGACGAACACGCCACGAGCGAGGCCGGCGGCCCAAGCGCGGCCGGTCGGCTGGCCGCGGCCACGGGCCATGCGATAACGAAGCTGGGTACCGCGGCGATCGCGCGGCTCCTCGCCGTCGGGGCGGCGATGCTGCCCCGGCTGTCGCGGTTGGTGGCCACTGTCGCGGGTGGACTGCTGCTGTGTGCCAGCTTCCCGTCGGTGAACTGGTGGTGGGCCGCCGTCGTCGCCGCCGCGCTGCTGGCGTGGGTGCTCAAACATCCCGCCACGACACTGGCCGGTGGCTTCGGCTACGGATTCCTCTTCGGCCTCGCGTTCTATCTGCCACTGCTGCCGTGGATCAGCCTTCTGGTGGGCGCCATACCGTGGCTCGCGTTGGCCACGATGTGTGCGCTGTTCCCCGGCCTCTTCGGCTTCTTCGCGATCGTGGTGCGCCGACTGCCCGGCTGGCCGATCTGGTTCGCGTTGGTATGGACGGCCCAGGAGTGGTTGAAGTCGGTCTTCCCGTTCGGCGGTTTTCCCTGGGGCGCGGTCGCCTACGGCCAGGCCGAGGGGCCTCTGCTGCCGTTGGTCCAGCTCGGCGGCGTGGCGCTGCTCTCCCTGGGGGTCATGCTGATGGGCTTCAGCGCGACCGGCATCGCGCTGGAGATCGCCAAGTGGTGGCGTACCGGTAGCCAGGCGCGTGGCGGTGCCTCCGCGGAAGCCGGTGCGGCAGCCACGGAAGCCGCACCGCCGCCCGCGGTGGTGCTTCCCGGCGTGTGCATCTGTCTGGTGCTGCTGGTCGCGGTCCTCGCCTGGCCGCAGGTGCGGCACTCCGGTGCGGGATCGGGCGGTGATCCGACGGTCACCGTCGCGGCCGTGCAAGGCAATGTGCCCCGGCTCGGTCTCGAGTTCAATGAGCAACGTCGAGCGGTACTGGACAACCACGTGGCCGAGACACTGCGGCTGGCCGAGGACGTGCGGGCCGGGGCGGCACCGCAACCGCAATTCGTCATCTGGCCGGAGGACTCCTCCGACATCGATCCCTTCGTCAACGCCGACGCCGCAGAACGGATCGCCGAGGCAGCGCACGCGATCAACGCGCCGATCCTGATCGGCGCGGTGCTCGCGGTGCCTGGCCGCGACAAAGGGCCGATCGAGTACACCAACACCGCCATCGTCTGGAATCCGGTAAGCGGACCCGCCGACCGCCACGACAAAGAGATCGTGCAGCCGTTCGGCGAATACCTGCCGATGCCGTGGCTTTTCAAGCATCTGTCGGGCTACGCCGACCGGGCCGGCAACTTCATCCCCGGAAAAGGCAGCGATGTCGTACAGATCGCTGGAGTGCCGGTCGGCGTGGCCACCTGCTGGGAGGTCATCTTCGACCGGGTGCCGCGAAAGGCCGTCCTCAACGGCGCGCAGCTGCTCGCGGTGCCCGCCAACAACGCCACCTTCAACAAGCGGATGAGCGAGCAACAGCTGGCGTTCGCCAAGGTACGGGCCGTCGAGCACGACCGATACGTCGTGGTTGCCGGTACGACCGGGATCAGTGCGGTGATCGCGCCCGACGGCGGCGAACTGGTCCGCACCGACTTCTTCCAACCCGCCTACCTGGACATCCAGGTGCGCCTCAAGACGAAGCTGACACCGGCAACCCAATGGTCGCCGATCGTGCAGTGGGTCCTGGTTGCGGCGGCCGGAGCGGCCATTCTGGCCGGAATACGGCACAATGGGAGCTTCCCGCGTTCGATTCGGCACAGGTCCAGGCCGTCGGCTGAATCGGCGGACGATGGGGCGGCCCCGGACGAACCCCGGTCCGACGAGGAAGCCCCGACGACCGCAAGCGAGCCCCCGCCGGACACAGCCGGTGACTACACTCCGGTCCACCAAAAAGGCGGCCCACAACCGCGTTATCTCGGGCGACACAGAGGAGATAAATGACCACCGGCGAACAGGCGACCCGAGCTCCGGGCAATCGTCCTAGCCAGCGTGTCCTGGTTATCATCCCGACCTTCAACGAGCGGGAGAACCTGCCGCTGATCCATCGGCGGCTGACGGATGCCTGCCCCGACGTCCACGTGCTGATCGTGGACGACGGCAGCCCCGACGGGACCGGCCAACTTGCCGACGAGCTGGCAGCGGCCGATGGAGGTCGCACGCACGTCATGCACCGCACGGTCAAGGATGGCCTGGGCGCCGCCTACCTCGCGGGATTCGCCTGGGGTTTGAGTCGGGAGTACTCGGTACTCGTCGAGATGGACGCCGACGGCAGCCATGCGCCCGAGCAGCTGCGCCGTCTGCTGGACGCCGTCGACTCCGGAGCCGATCTGGTCATTGGTTCGCGCTACGTCGACGGGGGAGCGGTGCGTAACTGGCCCAAGCGGCGCTGGGCCCTGTCCTGGACGGCCAACACCTACGCCCGACTGGCGCTCGACATCGACATCCATGACATCACCGCCGGCTACCGCGCCTACCGCCGCGAGGTTCTCGAGGCGATCGATCTCGACGGTGTGGACTCCAAGGGCTACTGCTTCCAGATCGATCTGACCCGGCGCACGCTGGACAACGGGTTCATCGTCGTCGAGGTGCCGATCACCTTCACCGAGCGCGAACTCGGCGTCTCCAAAATGAGCGGCTCAAACATTCGCGAGGCGCTGGTCAAGGTCGCGAAATGGGGCATCGAGAGTCGCAGGAACGGCGCCCGGGCCTCCCGCGCTACCAACCGGACGTAAAAACCGGAAGCCCGGTCAGCCGCGCCGCTTCGTCCGGATCAGGTCGAGGCGCTCCTTGAGCAGTTCTTCGAGTTCTTCGACGGAGCGGCGCTCCAGCAGCATGTCCCAGTGCGTGCGCGGTGGCTTGACCTTCTTCGGCTCGGGCAGGTCGCCCTCGATCAGGGTGCCTTCCATGCCGTTGCGGCACAGCCAGGAGCCGGGGATGTCAGCGTCGTCGGCGAACGGAACCTCGAATTCCTCGCCGTTCTCGGTGCGGTACTTCGCGAGCTGACGCGGGGCCAGGTCATGGTTGCGGTCGGTCTCATAGCTCACGGCTCCGAGGCGGCTGCCCCTCAATACACGATCAGCCATGGCTGCTACTCCTTTTAAATCCTTTGAGCTCTTAAGCTCCGATGGCGCGATTCTATTCGCATAGCAAACGTTAGGACGTTCTGCGTAGTTCCCGAGTCGACACGCGGTGTACGCGACTCGACCGTCAATGATACCGGGATCGCGGAGATCGGCCGACTAAAGTCGGCAGGCGTGAGCCGCCGTTCCCACCCACAGCCATGCCGCTGGTGCGGTAGAGACGTGACCGAGGTCGGGATGGGCCGGCGCCGTCAATACTGTCGGCAGTCCTGCCGGCAGCGGGCCTACGAGCAGCGGGCTTCCATCAACCGGGGTGAGACGACCGCAGTGCCGGCCGATGCCGTGGTGCTGTCGGCTGACGACGCGTCAGACCTGTCGGATCGCGTCTACCAGGTCCGATGCGCCGCGGAGGACGTCGCCACCGCGCTCGACGAAGGTGCCGAAGCGACCGAACTGCGCGAACTGTGCGAGGCGCTGCTCCGCGCCGCCCAGGCGGCCGACGGCTGGCGTCGAGCCGTCGTCTGACCCCGTCCGCGGCGCACCGCGCCGCACTGCCCGGCTCCGATCGGAAATCCCGCCGCCATGTACCCGACCACGACCGATGGCTGGCCGGGTACAGTCGCGCCATGGACGGGGTGTCAGGCGTATGGCGCGGTCAGCGGGACCGCAGTGGCACCCGGCGCGCCGAAATCCCCGCGGAAACGGCGTTTCACACGTCGAGCCCGATCCTCCTTTAGCAACCGGGAGCATCGGACGTTTTGAAATCCTGTCGGAGTTGGCCATACTCACCAGCGACATTCTTGGGTCGGAGAGCGGCACGACGCGGGTCGACTTCGCTTCGTGCAGCAACTGCCGTGACTCGGCATCCGGTGGTTGGCATCCCATGTTTGGGAGAGGCTCAATGTTAGGCAAGGGGTACTGAGGTGGATCAACTCCAGCATGCGACCGAGGCGCTGCGGAAAGCGCTGGTCCAGGTTGACCGCCTGAAGCGCACCAACCGTGCGCTGCTGGAGCGCTCGAGCGAGCCGATCGCGATCGTCGGTATGTCCTGCCGCTTCCCGGGTGGGGTTGATACACCCGAGAGCCTGTGGCAGATGGTGGCCGACGGCCGGGACGTGATCTCGGAGTTCCCGACGGATCGTGGCTGGGATCTGGCGGGACTCTTCGACCCCGATCCCGACGCGCGCCACAAGACATACGCCAACACCGGCGGCTTCGTCGACGACGTCGCGGACTTCGACCCCGCGTTCTTCGGCATCGCGCCCACCGAGGCGCTCGCGATGGACCCCCAGCACCGGATGCTGCTGGAGCTGGCGTGGGAGGCATTGGAGCGAGGCGGGATCGACCCCAGCGGGCTGCGCGGCAGCGCCACCGGAGTGTTCGCCGGACTCATCGTCCAGGGCTACGGCATGCTCGCCGAGGAAATCGAGGGTTACCGCCTGACCGGCATGACCTCCAGCGTCGCCTCGGGGCGGGTGTCCTACGTGCTGGGCCTGGAGGGCCCGGCCGTGTCGGTGGACACGGCCTGCTCGTCGTCCCTGGTGGCCCTGCACATGGCCGTGCAGTCGCTGCGGTCCGGCGAGTGCGACCTGGCCCTGGCCGGCGGCGCCACCGTCAACGCCACGCCAACGGTTTTCGTCGAGTTCAGCCGGCACCGCGGGCTCGCACCCGACGGGCGGTGCAAGGCTTACGCCGGCGCGGCCGACGGGGTCGGCTGGTCCGAGGGCGGCGCCGTGCTGGTCGTGGAGCGGCTGTCGGATGCGCGCCGGCTGGGGCATCCCGTGCTGGCGCTGGTGCGCGGCTCGGCGGTCAATCAGGACGGTGCCTCCAACGGATTGACCGCGCCCAACGGTCCCTCGCAGCAGCGGGTGGTACGCACCGCGCTGGCCAACGCCGGGTTGTCGACAGCCGAGGTCGATGTGGTGGAAGGCCACGGCACCGGCACCACATTGGGCGATCCCATTGAGGCGCAGGCGTTGTTGGCGACGTACGGCCAGGATCGCAGTGAGCCCCTGTGGCTGGGCTCGATCAAGTCGAATATGGGTCACACCCAGGCCGCCGCCGGGGTCGCCGGAGTGATCAAGATGGTGCAGGCGATGCGTCACGAGATGCTGCCCGCGACTTTGCATGTGGATCAACCCAGCCCGCACGTGGATTGGTCGGCGGGCGCGGTGTCGTTGTTGAACGAGGCGCGACCGTGGCCGGCGACGGATCACGCACGCCGCGCGGGAATCTCGTCGTTCGGGATCAGCGGCACCAACGCACACGTGATCGTCGAATCCGCCCCTGCCGAAGAGCCTCGGGAGAGCGGACCGACGCCCACGGTGGTGCCGTGGGTCCTGTCAGCAAAGTCATTGCCGGCATTGGCATCTCAGGCCACCCGGCTGGCCGCCCACGTAGCCGCCGATGATGGGCTTGATATTGCCGACGTGGCGTGGTCGTTGGCCGGCCGGGCGACCTTCGAGCACCGGGCAGTCGTCGTCGGCAGTGACCGCGACCAATTGCTGGCCGGGCTCGCGGAATTAGCCGGCCCCGATATTCAGGACCCGGCTGGTTCGATCATTCGGGGTGCGGCGCTGTCCGCAGGCAAGCACGTCTTCGTTTTCCCCGGCCAAGGGTCTCAATGGCTGGGCATGGGCATCGAGTTGCTCGATACCGCACCGGTATTCGCCCAGCAGATCGAGGCGTGCGCGGAGGCGTTCTCCGAATTCGTCGACTGGTCGCTGATCGACGTGCTGCGCGGCACACCCGGCGCGCCGGGCATGGATCGCGTCGACGTGGTGCAGCCGGCGCTCTTCGCGGTGATGGTGTCGTTGGCCGAACTGTGGAAGTCGGTCGGCGTCAAGCCGGACGCGGTGATCGGACACTCGCAGGGGGAGATCGCCGCGGCATACGTCGCTGGTGCGCTGTCGCTGCGGGATGCCGCGTGCGTGGTGACTTTGCGCAGCAAGCTGCTTCGGTCGCTGGCTCACCCCGGCGGCATGCTTTCCATCGCGTGCAGCACCGAACGTGCGCGGGAATTGCTGGCGCCCTACGGCAATCGACTCAGCATCGCCGCCGTCAATGGCCCCTCGGCGGTCGTGGTGTCGGGTGAGGTCGCCGCGCTGGAGGAACTCATCGGCTTCTGCGCCGACCTGGATCTGCGGACCCGCCGGATCGACGTGGACTATGCGTCGCATTCGGTGGAGGTCGAGGCGATTCGTGAACAGCTGACCGAGGTGCTTGCCGGCATCGAGCCGCATTCCACCCGGATCGCATTCTTTTCCACGGTAACCGGAAACCGTTTGGATACAGCCGGTTTGGATGCCGCGTACTGGTACCGCAACATCCGGCAGACCGTGCAATTCGACCAGGCGGTACGCACCGCATGCGAGCACGGATACCGGACATTCATCGAATCCAGTCCACATCCCGCGTTGATCGCCGGAATCGAGGACACCTTCAACGACAGCGGTGCCGCCGGGGACGCCGAGGTGGTCGTCGTGCCCACCCTGGGCCGTGATGACGGCGGACTTGAGCGGTTCCTGATGTCGGCGGCCGCTGCGTTCACGGCGGGCGTGAACGTGAATTGGCGCGGGGTATTGGGCGGGGCCGGCTTCGTCGAGCTACCCACGTATGCGTTTGATCGACGCAGGTTCTGGCTGTCCGGCGAGGGCATCGGAGCCGACGCTGCGGGCTTGGGACTGGGAACCAGTGAGCATGCGTTGCTCAGCGCGGTGGTCGAGCTGCCCGCCTCGGGCGGGGTTGTGCTGACCGGGCGCTTGTCGCCGAGCTTGCAGGGATGGCTGGCCGATCACGCCGTGTCCGGCACCGTGGTGTTCCCGGGCGCGGGGTTTGTGGAGCTGGCCATCCGGGCCGGCGACGAAGTCGGTTGTTCGACGGTCGACGAGCTCACGCTGCAGGCGCCATTGATGATGCCGGTCACCGATTCTGGATTCGGCTCGGTGGCAGTGCAAGTCGTCGTGGGCGCGGGCGAAGAATCGGGCCAGCGCAGTGTCGCGATCTTTTCGCGCGTCGACGCCGACTCCGGGTGGGTGTGTCACGCCGAGGGGGCGTTGAGCTCCACGCCGGTCGAGCCGAACGCCGATCTGTCGGTGTGGCCGCCGGCGGGTGCGGTCGCGGTGGACGCGGCCGACGGCTACGAGAAGTTGGCGGCCCGCGGGTACGGCTACGGCCCCGCGTTCAGAGGATTGACCGCCACCTGGGTCCGCGGCGACGAGGTGTTCGCCGAGGTGCGACTGCCCGACGCGGCAGGAAGCGTCAGCGGATTCGGGGTGCACCCCGCATTGCTCGATGCGGCAATGCATTCCATGGTCATCGCCCACCAGGCCGCCGACGAAACCGACGTCGTGCTGCCGTTCGCGTGGCAGGGCGTTTCATTGCATGCCGCGGGCGCATCGGCGGTACGCGCGCGCATCGCGCCGGCCGGACCTACAGGTTCTTCCGGAGTCTCGATCGAGCTTGCCGACGGGCTGGGGCTGCCGGTGCTGTCGGTTGCCACGATGACCGTGCGCCCGGTCAACGAGCAGCAACTGCGCGCGGCAATCTCGAGTTCGGGCCCGGATCGGTTGTTCGAGGTGGTGTGGTCGCCGGTACCGGCGACCGCCGGCACCAAGCCGGTTTCATCCCACCAGCTGCTCGAATCCGTTGCCACCGAGGACGATCCGGTGGCAGCCACCTATCGGCGAACCCATCAGGTGCTGGCGGCCGTGCAGTCGTGGTTGACCGAGCATGACTCGGGCGTCCTGGTCGTTGCCACGCGCGGAGCCATGGGGCTGCCAGGCGAGGACGTCACCGATTTAGCAGGCGCCGCGGTGTGGGGTCTGGTGCGGTCGGCGCAGACCGAGCATCCCGGCCGAATCGTGCTCGTGGATTCCGATGCGCCCCTTGACGACGACGCCACTGCCGCCGTTGTCGCGACCGGAGAGCCGCAGATATTGCTGCGCGGCGAGACGATCTATACCGCGCGGGTGAACGGTAGCCGCGCGGTCGACGGCATTTTGGTGCCGCCCGCCGAGGGACCCTGGCGGCTGGGTATCAGCAGCGCCGGAACTTTTGAAAACCTGCGCTTGGAGCCGGTTCCCAACGCCGGTGCGCCGCTGGAGCCGGGTCAGGTTCGGGTGGCGCTGCGCGCGATCGCCACCAACTTCCGCGACGTCATGATCACGCTGGGCATGTTCACCCACGACGCACTGCTCGGCGGCGAAGGCTCGGGCGTAGTCGTCGAAGTCGGGCCGGGCGTCACCGAATTCGCGGTCGGCGATTCGGTCTACGGATTCTTCCCAGACGGCAGCGGGACAGTGGTCCCCGGCGACATCCGCTTGCTGCTGCCGAAGCCCGCCGACTGGTCCTACGCCGAAGCCGCCGCCATCTCAGCGGTTTTCACCACCGCATACATGGCGTTCATCCACCTGGCCGACGTCAAGCCGGGTCAGCGGGTGTTGGTTCACGCCGCCGCCGGCGGTGTGGGGATGGCTGCCGTGCAAATGGCCCGGCACCTGGGACTCGAAGTGTTCGGGACCGCCAGCCGTGGCAAGTGGGACACCCTGCGGGCCATGGGCTTTGACGACGACCACATCGGGGATTCGCGCAGCCTGGAATTCGAGGACAAGTTCCGTGCGGTCACCGGCGGGCGCGGTATGGACGTGGTGCTGGACTCGCTGGCCGGTGAATTCGTCGACGCGTCCCTGCGCTTGGTCGCGCCCGGTGGCGTGTTCTTGGAGATGGGCAAGACCGACATCCGCGACCCGGGTGTGGTCGCCCGCGAGTACCCGGGCGTCCGCTATCGCGCCTTTGACCTCTTCGAGCCGGGCCGTCCCCGGATGCACCAGTGGATGCTCGAGCTCGCCGAACTGTTTGATACCGGTGTGCTGCGGCCCTTGCCGGTGACGACTTTTGATGTGCGCCGGGCCCGCACGGCACTGCGCTACTTGAGCCAGGCCCGCCATATCGGCAAGGTCGTCCTCACTGTTCCTTCGGGGCCAGGGGGTGCGCTGGGGGCGGGAACCGTGTTGATCACCGGCGGCACCGGTATGGCGGGGTCGACGTTGGCCCGCCACCTGGTAGCGCACCGCGGCGTGCAGAACCTGGTGCTGCTGAGCCGCCGTGGCCCGGATGCGGCCGGATCCGCTGAGTTGGTCGCCGAATTGGAAGCGGCCGGTGCGCGGGCGTTGGTGGTTGCATGCGACGCCGCCGACCGGGCTGCCCTGGCCGCGGTGATTGCCGATATTCCGCCACAGCACCCGCTGTCCGGGGTCATTCACGCCGCCGGTGTGCTCGACGACGCGGTGGTAACCTCGCTGACACCCGAACGGGTCGATGCGGTGTTGCGGGCCAAGGTGGACGCCGCGTGGAACCTGCACGAGCTCACCCGCGACCTGGATGTGTCTGCGTTCGTAATGTTTTCGTCGATGGCCGGCCTGGTGGGTTCGTCGGGCCAGGCCAACTACGCGGCGGGCAACACGTTCCTGGACGGTCTGGCCGCGCATCGGCGGGCCCACGGATTGCCGGCGATCTCACTGGGGTGGGGGCTGTGGGACCAGGCCAGCGCCATGACCGGTGGACTGGACGCCGCCGACCGCGCGCGGCTGAGCCGCGACGGAATCCTGGCGCTGTCGTCGACCGAAGCGATGGAATTGTTCGACACGGCAATGATTGTCGACCAGCCGTTCATCGCGCCCGCCCGCATCGACCTCGCCGCGCTGCGTGCGCATGCGGCCGCAGTGCCGCCGATGTTCACCGACCTGCTCAACGCGCCGGCACGGCGCCAGGTGGACGACTCGCTGGCCGCCGCGAAATCGAAATCGGCTCTGGCGCACCGTCTGCACGGGCTCTCCGAACCCGAACAGCACGCCCTGGTGCTGGACCTGGTCCGCTCGCACATCGCGACCGTGCTGGGCAACGCCAATGCGGCGACGATCGATCCGGACAAGGCATTCCAGGACCTCGGCTTCGATTCGCTGACCGCGGTCGAAATGCGTAACCGGCTGAAAACCGCTACCGGACTGGCGCTTTCGCCCACCCTCATCTTCGACTACCCGACGCCCAACGGGCTGGCCAGCTACATCCGTAACGAGCTCGCCGGAGTTACGCACGAAATCGCGCACACCCCGGCCGTCCAGGTCACCGGCGACGACCCGATCGTGATCGTCGGCATGTCGTGCCGCTACCCGGGCGGCGTCACTTCACCCGAAGACCTGTGGGAGATGCTGACCGAGGGCCGTGACGTGCTCTCCGAATTCCCGTGCGACCGCGGCTGGGATCTGGCCGGCGTGTACAACCCGGATCCCGATGTTCCGGGCACCTGCTACACCCGGACCGGCGGCTTCGTCGACGGCGTCGCGGACTTCGATCCCGCCTTCTTCGGTATCGCGCCGAGCGAGGCGCTCGCGATGGATCCGCAGCAGCGGATGTTCCTCGAACTGTCTTGGGAAGCCTTGGAGCGAGCCGGAATTGAACCCGGCGCGTTGCGCGGCAGCGCCACCGGCATGTTCGCCGGGGTGTACACGCAGGGCTACGGCATCGGCGCCGCTCCGACCGCCGAGGGTTTCCGGTTGACCGGCCAATCCTCGAGCGTCGCGTCGGGGCGGGTGTCTTATGTGCTGGGCCTGGAGGGCCCCGCGGTGTCGGTGGACACCGCATGCTCCTCGTCGTTGGTCGCGTTGCACATGGCGGCGCAATCGCTGCGTTCGGGCGAGTGCGACCTGGCCCTGGCGGGTGGCGTCACCGTCAACGCCACACCCGACATCTTCGTGGAGTTCAGCCGGATGCGCGGCCTGTCGGTGGATGGCCGGTGCAAGGCTTACGCGGGAGCGGCCGACGGCACCGGATTTTCCGAAGGCGGCGGCATGCTCGTCGTGGAGCGGTTGTCGGATGCACGGCGCCTGGGTCATCCGGTGCTGGCGGTGGTGCGGGGTTCGGCAATCAACCAGGACGGCGCCTCCAACGGGTTGACCGCGCCCAACGGCCCGTCGCAGCAGCGGGTGGTGCGCGCCGCGTTGGCCAGTGCCGGTTTATCCGCCGCCGAGGTCGACGTGGTGGAAGGCCATGGCACGGGCACCACATTGGGCGATCCCATTGAGGCCCAGGCATTGTTGGCGACCTACGGGCAGCACCGGGCTGAGCCGCTGCTGTTGGGGTCGATCAAGTCGAATATGGGTCACACGCAGGCCGCCGCTGGAGTCGCCGGTGTGATCAAGATGGTGTTGGCGATGCGCCACGAGCTGCTGCCGGCGACGTTGCATGTGGATCAGCCCAGCCCGCACGTGGATTGGACGGCGGGCTCGGTGTCGTTGCTGACCGAGGCGCGCCAGTGGCCCGCCGCGGGGCGCGTGCATCGCGCGGGCGTGTCGTCGTTCGGCATCAGCGGCACCAACGCCCACGTGATCATCGAGGCTGTCCCGGATGAGAAGGCTGCCGAGTCCGAACTCGTCGCCGATCGCCCCAAGGCGCCCGCGCTGCCCTGGGTGGTATCGGCAAAGTCCTTGTCGGCGTTGGGCTCCCACGCATCCAGGCTGTCCGCTCATCTCCGCGCCCACGGCGAGCTTGACGTTGCCGATGTGGCGTGGTCGTTGGCGGGCAGGTCGAACTTCGAGCATCGAGCCGTCGTCGCGGGTGCTGATCGCGACCAGTTGCTGGCCGGCCTCGACGAGTTGGCCACCGGTGAGGCCACATCCGTCATACAGGGCACCGCAACCGGCGGCAAGACCGTCTTCGTCTTCCCGGGCCAGGGCTCCCAGATACTGGGCATGGGGATGGGGTTGCACGCGGGGTATCCGGTATTCGCCGAGGCGTTCAACGCCGTGGTGGGGGAACTGGATCGGCACCTGCTGCGCCCGTTGCGCGAAGTCATGTGGGGCCACGACGAAAACCTGTTGAACACCACCGAGTTCGCGCAACCGGCGCTGTTCGCGGTGGAAGTCGCCCTCTACCGGTTGCTCGAATCCTGGGGTGTGCGGCCCGACTTCGTGATGGGTCACTCGATCGGTGAATTGGCTGCCGCACACGTCGCCGGTGTCTTGTCGCTGGAGAACGCCGCGGTGCTGGTGGCCGCACGTGGCCGCTTCATGCAGGCGCTGCCGGTGGGCGGGGCGATGATCGCGGTGCAGGCGACCGAATCCGAAGTGCGTCCGCTGCTGGTTCCCGAGGTCGGCATCGCAGCGGTCAACGGGCCGGGCTCGGTGGTGATTTCGGGCGACGAAGACAAGGTGACCGCGATCGCCGAGCGCCTGCGCGCCGACGGCCGTCGCGTTCACCAACTGGCCGTCTCGCACGCCTTCCATTCACCGTTGATGGATCCGATGATCGACGAATTCGGCACGGTCGCAGCCGGACTCGCGATCGGCAAACCCACCGTCCCGATCGTGTCGAACGTGACCGGGCAGCTGGCTGGTGACGACTTCGCGACGGCGTCGTATTGGAAGCGGCACGTTCGCGAGGCGGTCCGATTTGCCGACAGTGTGCAGTTCGTGCACTCAGCAGGAGGAAACCGTTTCCTCGAAGTCGGACCCAGCAGCGGCCTGACGGTGTCGATCGAGGAATCGCTGCCGGATGCGCCGATCTTCACCATGTCCGCACTGCGCAAGGACCGCCCGGAGCCGGAGACCCTGATCAATGCGATCGCACAGGCGTATGCCGCCGGGATGGACGTGGACTGGCGCGGTGCAATCGGCCAGGCCAGTTTCGTCGAGTTGCCCACCTATACCTTTGAGCGGCGGCGGTTTTGGCTCGCCGGCGACGGCGCCCCAGCCGATGCGGCCGGTCTCGGCCTGGCCGCTAGCGAACACCCACTCCTGGGTGCGGTGGTCGAGCTGCCGGCCTCGGGCGGAGTGGCGCTCACCGGCCGGCTATCGCCCAGCGTGCAGCCCTGGTTGAACGATCACGCCGTGGGCGGGGTCGTGTTGTTCCCCGGAGCGGGATTCGTCGAGTTGGCGATCCGCGCGGGGGACGAGGTCGGCTGTGGAGTTGTCGACGAACTGAATCTTGCGGCGCCCCTGGTGTTGCCGGCCGGTGGGTCGGTCGCAGTTCAGGTGGTGGTCGGCGGTCCGGACGACTCGGGCGCACGTGCGGTGTCCGTCTTCTCCCGTGCCCAGGCCGGATCCGGCTGGTCTTTGCACGCCGAGGGCGTGCTGCGGGCGGGTTCGGCCGAACCGAGCGCGGATCTGTCGGCATGGCCACCGGTTGGTGCGGTCCCGGTCGACGTCGGCGACGGCTACGAGCGGCTGGCCGAGCGCGGATACAGCTACGGGCCCGCGTTCCGCGGCTTGACCTCGATGTGGCGCCGCGGCGATGAGGTGTTCGCCGAAGTGACGCTGCCCGCGGATGCCGGGGTGTCGGTGACCGGGTTCGGTGTCCACCCGGTGATGCTGGACGCCGCACTGCACGCGGTGATCCTGGCCTCCGACAGCGAGGACCTTGCCGAAGGTTCGATGTTGGTGCCGTTCTCCTGGCAGCAGGTGTCCCTGCATGCCGCGGGCGCGGCGGCGGTGCGGGCGCGGATCGTTCCGGTGGGCCATCCTCCGCACGCGGGAGGTACCCCCACGGCGGTGTCGATCGAGCTCGCGGACGGCCTTGGGCTACCGGTGCTTTCGGTGGCGTCGATGGTGGCCCGGCCGGTGACTGATCAGCAATTGCTGGCCGCGGTGTCGAACTCGGGGCCGGACCGGCTCTTCGAAGTCGACTGGATCGCCCAGCCTTCCTCCTCGGTGCAGCCGGTATCGGTGTCCGCCTGGGGCGCACCGGAATTGGAGGCGGCCGAGGGACAGCGATCGGCGGTGGTGTTCGAGTCCGCGTCGGTCGCCGATGACGTCCTGGCGGGGGTGTATGGAGCCACCCGCGCGGTATTGCCGGTGCTGCAGTCGTGGTTGGCCCGCGAGGGGGCAGGGACGCTGGTGGTGGCGACCCGGGGCGCGACGACGTTGCCGGGGGAGGACATCACCGATCTGGCGGGTGCCGCGGTGTGGGGCTTGGTGCGTTCTGCGCAGACCGAGCATCCCGGCCGGATCGTGTTGGTCGACACCGACGGTCCGCTCGACGACGAGGCGGTGGCCGCGGTCCTGGCGACCGGAGAGCCGCAAGTCGTGATGCGCGGCGCCAAGGTATACATCGCGCGAGTGCATGGCAGCCGAGCCGTGGGCGGTCTGCTGCTGCCGCCGGGCGATGGCCCCTGGCGGCTGGGCATGACCAGTCGAGGCACATTCGAGAACCTGCGACTGGAACGAATCCCGGATGCCGACGCGCCGCTGGGACCCGGGCAGGTTCGGGTTGCACTGTCGGCCATCGCGGCCAACTTCCGCGACGTGATGATCGCGCTCGGTCTTTACCCCGATCCGGATGCCGTGATGGGTATCGAGGCGTCCGGCGTTGTGATCGAAACAGCATCGCAGGAAGGCCGTTTCGCGGTCGGTGACCGCGTCATGGGCCTGTTCCCCGACGGGACAGGCACGATCGCGACCACCGATCAGCGGCTGCTGGCCAAGATGCCGACCGGCTGGTCGCACACCGCCGCCGCGACCACCACAGTGGTATTCGCCACCGCGTACTACGCATTGACGGATCTGGCCGCGGCCAAGCCCGGCCAGCGGGTGTTGGTGCACGCCGCCGCGGGTGGCGTCGGCATGGCTGCCGTGCAGCTGGCCCGGCACCTGGGTCTGGAGGTTTTCGCCACCGCCAGCCGCGGCAAGTGGGACACCCTGCGGGCCATGGGCTTTGACGACGACCACATCGGGGATTCGCGCAGCCTGGAATTCGAGGAC
>NZ_JBVAXR010000007.1:114378-163411 GCF_055419445.1 Mycobacterium sp. IDUB_19 | reverse complement strand
GACAAGTTCCGTGCGGTCACCGCCGGGCGGGGCATGGATGTGGTGCTGGACTCGCTGGCCGGCGACTTTGTTGACGCGTCCCTGCGGCTGGTGGCTCCCGGCGGGATCTTCTTGGAGATGGGCAAGACCGATATCCGCGACCCCGGCGAGGTCGCCGAGGAACACCACGGTGTGCGGTACCGTGCCTTCGATCTCTTCGAAGCCGGTCCCGAGCGCATTCAGCAGATGCTCGACGAACTGGCCGCACTGTTTGGCGACGACGTGCTAAGGCCGTTGCCGGTGACCAGATTTGACGTACGACGCGCGCCGGCGGCGTTGCGCTACCTGAGTCAGGCCCGCCACGTCGGCAAGGTCGTGATGACGGTTCCGTTTGGGCCAGGTAGTGGGCTGGCAGCCGGCACCGTGCTGATCACCGGTGGGACGGGCATGGCCGGGTCGGCGTTGGCCCGCCACGTGGTCTCTCGCCGTGGTGCGCGCAACGTGGTCTTGGTGAGCCGGCGTGGCCTGGATGCGCCGGGGGCCGCGGAATTGATGACCGAGCTCAGCGCGACGGGTGCCCAGGTGCAGGTGGTGGCCTGCGACGTGGCCGATCGCGAGGCGTTGGCCAAGGTGATCGCTGATATCCCGGTACAGCGGCCGCTGTCCGGCGTGATTCATGCGGCCGGGATGCTCGATGACGCAGTGATTTCCTCGTTGACCCCGGAACGGGTTGACGCCGTGCTGCGGGCCAAGGTCGATGGGGCCTGGAACCTGCATGAGTTGACCCGCGACCTCGATGTGTCCGCCTTCGTTCTGTTTTCGTCGATGGCCGGGTTGGCCGGCGCGTCGGGTCAGGCCAACTACGCGGCCGCCAACTCGTTCCTCGATGGGCTGGCCGTGCACCGGCGTGCGCACGGGTTGCCGGCGATGTCCCTGGGCTGGGGCCTGTGGGACCAGACCAGTGCCATGACCGGTGCGCTGGGCGCCGCCGACCGTGCCCGGTTCGGCCGCGACGGCATCGTCGCGATGTCCTCCGATCAGGCACTGGAATTGATGGACACCGCGCTGATCGTCGACGAACCGTTCCTGTTGCCCGCCCACATCGACCTTGCGGCGCTGCGGGTCAAGTTCGACGGGGGAACGTTGCCGCCGATGTTCGTTGATCTGATCAACGCGCCGACCCGGCGCCAGGTTGACGACTCGCTGGCCGCAGCGAAGTCGAAATCAGCTCTGCTGCAACGTCTCGAAGGTATACCCGAGGATGAGCAATACGCGGTTCTGCTGGATCTGGTGCGCTCCAACATCGCCACGGTGCTGGGCAACGCCAGCCCCGATTCGATCGATCCGGAAAGAGCGTTCCAGGAGCTCGGCTTCGACTCGCTGACCGCTGTCGAGATGCGTAACCGGTTGAAGTCCGCTACCGGTCTCGCACTTTCACCCACGCTGATCTTCGATTACCCCAACTGCGCCGCGCTGGCCGGTTACATGCACCAAGAGCTCGTGGGGACTTCGGAGCAAAGCGCCCCCGCCGCCCCTGGCGAAGCCGACATTCAGCGTGTGGTGGGGTCGATTCCGGTCAAGCGACTCCGGCAGGCGGGGGTGCTGGAGTTGTTGCTCGCGTTGGCAACCGAAGACGGCACCCCGCAGGCGGCAGCCGCTGGCGTGAGCACCGAAAAGGACATCGCGGACATGGACCTCGAGGCCCTGGTCAATGCGGCGTTGATGGACGACGACGACGACGAATAGCCATGAAAGTCGGCAGTCAGTGAGAATCGCGGTCACCGGGGCCAGTGGTGTGCTCGGCCGCGGTCTTGCCGGCAGATTGCTCAGCCAGGGGCACGAGGTCGTAGGCATCGCCCGGCGCCGGCCGGAAAGCTGGTCGAGCGCCGCCGATTTCATCGAGGCGGATATCCGGGACGCGGGAGCCGTCAAACGCGGCATTGCCGGCGCGGACGTCGTCGCGCATCTCGCCTGGGAGCGTAGCCCCGGCCTGGACGAACGTATCGGCCACGAGGTCAACGTCGGGGGAACACTGAACGTCCTGCAAGCTATGGCCGAGACCGGTTCCAGGCGCATTGTTTTCGCGTCCTCGGCACACGTCTATGGCCGGGCAGACGCGCCGCAGGCCGAGCAGGCGCCGATGGCTCCGGTGCTGACCGACGGTGTGCATCAGGCCCGCGTCGAAGACCTGCTCGGCGCATCGGACGCCGAGTGGGTCGCGATTCGCTCCGCGCTCATCGTCGGTCGCAACGTTGACAACTGGGTACGCGGGCTGCTGGCTTTGCCGGCATTCCCCAACGGGTCTGCCGATCGCCGCATGCAGGTCGTCCACCTCGAGGATGCGCTACGGCTCTTCAACCGCGCCGTCCTGGACGCCGAAATCCCCAGCGGCCCCATCAATCTCGCCGCTCCAGGTGAGCAGACATTTCGTCAAATCGCTGCCGGGCTCGGCCGGCCGGTACTGCGGCTAAGCCGGCTGGCTGCGGTCGCCGACCTGGAGCTGGTCCGAACCGCCCCGCTGATGGATACCTCACGGTTGCATGAGCAGTGGGGATTCCGGCCGGCATGGAACTGCGACGAATGCATCGAGGATTTCGCGCTTGCGGTGCGCGGCCGCATCACACTGGGCAAGCGTGTCGTGTCGCTGCCGTGGCGACTGGCCAACATTGCGGACCTGCCCGCCGTCGACGCGGCCGCGGATGACGGTGTGAGTCCCGAACTGGCCGGCCCCCAGGGCGTTAACGGCGAGTTCGACACTCCGATTGATCCGCGGTTTCCCACCTTTCTGGCCACCAACTTGTCCGAGGCGCTGCCGGGCCCGTTTTCGCCGTCATCGGCGTCGGCGACGGTGCGCGGGCTGCGCGCCGGCGGCGCCATCATTGCCGAGCGGCTGCGGCCGGGCGGCATGGTGCAGCGCGAAATCGCGATGCGCACCGTCGCGGTGTTCGCCCACCGGTTGTATGGCGCGATCACGTCGGCGCACTTCATGGCCGAAACCGTGCCGTTCGCCAAACCGTCGATGATCGTGAGCAACAGCGGGTTCTTCGGCCCCAGCATGGCTTCGCTGCCGGTCTTCGGTGAGCAGCGTCCCGCCGAAATCAGCCGGGCGCGAAAGCTACTGCGCAACGGGCGCAATATCGGGGTGTTCGGCGTCAATCTGGTGGGCTTGAGCGCTGGGGCGTCGCACGATACCCACGATTTTATTGCCGATGTCGATCGCCTGGAGCGGTTGGCCGACGATGTCACCGAACTCGACGACCGCCGGCTGCTGAGCCTGATCGTGCTGGCACGCGACCACGTTGTGCAGGGTTGGGTGCTGGCCTCGGCGTCATTCATGCTGTGCGCTGCGTTCAATGTGTTGCTGCGCGGGCTATGCGGGCGAGACACCTCTGCGCCCGCGGGTCCGGAGTTGGTCAGTGCGCGTTCGGTGGAGGCCATGCATAGATTGGTGATTGCGGCACAGCGTGATCCAAACGTGGTTCGGTTGCTGACCGAACCGGGGGAGCGGCTGGACAAGCTCGCCGTCGACGCGCCGGAATTTCACGCCGCGGTGCTGGCCGAGCTGGCGTTGATCGGCCATCGTGGTCCGGCGGAGCTCGAGATGCTGTCGACCAGCTACGCCGACGATCCCGAGTTGCTGGTCCGGATGGTGGCCAGGGCAATGAGTGCGCCTGGCGCGCCCCAGCCGCGGCATCCGCGGATTCCCTTGCGGGCCAAGCCGGTAGCGCAGCTGGCGGCACACCAACTCCGCGACCGTGAAGCTCGTCGCGACAAAGTGGTCCGGGCCAACTGGGTGCTGCGTGGCCTGCTGCGCGAGTACGGGCGCCGGCTGGTCGACGCCGGCATCCTGGACACCATCGACGATGTGTTCTATCTACTGGTCGACGAACTCGACGCGCTGCCGGCCGACGTTGCGGGACTGGTGGCCCGGCGCCGAGCCGAACAGCGCAGGCTGGCCGCCGTCGCTCCGCCGACGGTATTCAGTGGGAACTGGGAGCCGTCCGCCACGTCGTCGCCGGTACTTTCCAGCGGCGACTCCTTGCGCGGAGTCGGCGTGTGCGGGGGACGGGTGCGCGGCCGGGTGCGCATCGTGCGGCCCGAGACCATCGATGATCTGCAACCCGGCGAGATACTCGTCGCGGAGGTCACCGACGTCGGGTACACGGCGGCTTTCTGCTACGCGGCGGCAGTGGTGACAGAACTCGGCGGCCCGATGTCACACGCCGCGGTGGTGGCTCGCGAATTCGGCTTCCCGTGTGTGGTCGACGTGCACGGAGCTACCAAGTCGTTGCCGCCGGGCGCCCTGGTCGAGGTTGACGGAGCTACCGGCGAGATTCACGTGCTCTGAGCTTGCACCGAGCGTCGGGTAGTCGGGCCAAAACGTGGTGATCTTCCGCAACAAGTCAACGCTCGGTGCTAAATGGCTAGGTCTCGCTGGCAAGAATTCGCAGTGGTAGCTGGGGCAATGTGTTGGTTGGGGATGGCCAGGTGATCTCGGGCCGGTATCCGGGCGCAAGTTCGAAATGAGGAATGCGGCTTAGCCATTCGGTCACGACGACGTTCATCTCCATGCGGGCGAGATGCGAACCCACGCAACGGTGCGGACCACCGCCGAAGCCCCAATGCTTGTGCACCTTGCCATCCACCACGAGGTCATCGCCGGATGTCGCGTCGCTGCCGTCCCGGTTAATCGCGCCGAGGCAGAGCCGCACTCGAGAGCCGGCCGGCAACGTGATACCGGCTACGGTGACGTCCTCGGTCGTCACCCGGGGGACGACCGGAGCCGACGACTCCAATCGGACGATCTCCTCGACGAAAACGCTTATTTGGTCTGGGTTTTCACACAGCCACGCTCGCAGGTCGCCACGGCGGGCCAGCTCCAGCATGGCCGCCCCGATAGCCGATGTGACGGTGTCCAGACCCGCGAGGACGAAGAAGAAAGCCATGCCGAGGGCTTCGTCGTCGGTCAGCGCTTCCTCGCCCACCAGCACTTGGGAAAGAACATCGTCGCCAGGATCCTGCCGATGCTCGGCGACAGCCTCGGTGAGGTAGGAAAACAGCTCCAGGGCCGGTGTCAGATCAGGGGATTCGCCAGCGGCATTCGGGATACTCAGTTCGATGATGGCGTCTTTCCACCGAATCAGTCGCTCGTGATCCTGCAGCGGTAGTCCGAACAGCGTCAGGAAGACCTGCGACGGATATGGAGTCGCCAGCTCGGACATCACCTCGCACTCGCCACGTTCGGCGATCGAGTCGATGATGTCGATCGCTTGGGCCTGAATCGACGGCAGGATCGCGGCGAGCGCATGCGGACTGAAGAACGGCTGCAGAATCCGGCGAAACCGGGTGTGCTCCGGGGGATCGAACGCCGCCGGCACCAGCGGCAGCGGGCTGCCGACCACCTCGAATGCTTTCTTGGAAGAAAATACGCTCGGATTGCGCAGTGCTGCAAGCACATCCGCGCGGCGAGTCAGGGCGTACCAGCCGTCACTCAGCACCACCGGGCCGGCTTCCCGCAGTGTGGACCAACCTGTGCCCCGGTCGAGCGCCATGGGCAGATCGGTCGAGTCGAGCACCGGAATCCCCTGGGAGTCGTGAGCCTCGGCCATCCCTTGTTCCTTTCACTGGTGTCTCGCGAATACCTCTGGCTGACAACGATTCAACTCGGGTGGTAGGGCGTTCAGAACGCTCATGGCAGGTTGGTAGACAGAAAGGTGAGCGGTAGGCCGAACACCGAGAGGTCGATTTCCTCGAGATAGTTGCCGTCACCCTCGAAGCCTTGCCGGAAGCGGGTGGTCGAGCCATAACGCTGGGCAATGTTCTCCGCTGCCGACGCTCCGGGAACCTGGACCACTACCGTGAAAACACCGTCACCATTGCTCGCCAGGAATTCGCGCACCGACGTCGCCACCGTAGCGGTCGATCCCGGGTTCGGACTGATCAGCTCGATGCCCCGATTCCAATCCAAGAGCACTCGAAGCCCGAGTTCGTCCAAGTTGATGGCTTCGAAGCTGAAACCCAGCTCCCTGAACAGTTCTCCCACGGCGTCGTGCCGTTCACGCGCCACCGCGAACACGACGTGATGCAACCGCGATGAGTCGCTCATCGTCGCGGGCCGAACTCTATGGGCAGACTTATCGGTCCACTCATGCCGAGCATCGGCTTCCATGGAGCAGGTCCGACCCGGCGGGCATCGGGCATACGCCGCGCCAGAATCTTCAGTCCTTCGGCCAGCTCCAGTCTGGCCAGGTTCGCGCCGAGGCAGTAGTGCACGCCGCCGCCGAAGGTCAACACCGCCGGCGCGCCCTTGCGGGTGATGTCGAAGCGATCGGCATCCGGGTAGATGTCGGGATCACGGTTGGCGGCAAAGGAATTCACAAAAATGTAGGTGTCCTTCGGGAAGGTGTATCCGCCCAACTCGACGTCCTCGTGCACGGTGCGGACGGTGTTGCACACGGCGGGCGAGTGGCGCATGCTCTCCTCGACCGCCGCCATGGCCAGTTCTGGGTGATCGCGTAGCAGCGCCCATTGATCCGGGTGATCGAGCAGCACCTGCATGGAAGCGGCCACCTGATTGCGGGTGGTATCCGTGCCCGCAAGCAGCAAACCGGCCACCGTCAAACGTAATTCGTCGGCGTTGAGCCGGTCGCCGTCGTCCTCGGCACGAATGAGATTGGAGAGCAGGTCGTCGGTCAGATGATGTCGTCGGTCGGCGACCATCTCATCGACATAGGCGTCGAGCTCGGCCCAGCCGCGAAGGACGGCCGGCATTTCGTCGACAAGATTGACCGAGAAGTTGACCATCTTGAAGATCTCTTCGGCCCATCGGTCAAAATGCGTCCAATCTGCGCGTGGGGCACCAAGAAGGGCGCAGATGATGGGAATGGGATAGTGCCGGGCGATATCTGTGACGATGTCACAGCGGCCCGCGGCGGCAACGCCGTCGATCAGCTCGTTGATCACTTCGCCGATCGTTTCGTCCAGACGCGAGATGGCCCGCGGCGTGAATGCCCGTGATACCAGGCTTCGCAGCCGATGGTGTTCGGCGCCTTCCGCACAGATGATGCTCCCGACTACCCTGTCCCAGAGTGGACCTGATGTCACGCCTTGCGCGCTCAGATGCAGGCCCGGGGGTATCACGAACCGGGTGTCGCGCAGAATATTTCGGGCGAGATCGTAGGAGAGCACTTCGGGACCGAGCGGACCGATGGCGATCGGCGCCCGTTGCTGTGCCGCCCGGATCCGGTCGCAGACCGCGTGCGGCGATTCGGTGACGTCATACTCGAGCGCGGGAAGTCCTGCCTCGAAGATACTGGGCGCACCGGTGGTGGCGGTCATTTGCACGTCCTTTCAGTTGCGCGCCAGCACTCCGCGCGGAAGCAGCAGGGGCAGGTCGTTGTACGTGGCGATCCCAGGCGGTGCCGCGACGACGGCCGGTATCGCGGTGATCGCCGGCATGGCGGTGATGGTCAAGCCGAGCATGATGTAGTCGTCGATCGATTCGCCGTGGAAGTCCGCCGGGGGTTCGAAACTCAGCGTGCTCTTGATAGTTGGCCGGCCCTGAACCGTGACGGTGTAGCCGAAACTCGTCGACCAAGACGGTTCCAGGGATTGGCCTTTGGTCCACACGCCGCGGACCTCGACCACCTCGTGCCCTTCCAGAGATCCCTTCCACCGGACGTCGATGCCCGCGACGCAACCCTGCTTGATGGTCCAGTCACCGGGCAGCAGCAGATCCTCTGTGGTGTAAGCATATTCGGCTTCGCACCGGATGTCGTCGAGTTGGACTCCGAGGGCGTCAGCGATGAGGATGACCGCCTCGCGGAAGATGCCGGATCCTTTCTCGGTGATCGCGTGCAGGTCGGGCTGGTCGATCGGATAGCCGAAACCCATTGGTATCTCCGTTGCCGGAGAGTTGTAGATGGTGGTGTCGAATGATTCGACTATGGAGATGCGGTCCACCCGGTCGGAGATACCGGCCGTGACGATCGCGAAGAGCTGGATGAACCCCGGGTTGATGCCGCTTCCGAAGATGGTCGAGCCACCGCGCGCACATGCTTCGCTGATCCGTTCCCGGTCACGGCCCAGTTGGTGTCCGGTGATGAACTCCGAAGTGGTCACGACGTTGATCCCCGCTCCGAGAATGCGGGTCACTTCATCGACACTGGCGAACATCGGGTTGTAGACAACACAATCGGGCTCCAGGTTCAGCAGCGCGTCGACGTCGTCGGTTGCGCGTACGCCCATAGGTTTGATGCCGCATAGCTCACCGACATCACGGCCGACCTTGTCGGAAGACCACGCGTAGCAGCCGACGAGGTTCAACAATGAATTCTCGGCTATCGCGTGCACTGACTTCTTGCCGACGTTGCCTGTCGTCCATTGAACGACGCGCAACCGGTCTGTCACGGCTTCGAGCCGGCGTGCTGTTGCGCAGCCTGACGGGCGAGTCGTTCGTCGTGGATGCGGACCAGTTCGCGAAAGCCCAGTCGATGGTATTTCGGTATCGGCTGGATACCCCAGACGTCCTGGGCGGTGGCCTTACCCTCGGCGCCCTCGGGCGGTCCGAACGGCGGGTAGGGGTACTTGCACTCCAGAGTGTCGTTGGAGTAGCGAATCTTCAGCAGCTCACTACAGATCTCCGTCAGGCTCAGCGTCGGGTAGCCGTAGTACACCGCCATGAACGGCAACGTGAAGGCGCCTTCGACCACGAGTGCCACCAGGCACACCAAGACGGCACGTTTGATCCATTTGTGCATGCGTGCGTAGTACGGCGTTGTCCCGGGCTCGAGGTCGGCGGTCGGTTCTTTTTCGTCGGTAGGTGACTCTGCGGTCATGGCAATGCTCCTTAAACCTGGTCAGTCGGAGAAGATTTCGCGGTTGACCGTGTGCAGATACGGGATCGCGAGGAACGGAGTGATGTAGAAGATGTCGTAGAGCCACCAGCCGATGACCGGAAACACGACGCCGGCGTAGCGCACGTCGGCGAACATGGTCATGTTGAACACGTAGGCAGACCAGATCACCACGCCCATCCAGCAGGTGACGACCATCCACTGATGCCCCCAGCGCTTCATCTGCAGGAACCCGATCGCCGCGGCAACCCGCATGGAGAACACCGTGAGAATTAGCCCTGCGACATAAGCTTTTTCGCCCGGCCCCGCCGCGCCGCCGACCCAGAGTTCGTTGTAGTGCCAGAAGTAGCCCGCATCGAACATATTGCCCCAGCCGACCATCAACACCCGGTTGATCAACGTGTGGTTGGCAACCAGGTCCAGGGCCCACCCCAGACTGTTGAGCATGCCGTCGATCAGGACCAGGTAACCGATCAGGGTCACGATCATCGGCCGAACCGACAGGCCGGCGCGCAGTGCTTGGCGCTGCAGCCACACGCCGCGCATGAAGATGGGGAATCCGATCAGGCCCGGAGCCCACATCCCCATCAAGGCGGCGCCGACGATCATCCACTTGTCGGCACGACGCTGCGCTTGGCGGGACTCGTCGTGGTGATCCTCGAGGCTGACCGAGCCGCCCGTCTCGGCGGTGGGGGATCCGCTACCCGAAAGCCGATTGCGCAGAGGGAGATTCACAGGTCCCACCACCCGCGTGCAAACGACATGTAGAGCTGGACCCCGAACATCACCAGGAGGTAGCCGTAGATGACTATTTGGAAGACGATGAGCGCTCTCTTGCGCTTCTGCTCCTGTTGGTTCATCGCGGTTGTTTCCTTTCTAGGGTCGTCACGGTCATTGCTGGGGCCGTTCTCTAGGGCGATGTGTCCGAGGTGGCCAACCTGGCTGCCGCAACTTCACGCAGCCCGTCATTGATGGCACCGTCGCTGCTCAGCGGGGCCAGGATGCAGGCATCCGCGGCTTCCAGTTCGGTTGCCCCCACGGCGATCAACTGTGCCGCGGTCACCAATACCCGGGTGGACGGCGGCTCGAAATGAAACGCCTCGTCCGCGGTGCGGATAGCGATCGCGCACTGCACCAGTCGCATGGCCGTTGCCATTCCGACGCCCGCCTCCGCGACGATCACCTCGGCCTCGCGGTCGGCGGGCAGATAATTCATTCCCAGGGTGACGAACCGCTGCCGGAAGGATGGTTTGAGTTCCTTGAGCGAGCTGCGATAGGCGGGGTTGTAGGAGCACACGAGCATGAATGTCTCTGGCGCTCTGACTACTTCGTCTGCTCGGTCCAGATACAGGGCGCGACGGTGATCGGTGAGCGAATGAAGGATCGCCAACGAGTCGTGCCGGGCCTCCACGACCTCGTCCAGGTAGCAGATCGCGCCGGCCTTCACTGCTCGGGTGAGAGGCCCGTCGGTCCACACGACGTCACCACCGGTCACCATGAATCGGCCGACGAGATCCGAGCTGGTGAGGTCGTCGTGGCAGCTGATGGTGACCACGGGGCGTCGCAACAGCACGCCCATGTGCTCAACGAACCTGGTCTTGCCGCACCCCGTCGGACCGGTGAGCATCACCGGCAAGCGCCGCTGAAATGCCAGTTCGAAAAGCTGAACTTCGTTGCCGTTCGCGAAATACGTGTCGGTGCTCATCGGTTCTCCTTTCTTGAAAGCCGGCCGTGCATCATGCGGCAACAAGCTCACGATGTACGTGGGCCAGCACCCGTGGGAGTTCCTCGATTCGTCGGATGCGCTGGGATCGACGAGGTCCGAACACTTCCGGCAGGGGATCGACTCGAGTAGGTCCGACGCCGACGTAGTACAGCGACACGCCCGCGTCGTTTGCCTCCTCGACGGCGTGCGCGGCGTCTGCCCAGGCGTAACGCCCCTCGTAACCTTCGTCGGAGATCAGGCCGTCACCGATGACGATCAGCAGCCGTCGCTCGGACGGCTGTGCGAGCAGTCGGCTCGTCAGATGGCGAAGTGGCGCACCCAGTCTGGTGTACCCGCCCGTCTTAAGCCCGAGACCGCCCGGTGGCACGAACCGGCGGTCCTCGAAGTCCTTCAGGCAGCGGACTTCGACTCGGTGCCGGGTGTTTCCGGTGAATACGAAGATGCCGTGGCGCTCGCGGGCGCGGTTCATCGCGCGCGAAAGCGCATCGGCACAATCCAATTCCAACCGGAAGACGCGTCCGCCGTGCACTCCCAACGACGAACTCCCGTCGAGAAGCAGCGCGGTGGTGACGTCGCGACTGCCGGGTAGCAGGTCGCGGAAGATACGTGGTTGGCTCGCCTCGCCGGTCACGGTGTCGATGTAGTGCCTGACGTATTGTTCGACGTCCAGATCGGAGCCGTCTTCTAGGCGATTCTTCATCGCGCGATGAGTGTGTTCTTCAAACCATTTCCGAAGGTCGCTGGAGATCGATCCAGGTTGGCGAATGTGACTGGCGTGGGCGTGCTCCAGAACCGCGACGTGGTCTCGCATGAAACTCTGTGTCCATGCGTTCCACTCGGGATACGGAATCCCGGGCCGGTGGTCCGGTGTGATGTCGAGGTCGTTGTCTTGCGGGCGGCTCGGCGGTGGCAGGTTGGGGTTGCGGACGCCGCCGTCGCCGCCGACGGCAACCGAGTACGGCCGAGGAAGACGCTTCTGCGTTGTGGTCCAAGGCATCCTGCCGAAGCTGCGGCGCAACTTGTCGGTCAAGCCCTGCGGCGTTGTGTAGGCCAGTGGCAAATTGCCCAGCAGCGGATGAAGCGTCAATGCCCGCTCGCTGGCCGCCAGCGCAACTGCACGGTTGAGGATCTCGGAGGCAGCCATGTCACCCGCTTCGGCATGCACTTCCGGTAGTACGCGACGCATCTCGGGTAGCAGGCCCGGCCAACGCGACGCTATCCAGCCGAGGGCGACGCCGGCTTCGACAAGTGTGAGCGCACGCAGTTCGCGAGCGGATAGCTCGTTTAGCCGGTATTCGGTGATGCGCTCTTTCGATGGCGAGCATTGCAGGGCCACCCCGCAGGTCAGCGTTCTGCGCGTCCAATCCGACAGCGCGGGGTAGGGGACATGTACGAACGTGAGCGCCGCATTGAGCCCGAAACCGCGGCGGGTGCCCGTGACGAGCCGGACGCCTTCGCGGCGTTGCTCACTGAATGCGACCGCGGTCACGGCGCAACTACGTTCCAGCGCGAGCGCATGGGCATCGGAACTGTCGGTCATTGGCCAAGTCCCACGCATCCTGTCCCGGGTGCGCTGCTCAAAACGTGCCGATGTTGGAGAAGAGCCAGTACCAGAACCAGATGATCAGGCCGGTGCCGCCCCATGCCGCGACATATCGAAGTATCTCCCAGAGATAACCCATGATTTGACCTCCTCGGTGGTGCAGTTTCGGCCGACTGATGCGTGATCATCGGCGGCTTTCAGTCGGAGAAGAGCTCGCGGTTGACGGTGTGCAGATAGGGGATCGCGAGGAAGGGCGTGATGTAGAAGATGTCGTAAAGCCACCAGCCGACCACCGGCAACACCACTCCGGCAAAGCGCACGTCGGCGAACATGGTCATGTTGAAGACGTAGCCGACCCAGATCACCACACCCATCCAGCAGGTGACGACCATCCACTGATGTCCCCAGCGCTTCATTTGCAGGAAGCCGATGGCAGCGGCAATCCGCATCGTGAAGACAGTCAGGATGAGACCGACCTCCAGCGCTTTTTCGCCGGGGCCCGCCGCGCCGCCGACCCATAGCTCGTTGTAGTGCCAGAAGTAGCCCGCATCGAACATGTTGCCCCAGCCGTTCAACAGCACGCGGGCCAGCAGGCTGTGGTTTGCCACCAGGTCAAGTGCCCATCCCACGGTATTGATCGCGGCGTCGATGATGACCAGATAGCCGAGCAACGTGACCAGCATCGGTCGAACCGAGAGCCCATCCCGCTGCGCGCGGCGCAGCAACTGCACACCCCGCAGGAACAGCGGCAGCCCGAAGACGCCCAGGGCCGCGGTGCCGATCAGAAGACTGCCGGAGATGAGCCATTTGTCGGCCCGGCGCTGCGCGAGCTCCGACTGCTCCATGTGTTCGTCGAACGTCAGTCCCGTTAGGGCAGAGCCGCTCTCGCCGCCGGCCGTGGCGATGCCGCCCACGTCGCGCTGGCGCAGCTTCGGCAGGTTCACGAACCCTCCGCGTTGTCGAGGCTGATTGAGTACGTTTGTGGACTATAGCACTGACTTTAGTCAGCAATATAGCCCTCGCAGCACTCCCGGCTATGTCGGATATGACTGGACTCATGGTTATTTTGCAGTGATTGACGGCGATACCACGACTGCCCAGAGGCAGGTAGCAAGCTCCCCAGCTGACAGAAGTCAGCTGTAAGTCGTTGACACGCTGTTGGAGAAATGCCTACGCTCAGCGGGCGCACGGCCGCTGTCGGTGCATCCAAAGGAGCAGCAATGACGCTTACCCAAGAGAAGACAGTGACGCGAAAGTCGCCCGCCGACCGGAAGTATCGCGTAATCCAATGGGGCGTCGGCAATGTAGGAACGGTCGCGCTGCGCCATTTCGCCCACAACCCGGCCTACGAATTGGTCGGAGTGCTTTGCAACCGTCCGGAGAAGGTCGGCAAGGATGCGGGTGAGCTCTGCGGCAAACCGCCGACCGGAGTGCTCGCCACCGACGACAAGTCGGCCATAGAGGCTCTTGATGCCGACTGCGTGTTCTACGCGCCGCTGTGGTCTGATCCCGATGAAGTCTGCCGCCTGCTGCGCGGCGGGAAGAACGTGGTCGCATCGGGTGGCGCATGGTGGTACAGAACCGAGCACAGTCAGGCGGACATCGACAAGATCCACACCGCATGCCTAGAGGGCGGTACATCGTTTCACGCCGGCGGCATCAACCCCGGATTCGCGGGAGACCTGCTTGTTCTGACGTTGGCCCGGATCGTCAGCCAGATCGACACTATCCATATCTACGAAGTCGTGAATTTCGGCAGGGACACCCTGAAGTACTTGCACGAGATGGGGATGGGGAGCGATCCCGCCGGATTCGAGGACGGCCCGAATCTACTGGGCCAGGCCTGGCCGCTCTTCGCCCAGTCGATGGCAATGATTGTGGAAGGCATGGGCAAAACAGTCGACAAGTACACGACCGAGGTGGAGCTCGGGGTCGCCACCCGTGACATCCCCTTCGAGGGAGGCGCGACCAGCGATATGCCGGGCTTCAAGGGCGTGATCGAGAAGGGCACGGTCGCCCGCCAGCATCACAAATGGACAGCGTGGGTGGATGCCAAGCCCCTCATCGTCTTTCACGAGATATACACAATGGATTCTTTCGATGCCATTGAGCCACAGGAGGATTGGCCGCAGCACTATCACTACCGGATTGTGATCGAAGGCGATTCGTCCACCGAGCTGATCCTGCAAGGGGCCCAGGACCGGGACGGCGGTTACGCGTTGCCCGGCTATACCTGGACCGCGATGGGCCCCGCGAACGCGATTCCCGCCGTCTGCGATGCGTCACCGGGGTTCATGTCCCACAACGAGCTCGGACTGATGCCGCTGCGTGGCGTGATACGCCCGTGACGCGCCTGGGTCACGGCTGAAGACCGCGCAAAGTCCTCGCGACGTAATCTTCCAGCAGGGTGTGGCCGGTCGGCCAGTGGTTGGTGGTGATCAACAGTGCGTAGAGACCGAGCAAGAAGAACACCGCACTGTTCATCGGATTAACTTGCGTATCCGTTTCGCCGCGTTCTTGCGCACGTGCGATTTCCTGGGCGACCAACACGATCAAGGGGTGATCCCTGCCGTCTTCGGTCTGCGGACGGGTTTGCGAGAAGTGCAGCGCAAGAAAGTCATTGAAGAGCCGATCGCCGAGTCGGCGCTCTAATCCGACCACTAGGCGGACCGCCTCATTCAATGCGGAAACAAGATCGTGCTTGGACTTCAAGAATTGCGCGAACTGCTTGGCAATGCGGTCCTCTTCGCGGCGCTCCAGCTCCAGCAGCACATGCTCTTTGGTGGGGAAGTGGAAGAAGAAGGTCCCGTGGGCAACTCCTGCGGCGGCCACGATCGCACTGACGTCGGCCTCGGCCATCCCGGCGCGGGCGAACTCCGCGATCGAGGCGCCCATCAAGCGCTCTCGCGTCTGCAAGCGCTTGGCTTCTCGCGCAGACACCCGATCCGTCACAGCCATTTCTTTCCTCACAATTGACCTGACTCATGCAAGAGTACCGAGGCTAACCAAATCATTATGCCGTGTTGCAGCCAAAATGGCTTGCATAACTTGGCCATTGTCGGGCCGTCCCCATCGCTACCGACGGCCATCCTTCGTGTTCATTGACTTTAGTCAGCAAGGTTCATAGATTGAACGGCGCAGACGTCACACACGATCGAAGGAGTTCGGCATGGCGTTGGAGCAGTTCAGGCTGGACGGACAGGTCGCGATCGTCACGGGCGCCGGGAAGGGTGTCGGGGCAGGTATTGCCCGCGTCTTGGCGGAGGCCGGGGCCACGGTTGTCGGGACCGCACGTACCAAGGCGGATATCGTTGGCACGATTGAGGGTATCGAGGCCGCGGGCGGCTCGGGGCTGCCGCTGGTTGCGGACGCGATGAGCCGTTCGGACGGAGAGCGCGTCGTGAACACGGCCATGGAGCGGTTCGGCCGGATCGACATCCTCGTCAACAATGTCGGTGGCTCCACCTACGCGCGGTTTCTGGACATCACCGACGAAGACTTCCGGCACACGTTCGACTGGTGTGTGACCTCCGCCTTCATCATGAGTCAGCTCGTGGCACCGCACATGCTCAGTGGCGGACGCGGTTCCATCATCAACATCTCGTCGGGTTCGGCGCGGTTCGGTATCCGGGCGTTGACGGCCTATTGCGTGGCGAAGGGTGGCCTGGAAGCGCTTACTCGCGCGATGGCACAGGAACTCGCGCCGAAGATTCGCGTCAACGCCATCGCCCTGGGTTCCTTTGCCACCGACGGTCTGAAGGGCAGCCTGGATCTGATGCCCGGGTCGCTGGAGAAGATGCAAGAGTCCACGCCGCTGCATCGGCTGGGCGACGTCGAGGACCTCGGGCGGCTCGCGGTGTATCTATCCACGCGCGACTGCTACGCGACCAACGCGACCTTCCACGTCGACGGCGGCATCGACTCTAACAATTCGCCGCTCCCGATACCCGATTATTAAGCCCGCGGGGTGCCGGCACCGGGGCGAGAAATCGCCAGGTGTGCCGGGTGACTGAAAGCGATACAGTATCGTCCACGGGAAGGATGAGGTAACAGTGCGCAGAGTCATTCAATTCTCCACCGGAAACGTGGGCCGGCATTCGTTGCGAGCGATCATCGGCAGGCCAGATCTCGAACTTGTTGGGGTGCACGCCGCCAGTGCCGACAAGATCGGCAAGGACGCTGCGCAGCTGTGCGGAATCGACGCACCGACCGGCATCGTCGCCACTGACGACATCGATGCGCTGGTGGCCCTCGGCGCCGACTGTGTGGTTTACACCTCGCAGGGGGAGACCCGGCCGATGGAAGCCATCGAGCAGATGAGCAAGTTCCTCGCCGCGGGCACCAACGTCGTCGGTACGTCGATGGTCTGGCTGGTCACGCCGCACCACGCCGAAGACTGGTTGCGCGAGCCATTGGAGCGTGCCTGCGCGGCCGGCAACACCTCGCTCTACGTCAACGGCATCGACCCCGGCTTCTCCGGCGACACGCTTGTGCACTCGGCGGTCAGCCTTACTACCCGGGTGGATTCGATCACCGTGCAGGAGATCTTCGACTACGGAAATTATGATGATGCCGAATTCACCGGTGCTGCAATGGGTTTCGGATCAACTGAAGACGACGATTCGCCGATGATGTTTCTGCCCGGGGTGATCGTGTCGATGTGGGGCGGTCAGGTCCGCAGTCTGGCAGATCATCTCGACATCAAACTCGACGAAGTGCGCCAGCGCGTCGAACCGTGGTACACGCCAGAACGAATCGACTGCACCATGATGACGGTGGAGCCGGGACAGATGGGCGCGGTGCGTTTTGCCACCGAGGGCGTGCGCGACGGCAAGCCGGTGATCACCCTCGAGCACGTCACCAGGCTCACCACCGCCGCCGCGCCCGACTGGGAGTTCCCGCCCGAGGGGCACACCGGCGTGCACCGGGTCGTCGTCGAGGGCGAACCGCGGGTGGAAATCAACACCCACGTATCCCATCCTCTTTACGATTCGACTGACGCAGGGTGTATCTCGACGGCCGGCAGGGCGGTGAATGCGATCGAGTGGGTATGTCGCGCGCCGCAGGGGTTGGTCGCGGTGGAGGACATCCCGCTCTCTGCGACGATGCGCGGTGTGATGTGGAACGAGCGTTAGCCGGACCGGCGGCATGACGACATCGCTCCCGGGACGCGTTGCCGGTAAGCGCATTCTGATTACCGGCGCCGCCCGCGGTATGGGGCGCAGCCATGCGTTGCGGCTTGCCGAAGAAGGTGCGGATCTCATCCTGACCGATATCTGCCAATCGTTGCCGCAGATCGAGTATCCCTTGGCCACCCAAGACGACCTGGCCGAAACAGTAAGACTGGTAAAAGATTTCGGTCGCCACTGCGTTAGTTGTGTTGTCGATGTTCGCGACGAGGCACAACTGCGCGCCGCGGTCGACGACGGCGTCAGCGAGCTGGGGGGCCTCGACGGGGCGGTGGCCAACGCCGGCGTGTTAACGGTGGCTCCCTGGGACAAGACGACTGCCGATCAGTGGCGCACGGTGGTCGACGTCAATCTCATCGGGGTGTGGAACACCTGCGCGGCCGCGATACCCCACTTGCTCAACCAGGGGGGAGGCAGTCTGGTCAACGTCAGCTCTGCGGGTGCCATCAAAGGCTTTCCGCTGCAGACGCCCTATACGGCGGCCAAGCATGGCGTGGTTGGCCTGACGCTGGCCTTGGCGAATGAACTTGCGGCACAGAATGTGCGGGTCAACACTGTGCTTCCCACCGGTGTGCCTACCGGGATGGTTCCGTCGTCGTTCGGACCGCTCCTGGGTGAGCAACGGCCTGACCTGATTCCCATTTTCGTCAATGCGATGCCCACCCCGGCCGTGGAGCCGGCAGATGTCAGCAACGCGGTGCTGTTCCTGCTATCCGACGAGTCCCGATATGTGACGGGGCTGGAGTTCAAGGTCGACGCCGGGGTGACCATCAACTAGTGGGCCTACAGCGGCCAGCTATTGGGCCCCACCTCATAACGCAGCTCAGCAGCCGGAGGCAGCGGCTGTCGTTCGTTGACCGATATCGCATCGACAACGAGGGCGACATAACGTCGCCAGCCGTCGCCGGCCGCATCCATCGTCGACAGCACGCCGAAGAGCATCGCGACCAGGCGGGGAAGGTCGTCGGCGACCAGGTCGGCACGGATGCTGCCCATTCGCTGACCTTCGCGGGCAAGTTCACCAAGCGCCTCGTTGAGCGAAACCGAGATGTCGGACGTCAGTGACCCGGCCCGGCGTGCGGCGGTCAGCAGGTTGTGTTCGCGGGCGCCCAGCGATATCGCCGCTTCGATCAGTTGGGTGAGACCCCGCAGCGGATCATTGGTGCGGCGGGCACTCTCGATCACCGGCGTCAGGTCCTCGGCGATGCTTTGATCCAGCGCGGCGCGGACCAGATCGGCCTTTGCCGGAAACCTGCGGTAGAGCGTTCGCTCACCCACACCGGCGTGGCGTGCGACTGCTTCCACCGGGGCGTCGGGCCCCAGCTCGCCATAGACTTCGCGCGCCGCGCGCAGGATGCGCTCGACGTTGCGCGCCGCGTCGGCCCGCAGCGGTCGGTCTTCAACCGCGGTCATTGTGACAGCCTAACTGACAGTTGACTGCCAACGAGCGTAGCTTTACGCTCTATAACTGGCAGGCACCTGACACTTAATGGGAAACGCGGGATATGTCAACAACTTCCGAAGTCCGCTCCGACGCCGACCTTCCCGTGCTGCCCGTCCCGCGGGCCGCGCGGTGCCCGCTTGCGCCCCCAGCCGACTTCGCGGACTGGCGGGAGCAACCAGGGCTGCAGCGGGCGATGTTCCAGGGCAACCCGGTCTGGGTGGTGAGCCGCTACCGGGACATCAGGGCGGCGCTGGTCGATCCGCGATTGTCTGCGAAGACCATTCCGGAATCCATCATGCCGAAGGACGCCGACAACAAAGTCCCCGTGATGTTCGCGCGAACCGATGATCCCGAGCATCAGCGATTGCGGCGCATGATGACCACCAACTTCACCTTCAGGCGTTGCGAATCGATGCGCCCGCATATTCAGGAAACGGTTGACCACTATCTCGGCCAGATGATCGACAACGGCGCGCCGGCAGATCTGGTACTCGAATTCGCGCTGCCAGTACCGTCATTGGTGATCGCACTGCTGCTGGGGGTGCCGCCCGAAGACCTCGAGATCTTCCAGCGCCACACCACGACCGGGCTTGACCAGAGGTCCACCGACGAGCAAAAGGGCCAGGCATTCGGGGCCATGTACGCCTATATCGAGGAGTTGGTGGAGCGCAAAGCGCGCGAACCCGGCAACGACTTGATCAGCCGGCTGGTCACCGAATATGTGGCGACGGGCCAACTCGACCATGCCACGACGGCCATGAACAGTGTGATCATGATGCAGGCCGGCCACGAAACCACCGCCAACATGATCTCATTGGGAACGGTTGCGCTGCTGGAACATCCCGACGTGTTCGAGCGCCTCGGACAGACCGACGATGCTGCCGTGATCGCGAATATCGTCGAAGAGCTGATGCGTTACCTGACCATCGTGCACAGCCAGGTCGACCGCGTGGCGACCGAAGATCTGATGATCGGTGGTCAGCTGATTCGCGCCGGTGACTTCGTCATGATGAGTCTGCTCGCCGGGAACTGGGACGCCGAATTCGTCGACAATCCCGAATCCTTCGACGCCGGCCGAAACACCCGCGGGCACCTGGGCTTCGGGTACGGCGTGCATCAATGCATCGGAGCGAATCTGGCCCGCGTCGAGATGCAGGTCGCGTTCGCCACGCTGGCACGCCGCCTGCCTGCGCTCAAACTGGCGGTGCCGCCGCAGCAGCTGAAGTTCAAACAAGCCAACATCTATGGCATGAAAGAACTTCCGGTCAGCTGGTGACGATGTACTCGTGCTGGAATACACGTTCAACGATCGGGAAACGCCCCTGATGTCAACAACTTCCGATCTGAGCTCCGACACCGATCTTCCGGTGATACCTGTGCCGCGCGCTGCGCACTGTCCGCTGCATCCGCCGCCTGAATTTGTTAACTGGCGCCAGGAATCCGGACTGCGACGGGCCGTGTACCACGGCCAACCGGCCTGGGTGGTGAGTCGGTACCAAGACATCCGGGCGGCGCTGGTCGACCCGCGTCTGTCTGCCGACACGATCCCCGAATACCTGAGGCAGAAGAACACGGACAACACGCCGGTCATGTTCGCCCGGGTCGACGACCCCGAGCATCATCGGTTGCGGCGCATGCTGACCGGCGACTTCACCTTCCGGCGCTGCGAAGCGATGCGGCCCCAGATACAGGAACTGGTCGACCATCACCTTGACGAGATGATCCGCAACGGGGCGCCAGCCGACCTGGTGCGTGACTTCGGCTTGCCGGTGCCGTCGTTGGTGATCGCTTTGCTGCTGGGGGTGCCGTCCGAGGACCTCGGGTCCTTCCAGCAATACACCGCGGTTGGGCTGGATACGAGGGCATCCGACGACGAAAAGGCACAGGCCGGTGCCGCGATGTTTGGCTACCTCCTGGAATTGGTGGCGCGCAAGGAGCAAGATCCGGCTGACGACCTGATCAGCCGCTTGGTTGCCGACTACGTCGTGACAGGCCAGCTCAACCGCGAGACTGCGGCCTTCTCCGGGATGACCCTGCTGGTTGCCGGCCACGAGACCAGCGCCAACATGATTTCACTGGGAACGGTTGCGCTGCTGGAACATCCCGAGGTCTTCAAGCTACTCGGCGACACCGACGATCACGCCGTCGTCGCCAACATCGTCGAAGAGCTGATGCGCTATCTCAGCATCGTGCACAGCCAGGTGGATCGGGTGGCTACCGAGGACTTCGAACTCGGCGGTCAGCTGATCCACGCCGGCGACATGGTCCTAATGAATATTCCCGCCGGGAACTGGGACGCCGACTACGTCGACAATCCGGAATCCTTCGATGTGGAACGGAATACTCGCGGGCACTTGGGGTTTGGGTATGGCGTTCACCAATGCATCGGGGCGAATCTCGCTCGAGTTGAGATGCAGTCGGCGTTCACTACATTGGCCAGGCGCTTGCCCGGGTTGAGATTGGCGGTCGCTCCGGATGACCTGAAGTTCAAAGAAGCCGACATCTACGGGATGAAAGAGCTGCCGGTCAGCTGGTGAGGATACGATGACGAACGAGCTGCGTTTCGACGATCAGGTTGCGGTAATCACAGGCGCGGGAGGTGGTTTGGGCAAGGAGTACGCCCTACTGCTGGCATCCCGCGGGGCGCGCGTGGTGGTCAACGACATTGGCGGTTCGGTGACGGGGGATGGTTCCGACACCACGGCGGCTGAGGCCGCAGCAGCCGAAATCCGGCAGCTCGGCGGCCAGGCCGTTGCCGACAGCCATAGCGTAACGAGTTCCGAAGGGGGACAGGCAATTATCGACTCCGCCCTGAGCGCCTGGGGGCGAGTGGACATCGTGATCAACAACGCGGGAATCGTGCGTGACTTCCCGTTCGAGGAGATGACCTCCGACCGTTTCGAGCCGTTGCTGGATGTGCATTTGAGGGGCGCGTTCTACGTCACCAGGCCGGCCTGGAAAGTGATGCGCGAGCAGGGATATGGGCGAATCCTCAACACGACCTCGGCGGCCGGCATCCTGGGCAACATCGGTATGAGCAACTATGGCTCCGCCAAGACAGGGTTGATCGGCTTCACCCGCGTTCTGGCTGCGGAGGGCGCAGACCGCGACATCAAGGTCAACGCGATCGCCCCGATCGCTTACACACGGATGCTGGCGCACTCTATCGACGGTGCCGGACAGCCGGACGATCCGGCGGCCCAGGCCGTATTGGACGACCTGGTGAACGAATACCTGAAGAAGCTGGATCCGGCTCTGGTGGCACCGGTGGCCGCCTTCCTGATCCATCGTGATTGTCCGGTATCGGGCGAGATCTATACCGTTGGTGCAGGCCATGTTTCCCGATTTTTCATCGGGCGTACCAAGGGCTTCTACAGTCCCGGACTGTCAATCGAGGATGTGCGCGATCACCTCGCGGAGATCCGCGACGAAGCCGGATACACGGTGCCCGGCGGACCCGGCGACGAGATGAGCGAGCTCTTCGCGACGATCATGGCTTCTTGAGCTGCGAGATCAGCAGCCGAACGCGGTACCGATGCCATCGGGCGGCGGCACCGACCGCAGGCAGCCGAACTGCTGGATTCCGGCGCTGCTGAACCGCACGGCCGACTGGTGGGCGTAGTTCACGCAGAACAGGCCCGCCTGGTCGGCGCGACAACGGTAGTCGTCATAGGACAGCGTGTCCCCGCCCACCAACTCGGCTCCGTTGCCGTTGACGAACGGACCCGGATCGGCGCGGGCCGCCCCCACCCGCAGGTTCGTCCCATCGAAGTCGACCCAACCGCCTTTCCACTCGCCGTACGCCGTTTCCGGCCGGGGTGGGGGATTGGTCAGGTCGACCAGGCAGGTCAGCGTGCCGCCGGTGTGGGCGGAATCCGTCGTGCACGCGACGGGGCGGCCTGGAGGGCTGGCCGCCACGGTGAAGGCGACGTCGTTACCCAGCTGCGTGGTGACGCCGTCGCGCGTGACGGCGTGATAGCGAGCCGGATCGGCGGGATGACCTGCCTCGATCCATGCGATGACGTCAGAGATCGCCGCGCCGGCCGCTGGTGCGGCCGACGGCCCCGGCGGTTTGCTCCCCGGCGGGGCCGCGGTGGTCGGGGAGAAACCGGAAACCGCCGTCGTGTTCGGGGTCTGCGACTGCCCGGACTGGCTTCCGCCCGAGTGCGAGCATCCGGCAACCAGTACCGAGAGTGTGACCAGCGCGGCCATTCGCATCCCGACAGGCTAACCGTCACACCATGGATTTAGGCGCTCCGCGCGCCCTACATACGTAGCGTCGGCTACCGTCGGCGTATGCACGAGCGCACTATCCGCGCACGCACCGTCAACGGCACTGTCGAAGGCTTTACCCGCGGGGGCGTCAACCGCTGGCGTTCTATCCCCTATGCGCGGCCGCCGGTCGGGCGGCTGCGATTCAAGGCGCCGCAACCGGCTGCGCCCTGGTCGGGTTTGCGTCATTGCCACGGCTTCACCGACTGCGCGCCCCAACAGCGCCGCTACACATTGCTCGGTGTCGGCAAATACCAGTCCATGAGCGAGGACTGCCTGACCCTCAATGTGGTCACGCCGGAAAACGCCCACGACGAACCACTGCCGGTCATGGTCTTCATTCACGGCGGTGGGTACATCCTGGGCAGCTCGGCGACCCCGCTGTACGACGGCGCCGCATTGGCCCGCCGCGGTTGCGTGTACGTGTCGGTCAACTACCGTCTGGGCGCGCTGGGATGTCTTGACCTGTCCTCGCTGTCCACGCCGGACATCACCATCGACAGCAACCTGTACCTGCGCGACCTGGTGCTGGCGTTGCAATGGATTCGCGACAACATCGCGGGATTCGGTGGTGACCCGGACAACGTCACCATCTTCGGCGAGAGTGCGGGTGCGTGCATCACCGCCACATTGTTGGCCGTGCCGGCAGCCGAGGGCCTGTTCGCCCGTGCGATCTCCGAAAGCCCGGCATCGGGCCTGGTGCGGTCGAGGGAGATTTCGGCGCAGTTCGCGACACGGTTCGCCAACCTGCTGGGCGCACACCCGGGCGATGCCGCCAACGCGCTGATGCAGGCCTCGTGGGGCCAACTCGTGGAGGCCCAACACCGGCTGATCGATCAGGGCATGGAGAACAGGCTGGGCGCATTTCCCATCGGGCCGGTGATCGGCGACGACTGCCTGCCCGAAGACCCCGTCGAGGCGATGCAGCATGGACGGGCGCATCGGGTGCCGCTGATCGTGGGCACCAACGCCGAGGAAGGCCGGTTGTTCACCCGCTTCCTGCGAATGCTGCCCACCAACGAATCGATGATCGAAGAATTGCTGGCTGATGCGGGACCGGCTGCCCGCGAACGCATTACCGCCGCTTATCCGGGTTACCCGTCGTCCTCGGCATGCATCCAGCTCGGCGGTGACTTCGCCTTCAGCTCGGCCGCCTGGCAGATCGCCGAGGCGCACAGCAATCACACGCCCACCTACCTGTACCGGTACGACTACGCGCCGCGGATGCTGCGCTGGTCGGGTTTGGGAGCTACCCACGCCACCGAGTTGCTGGCCGTCTTCGACGTCTATCGCACCCGACTCGGCGGATTTTTGACCGCCGCGGCCGACCAGCGCGCCGCGCTTCGGGTCAGCAACCAGGTGCAGCGTCGTTGGCGAGCGTTCAGCCGCAGCGGCGTGCCCGGTGACGACTGGCCCGCCTATACCGCCGACGACCGCGCCGTCATGGTCTTCGACCGCAAGTGGCGTATCGAGTTTGATCCGCACCCGCATCGCAGGATGGCGTGGGCCGGCTTCTCATTGGCGCAGTGACCTGGCACGCTGACGTGGCACAAAAAACTGTCAGCGAAAAAACTCGGCAGAGGACGTCAATGGAGACCCAGCCAGTCGAACGACCCAGTGATCTCACGGCATCGTGGCTGACCGCCGCGATCGGTGCCGGAGAGGTCGCCGACTTCGAAGTGGAGCGCATCGGTACCGGCCAAATGAGCGAGTGCTACCGCGTGCGGCTCGGCTACGCGGATGGGGCCGCGGGACCGGGGTCGGTGGTGTTGAAGGTCGCGGCCAGCGATCCGGTGAGTCGGCAAACCGGGTTGGCGCTGGGTCTCTACGAGCGCGAAGTCCGCTTTTACGGCGATATCGCGCCACGCCTTGGGGGCCCGATCGCGCCCTGCTATCACGCCGCGATCGACACCTCGACCGGGGTTTTCGACCTGCTGCTCGGCGACGCCGGTCCGGCGGTCGTCGGTGACGAAATCGCCGGTGCCACAATCGAACAGGCCACACTTGGCGTCGTCGAGTTGGGGCGCCTGCACGGCCCGCTGCTCGGTGACGCGGCACTGGCCGAAGCGCCGTGGCTCAACCGGGAATCTCCGCTGAACCAGGCAATGATCGCCCCGCTCTACGCCGGCTTCCTCGACCGCTACGGCGAGCAGATCGCGCCGGCGCACCGCATGGTGTGCGAACGCCTGGTCGACGCGTTTGACGGCTACCTTGCCGCCGAAGGGGAGCGGGACGCGGTGCAGGGCCTGGTCCATGGCGACTATCGACTGGACAACATGTTGTTCGGCATCGACGGAGCGGACCGCGCGCTGACCGTGGTCGATTGGCAGACCGTCTCCTGGGGACCGGCATTGACCGACCTGGCTTACTTCCTCGGTTGCGCACTGCCGGCAGAAGATCGTCGGGCGCATTACGACGCGTTGCTGCGGGCCTACCACGAGGCGCTCGGGCCGCAAGCGCCCATCACGCTTGCCGAGGTCGCCGAAGGTGTCCGCCGGCAAGGCTTTTTCGGCGTGATGATGGCGATTGTGTCATCGATGCTGGTGGAACGCACCGAGCGCGGCGACCGCATGTTCATGACGATGTTGCAACGGCACTGCGATCACGTGCTCGATACCGACGCGTTGGCGACGCTGCCCGATGCGGAGGCGCCGGAGCCGCTGCGGCCCTCGGACGATGACGAACTCGCCCACGTTCCCACCGACGAACCACTCTGGAGTGAGAGTTGGTATGCCGACTTCGTCGATGCGGCACAGGGATTCGGCGGCTGGTTCCGCATCGGTCTGGTCGCGAACCAGCAGGCTGCCTGGGTTCAGGTGCTACTGTGCGGGCCCGACCTCCCGACCGTGGCCGTTCTCGATTACGAAGTTCCGTTGCCGGCAGACCCGTGGGTGTTGCACACCGACGCCCTTGAAATCGGCCATGCTGCCACCGCGCCACTGCAGACCTACCGGGTCGACGTGCGGGCGCAGGGCCAGTCCTATCCGGACCCGTCGGCGCTATTGCGCGGAGAATCGGGAACTCCCGTCGACATGACGATGAATTTGGTGTGGACCACCGACGGCACCCCGTACAAGTACCGGATTACTACCCGCTACGAAATCCCTTGCACCGTAACGGGAACCGTCACCGTCAACGACACCACCTACCGGATGGATTCCGTTCCCGGACAACGTGACCACTCGTGGGGTGTGCGCGACTGGTGGAGCATGGACTGGATGTGGAGCGCGCTGCACCTCGACGACGGCACCCACTTGCACGCCTTGGACATCAATATTCCGAATGTTCCCCCGATCGGTATCGGCTATATCCAGGACCCCGACCGAAACGTCACCGAACTGCACACCGTGACCAATCCGCGAGCCTTCGGCGACAACGGGTTACCGCTCAAGATGACCTTGAGCCTCAACCCGGGTGGGATCGCCGGCGACGTGGACATTCATGGCCAGGCACCCGTGCTGCTGACCGGCCCCGACGGACAGGTAAGCGAGTTCGCGCGCGCCTGGGTCAGCATCGACACCACGGACGGCCGCACCGGCGTCGGCTGGATGGAATGGAATCGCAACCTCGCGCAGCAGACCTAGCCGCGGTGCCGACCGCCCCCGCGTCACCCATCGTGGTGATGGGCGTCTCCGGATCGGGCAAGTCGACGGTGGGTTCCGCTCTCGCACAACGGTTGCGCGTGCCCTTTGTCGACGCCGACGGTCTGCATCCACCGGCCAACGTCGCCAAGATGAGTGCCGGGCAACCGCTTGACGACGACGATCGCCATCCCTGGCTGGAAATAGTCGGGGAGTGGTTGGCCGACCATCGCGATGGTGGGGTGGTGAGTTGTTCGGCGCTCAAACGCAGGTACCGGGACCAGCTGCGGGCGCACTGTCCGCGCGCTGAGTTCTTGCACCTGCGCGGTTCACCGGAGGTGATCAGCGCGCGGTTGGCAGCCAGGCCCGCCCATTTCATGCCGGCGGCGCTGCTGCGGTCGCAATTCGACGCGTTGCAACCGCTGGGCGCCGACGAGTCCGGTGTGACGGTGGATATCGGGCAAGATGTCGACGCCATCGTCGACATCTTCCTGGCGGCTACCAGGGGCGCTTGCGACGACGGGTCTTGACTTGCCCGCCGACTCGCTCGCGCGCGGCATCGGCCAGCTGGCTGCCGTGCGTGCGCGCCGTTTCGGCCAGCTCCTCGCCGCGTACCCGGGTCGTGCTGGCCAGCTTTTCGCCGCGCTTGCGTGCCTCTTTCGCGAGCGGCCCGGCCTTCTCGGCCGCCTCGTCCGCCAGCTTTTCGCTGCGCTTGCGTGCCTTTTCGGCTTTCTCGGCCACCTCGGCGGCCAGTTTTTCGCCCCGCTTGCGGGCTTTCTTCGCCAGCGGCGCTCCTCGTTCGGCGGCGGCGCTGGCGAACTCGCGGCCCCGGTCCAGGGCGGCTTCGGCGTACGGTGCGCCTCGTTCTGCTGCGGTGTTGGCCAGTTCGCGGCCCCGTTCGGCGCCGAGTTGCAGTCCGTGCGCGATTTTTTCGCCGAGGTCGCCGTCGAACGACGCGTCGTCGGATCCCGGTAGCGCCGATGACACCCGCTCAGAGAGACGCTCGGCTGCCCGGCGACCGCGCCATCCCAGCGACGGCTTGCCGGCGGTATCGGCGGACGCGATCATCAATCCGCCCAGCAGGCTCAGATCTTTCAGGAACTCGCGGCGCAGCTCGGCTTTGCGCTCCGGGTCAGTCTCGTTCCAGAACGAGTAGGTGCCCAAGTTGGCCGGCAGCACCGTGACCGCCAATACGGCCGACGCAAGCCGCGGCAGCTTGCCGGTGGCGAGCAGCAGCCCGCCCCCGATCTGAACAGCGGCGGTCACCTGCGCGAACGTCTGCGGGTCGTTCGGCATGCTGCGGGCGACCTGATCAGGCAACGCCTGCAGGCCGTCCACCGCGGGCGCCGCGGCTTCCGCAGCTGACTTGGGATTGAGCAGCGATTCAACTCCTTGGCCGATGAAGGCAACCGACAACAGCGGCCGTGCAATTCTGCGGATCACCATGGCAGGGGGGTTACCCGGCGAATCGGCAAACAAACCGACCGGCCCATCGCCCCAGCTGGCGGCGATATGGTGGAGCGCGTGCGAGCGTTGATCATCGTCGACGTGCAAAACGACTTCTGCGCGGGCGGCTCGCTGCCGGTAGCCGGCGGCGCCGCACTGGCCGGCGCAATCAACGACTATCTGGCCGGCGATCGCGGCTACCAACACGTCTTGGCGACCAAGGACTTCCACGTCGACCCCGGTGACCATTTCTCCGAGCACCCCGACTATTCGTCGTCCTGGCCGCCGCACTGTGTCGCCGGAAGCCCCGGAGCGGACTTTCGTCCCGACCTCGACACCCGGCCGATAGAGGCGGTCTTCCGCAAGGGTGCGCACGCCGCGGCGTATAGCGGCTTCGAGGGCTCCGACGAGCACGGAACGTCGCTACTCGAGTGGTTGCGCCAGCGGGGCGTCGACGAGGTCGACATTGTCGGCATCGCCACCGACCACTGCGTCCGCAGGACGGCCGAGGACGCGGCACGCAACGGTTTGAGCACCCGGGTGTTGGTCGGCCTCACGGCGGCGGTGGCGCCAACTTCGGCCGCGGAAGCGTTGGCCGAGATGCGAAGTGCCGGAGTCGAATTGATTGAGGTCATCTGATGGTGGTGCCAATGGATCGCGAATCTCTGCTGGCTGCCGTGGATCGGTCGCCGCGGGCGGCCGCCGCGCATGACCGCGATGGATGGGTGGGGTTGTTCACCGGCGACGGCCGAATCGAAGACCCGGTCGGCTCGCGACCGCACGTGGGCCGCGTGCAGATCGGGAACTTCTACGACACCTTCATCGGTCCGCGCGACATCAAATTCCATCGCGATCTCGACATCGTCTTCGGCACTGTCGTGCTGCGTGATCTCGAGCTTGAGGTGGCGATGGGTTCGGCCGTCACGATGTACATTCCGGCGTTGCTGCGCTACGACCTCCGAGAAGCAGACGGGGAGTGGCAGATTGATCGCCTGCGGGCGTATTGGGAGTTGCCCGCGATGATGCTGCAGTTCCTGCGAACCGGATCGGGAGCAATGTCGCCTGCCGTACAACTGTCGCGAGATCTACTGGGCAATCAAGGGCTGTCGGGAACCGCGGGTTTCATGAGCGGCTTCCGCAGGGCGGGTGCGCGGCACAAACGGCTGGTGCAGACATTCCTCGGCGCCGTTTCGCGTGGCGATACATCAGTCGCTGCGCACGCGCTATCACCTTCTGCCGCAATCACGTTGGGTGACAAAGAGCCCCTCGATGTCGCCGAATTCGCGGAGGCGCTCAACGGGGCTACCTGGGCCAAGACAATTGGAGCGGGCGCCACGGTCGCCGTCTCGCTCAATTCAAGTCACGGGCGCGGCATCGTGTTCGCCGACGTGGCTTGGCGGGGCAAAGTGATCGACCAGATCCGCTATTTTCCTGCCTGACCACGCGCGCCGATTCCGTCTCCATCAGCACCGCCCCTGAGCACCCGCTGAGCTTGCAGGTCACCGCTGCTCGCACGGCAACGCGAATCGCATGGTCGCATGTATTGCCGCGGACATGATGGGTGCCGTAGAAATAGCTGTCATGGAACAGAGGCAAACGATGAGCGTGGTACGAACCGTCGGTGTCGGGGTGGCGATCACCGCCTTGCTGACAGTCACGACAGGCTGTGGCAAAGACGAAAAGTCATCTTCCTCGTCGTCATCGTCGTCGGCGACGTCCTCGTCGACTTCAGCGGCGTCATCGAGCTCGGCGGCATCATCGTCCGCATCGAGCGCGCCACCGTCGGGAACGGCGCCGTTGGCCGACTACTCCAACTTGTTGATCTCGGCCAGCGACATCGGCGCCGACACGACATTGGGTCCGCCGCAACAGAACCCCGGGGGCGTGGCCGGTGTGGCGGTGACGTTCAGCAACAACGCCAAAACTCACACCATCGACGACCTCCTCGTGGTCTTTACCGATGTGGCTTCGGCTACGCAGGGGGCCAAAGACCGCCCGTCCTCGCTGGGCAAGTACGTCACGGGTACTGCACAGCCGTTCGCGGTGGGCACGAACGGGATCATCGTCGTCGGCCCGTCGCCCGATAACACCAAATCGGTGACGTACGTGGTGTTCGCCGAGGGCAAGGTCGTCGTCGACCTGGAGTTCGACAGCGGGCCCAACGATGCCGCTCCCCAGGACTTCGTGCTTGACGTCGCCAAGAAGCAGGACGACGCGGTCAAGAGCCGCATGACCAGCTAGTAGCGCTGCGCTACCAACAGCGCCAGCGACGCCGCCGACAGGCACAGGAACGCGCCGGGAAAGGCGATGTTGTACACGACGTGTGCCCTGAGGTGAGTCGCAACCGCGCCGACGAAAAACAGCACCAGGCCGGCCGCGGCCGCGATACCCAAGGCGGGTAAACCCACCAGCCCGGAAACCAGTCCGACGGCCCCGGCCAGCTTGGTCGCCCCCAGCGCCGGCAACCACGAACGAGGCACACCGACCTCGGCCGAGTTTGCCACGACGAATCGCGCCGGAATGAAGTCGGCAATGGCGATGGCGCCGGTGATGATCGCGGTGATCAGCGTGATCACCAGGGATGCGGTGTGCATTCGAACCAGGTCCTTTTCATTCGTTTCAATCCGTTGGGGTGCAGCTATTTCCGCACCAGCGAGCCGGAAGGCTGCTGCGCGCGCTGCGGCGCACATTCGGTAGGGTCATGTGCTGGTCTGCTTGGGACCCGGAGTTCCATCGGTGCGGTCATCTTCTTGACGACTCCCGCGCGGAAAAGGTGACCCCATGAGCACAACCAAAAATCGGGTAGACCTCGCCGATCTGGCACAACGGTTCGACGCCGACCGTCAGCACTTGCGGGCGGTGGCGTTTCGGCTGCTCGGCTCGATCGCCGATGCCGAGGATGCGGTGCAGTCAGCATGGCTGAAGGTCAGTCGAGCGGACAGCATCGGCGACATCGTCAACCTGACCGGCTGGTTCACGACGATCACCGCGCACGAGGCGTTCGACCAGCTTCGAGCGCGCAAACGCCGCGCCGAGCGACCGCTGGCCGACGCGGGAGAACTCGACCGGCTTGCGGCCGCCGCGTCGGCATCGGCGGACGAGGAGGTGCTGCTGGCCGACTCGGTCGGCCGCGCGATGCTGGTCGTGCTGGACCGTCTATCGCCGGCGCAGCGTGTCGCGTTCGTCCTGCACGACGTTTTCGCCGTGCCCTTCGAGGCGATCGGAGACGTGCTGGACCGATCGCCAACGGCCGCGAAGAAGTTGGCGAGTCGGGCCCGTTCGCGACTGCACGAGAGCGCGCCCGCCCAACCAGGCCGCGTGACCCAGCACCTCGAGATCGTCGAGGCGTTTCTGGCGGCGTCCCGCGGCGGTGACATCGCCACCTTGCTCGAGCTGCTGGCGCCCGACGTGGTGCGCAGGGTCGATCGGGTGCTGATTCCGGCAGACGTGCCGGCCGAGCTGAGTGGGGCCCGCGAGGTCGCCGAGGAGACCCGTCGATTCGCCGCGCGCGCAAGGGCCGGTGTCGTCATGCTGATCGACGGTGCTCCCGGCATCGTGATCGCGCCGCGCGGGCGCGCAGAGATCGTGTTGCAGCTCGGCATAGGCGCCGACAACCGCATCCACGAGATCGACATCAGCGCCGACGCCGGCCGGCGGCGCCGCGCCGTTCTTGCGCTGCCGCGGCGCGCGTCTCAGGCACATTCCAGCCCCATCGGGTACCAAGGACATCAGACACGGCCGGCGAGGTGGTCGGCCACGGGGCGAGAACGGGAGCACGATGCTCGGTAAGCCGTTCGGACGGCGAAGCCTGATGCGGGGCGCTGGCGCGCTCACCGCCGCGGCTTTGGCGCCGTGGTCCGGCGGCTGCGCTCCCGACGACGACGCCGTGACGTTCTTCTTCGCCGCTAACCCCGACGAGGCCGCTGCCCGCCTACGTGTCGTCGGCGAATTCCAGCGCCGCCATCCCGACATCAAGGTTCGGGCGGTGCGGTCTGGGCCCGGAGTGATGCAACAGTTGTCCACGTTTTGCGCGGGCGGCAAATGTCCGGATGTGCTGCAGACGTGGGATCTGAGCTATGCCGAGTTGGCTGCCAAGGGAGTGTTGCTGAACCTCAACGACCCATTGGCGCGCGACCAAGCCTTTGCTGCCCAGTTGAAGGCGGACAGCGTTGGGTCGCTGTACGACACGTTCGCGTACGACGGTGGGCAATCCGCTTTTCCGGAGCAGTGGTCCGGAAATTTCTTGTTCTACAACAGGCGGCTCTTCGCCGACGCCGGCGTGGCGGCTCCGCCCACAGCCTGGGACAAGAGGTGGACTTTCGCCGAATTCCTGGACACGGCCAAGGCGTTGACCAGGAGGGACGGCTCGGGGCGGGTCACGCAGTGGGGGTTCGTCAACACCTTTGTCTCGTACTACTCGGCCGGGTTGTTCGCCTTGAACAATGGCGTGCCGTGGTCGTCGCCGCGGCGGAATCCGACCCATTTCAATTTCGATGACCCGGCGTTCATGGAGGCGGTGCAGTTCTACGCCGACCTCGCTAACAGGCACAAGGTGGCACCCAATGCCTCCGAGGTGCAGTCGATGTCGACGCCTGATCTGTTCGCGTCGGGCAAGGCAGCGATCGCGCTGGGTGGTCATTGGCGATACCAGACGTTCATCGGGGCCGAGGGGTTGGATTTCGATGTTGCCCCGCTGCCGGTGGGGCCGTCCCTGCCCAGCGGGCATAGCGCCTGCTCCAATATCGGCACCACCGGACTGGCCATCTCGGCGAGCAGCAAACGCAAAGAGCAGGCGTGGGAATTCGTGAAGTTCGCCACCGGCCCCGTTGGGCAGGCGGTGATCGCTGAATCCTCCCTCTTCGTGCCGGTGTTGCGGTCTGTGCTCGCGTCGGACGGATTCGCCAAGGCCCACAACAGGATTCGCAACCTCGCCGTGCTCACCGAAGGACCTTCCTATTCCGAAGGCCTGCCCGTTACGCCGGCATGGGAAAAAATCGCGGCGCTGATCGATCGCAACATGGGACCCGTGTTGCGCGGTTCCCGCCCGGCGACATCGCTGACCGGATTGTCGGACGCAGTCGACGAGGTAGTGCGAAACCCATGACGTCATTCGTTGAATCCACGCCGGCCGGCGAGAAGAAATTGCCCAACGGACCCCGTCCTTGGCGTCGACGCGCATGGGCAGGGCGCCTGTTCGTCGCACCTAACCTGCTTGCCGTCACCGTGTTCATGTTCTTTCCACTCGGCTTCTCGCTATATATGAGCTTTCACCGCTGGGATGTGTTCAACCCGGCGAAGTTCGTGGGGTGGGCGAACTTCGAACAACTTTTCACGTCGGACCCACTGTTTCTGATCGCCGTCCGCAACACCGTCGTCTTCACCGTCGGAACGGTAGTGCCGACCGTTGTCATCAGTCTGGTTGTGGCCGGTGTGCTGAACCGGAAAGTCAAGGGCATCGGGATTTTCCGGACCATCGTTTTCATGCCGCTGGCCATCTCGTCGGTGGTGATGGCGGTCGTGTGGCAGTTCGTCTTCAACACCGACAACGGGCTGCTCAACATCATGCTCGGTTGGGTTGGGCTCGGCCCGGTCCCGTGGCTGGTCGACCCCAACTGGGCGATGACGTCACTGTGTGTCATCAGCGTATGGCGGAGCGTTCCGTTCGCGACCGTCATCTTGTTGGCCGCAATGCAAGGAGTTCCGGAGACCGTCTATGAGGCAGCCAAGATCGACGGTGCGGGCGAGATACGGCAATTCGCATTCATCACGCTGCCGCTGATCCGTGGGGCGATCTCGTTTGTCGTCGTCATTTCAATCATCCACGCGTTCCAGGCGTTTGACGTCGTCTATGTCCTCAATGGACCCAACGGCGGCCCGGAAACGTCGACTTATGTTTTGGGCATCATGCTGTTCCAGCACGCCTTCTCCTTCCTGGAATTCGGCTATGCTTCGGCACTGGCATGGGTGATGTTCGCCATCCTGCTGGTGCTGACCGTGCTGCAGTTGCGGATCACCCGGCAGCGTTCCTTGGAGGCTTCTCGTGGCCTTGGCTGAGCGCGTGGTCAAGCGCAGCGTAATTCGCGCTGTTCCGGTCTACGCCGCGTTGATCGGCATCGCGTGGTTCTGGCTCTTCCCGATTGCGTGGGCGGTTTCGGGTTCGCTGAAAAGGGAAGGTGAGATCAGCGAGCCGAAGCTGCTTCCCGCCCACCCGCGGTGGTCCAACTACACCGAGGTGTTCGCGGTGATGCCGTTTTGGCGAATGTTCTTCAATACCGTGCTGTATGCCGGATGCATCACAGCGGGACAGGTCTTCTTTTGCTCACTGGCCGGATATGCCTTCGCGCGCCTGCAATTTCGCGGCCGCGACACGCTGTTTGTTTTGTACCTGGGCACGCTGATGGTTCCGCTGACCGTCACCGTGATCCCGCAGTTCATTCTGATGCGGATCGCCGGCTGGGTCGACACTCCCTGGGCGATGATCGTGCCGGGCTTGTTCGGCAGCGCGTTCGGCACTTATCTCATGCGGCAGTTCTTCCAAACACTGCCAAGCGATCTCGAGGAGGCGGCAATTCTCGACGGTTGCTCGCCGTGGCAGATCTACTGGCGGATTCTGCTGCCCCATGCCAGGCCGGCGGTGATGGTGCTCGCCGTGCTCACCTGGGTCAACGTCTGGAACGACTTCCTGTGGCCGTTGCTGATGCTTCAGCGCGACAGCCTGGCCACGTTGACTCTGGGCCTGGTCCGGCTGCGGGGGGAGTACGTCGCGCGCTGGCCGATCATCATGGCGGCTTCGATGCTGATCATGGTGCCGCTGGTCATCATCTACGCGGTCGCCCAACGTTCGTTTGTCCGTGGTATCGCGGTGACCGGAATGAGTGGGTAACAGTGGCTTCGGTGAGCTTCGAGCAGGCAACACGACGCTATCCGGGTTCGGATCGGCCGGCCCTGGACGGTCTCGATCTGTCCGTCGACGACGGCGAGTTCGTCGTCCTGGTCGGGCCATCGGGTTGCGGCAAGACCACTTCGCTGCGGATGGTGGCCGGATTGGAAACGCTGGACGCCGGATGCGTCCGGATCGGCGACCGTGACGTAACCAACGTCGATCCCAAGGATCGCGATGTGGCCATGGTGTTCCAGAACTATGCCCTCTACCCGCACATGACGGTGGCACAGAACATGGGCTTTGCGCTGAAGATCGCCAAGACTCCGAAGGCCGAGATCAGAGAACGGGTCCTGGACGCGGCGAAATTGCTTGACCTGGAACCGTATCTGGATCGCAAACCCAAAGACCTCTCCGGCGGCCAACGCCAGCGGGTGGCGATGGGGCGCGCGATCGTGCGCCGCCCCCAGGTGTTTTTGATGGACGAACCGTTGTCCAATCTCGATGCCAAATTACGGGTACAAACCCGCAATCAGATCGCCGCCCTGCAGCGCCGGCTCAAAACCACGACGGTCTATGTCACCCATGACCAGGTCGAGGCCATGACGATGGGTGACCGCGTCGCAGTACTGCGCGACGGCCTTTTGCAACAGTTCGCGGCGCCACGCGAGCTCTACCGTAACCCGGCCAACGTCTTTGTGGCCGGATTCATCGGATCTCCAGCGATGAATCTGTTCACTCTTCCAATCGTAAATTCGACTGTCTCGCTGGGGGATTGGCCCATCCAGCTGCCACGCGAAATCGGAAGTGCGGCAAGTGAGGTCGTGGTCGGGGTTCGTCCGGAACACTTTGAACTGGGCAGCCTCGGGGTGGAAATGGAAGTCGACGTGGTCGAAGAGCTCGGGGCGGATGCCTACCTGTATGGCCGAATCGCGGACGCCGGCAAGGTAATCGCACAAAACGTCGTTGCACGCGTCGACGGTCACAACCCGCCGCAGAAGGGCAGCCGGGTGCGGTTGCATCCGGAACCCGGACACCTGCATTTCTTTGGTGTTGACGGCGAGCGGTTCTCATGAGCACGGACTCGGTCGATCTAGTGTGCGAAGGCGGCGGCGTTCGGGGCATTGGCTTGGTCGGGGCGGTGGACGCGCTCGCCGCAGCCGGCTACCGGTTTCCACGCGTCGCCGGCACGAGCGCGGGGGCGATCGTCGCATCGCTGGTGGCAGCCCTGCAAGCGGCCGGCGAACCGCTGACCCGGCTCGAGGAGATCATGCGCTCGCTCGACTACCGAAAGTTCCTGGACCGCAACCTGATCGGGCATGTCCCGCTCATCGGCGGGGGCCTCTCGCTGCTGGTATCCGATGGTGTCTACCGCGGTGCCTACCTCGAGCACCTGCTGGCCGGCCTGCTCGGCGACCTGGGCGTGCGGACCTTCGGCGACCTGCGCACCGGCGAGGAGCCCGAACAGTTTGCCTGGTCGCTGGTCGTCACCGCCAGCGATCTGTCCCGGCGCCGGCTGGTGCGTATCCCGTGGGACCTCGACTCCTATGGGATCGACCCGGACGAATTCCCGGTGGCCCGCGCGGTGCACGCCTCGGCGGCGATTCCCTACGTGTTCGAGCCGGTGCGGGTGGGCGGCGCTACCTGGGTCGACGGCGGGTTGTTGTCGAGCTTTCCGGTGGAGCTGTTCGACCGGCCGCAGCCGCGGTGGCCGACATTCGGGATCCGGCTGTCGGCGCGGCCGGGCATACCGCCCACGCATCCCGTGCAGGGGCCGGTGTCGTTGGGCATTGCCGCAATAGAGACATTGGTGAGCAATCAGGACAACGCGTACATCGACGATCCGTGCACGGTGCGACGCACCATCTTCGTGCCCGCCGACGAGGTCAGCCCGATCGACTTCGACATCACCGCCGAACAACGCGATGCTCTCTACCAGCGCGGATTGCTCGCGGGCCAGGCGTTCCTGAAGACGTGGAACTATGCCGGCTATCTGAAGGCCTGCGGCGGGCCGGTCGCATCGGACTAACGCCGCGCGCACCCAATCGCATCAAGGTGACGTTCGACGCGGTTGATGTCATCCAGTGACGGCATTGCGTTCGTGATCCGGAAGATCGCGACTCCGACATCGACGGTCGTGATGGGTGCTGTTCCCGGCGCGATGAATTCGCCTGTGATGGTGACGATCTCGTCATCGGTGACGCGCCGGGGCAATAGCGCCGCCAGCGGCAGATAACCGGTCGCCGGCATCTCAGCCGGGTAGCCGGCGCGCAAAAACGCGACAGCCCTCGACACCAGATCGGCCATCCCCATGCTTCCACCTCACTAACCAAGCGCTCCAAGTAAAGGTAGCAGCGGCCATATCGTTTGTAGTTGAGACAACGCAGTCCTTACACGTATGCGTCAATCTTTCCGCTTCATTAGCGCACATTCCCATCGGTGGGCGTGGGCGCGCCGATCACGAATTTCGGCCGTGAGCGTTCCTAGTATTGCGGCGTGATGGATCGCTACGGAACCGACGTTCTGGCCGCCGGTCGGCGCAAACCGCGTTCGACCGAACACCCAGCTGAGCTGGGCCTCGTCGTGGAGGACGTCGAGACCGGTTACGTGGGTGCGGTGGTCCGGGTCGAGTACGGACGCATCGAGCTGGAAGACCGCCGTGGCCACGTCCGTGGCTTCCCGCTGGGGCCCGGCTACCTGCTGGAGGGCCGTCCGGTGATCCTCACCGAACCGCCCCGCGGGGCGCCTGCAGCCGCGAACCGGACGGCATCGGGCTCCGTCGCGGTACCGGGCGCTCGCGCCCGAGTCGCGAGAGCCAGCCGTATCTATGTCGAGGGCCGCCACGACGCGGAGCTCATCGCGCAGGTCTGGGGCGACGACCTGCGCATCGAAGGGGTCGTCGTCGAGCACCTCGGTGGCGTGGACGACCTCGTCGGCATCGTGGCGGAGTTCGCCCCCAGCCCGGGCCGCAGGCTCGGCGTTCTTGTCGACCACCTCGTCACCGGTTCGAAAGAAGCGCGGATCGCCGAGGCTGTGCGCCGGGGACCGGGTGGCCCCGAAACCCTGGTCGTCGGCCATCCCTACGTCGACATCTGGCAGGCGGTGAAGCCGCAGCGGCTCGGCCTGTCGGCCTGGCCCGACGTGCCGCGACACATCGAATGGAAGCACGGCGCGTGCCAGGCGCTCCGTTTGCCGCACGCCGACCAGGCTGACATCGCCAGGGCGTGGCGGCGCATCCGTTCGCGGGTGCGCGACTGGAACGATCTGGAACCCGCGCTGATCAGCAAAGTCGAAGAGCTCATCGACTTCGTGACCGAGCCTGACCCCGACGAAGTGGATTAGCCGCCGAGCCGGCGAGGCATTGCTCGTAATTACCACCGAAAGTTAGGTTAGGCTAAGTCGAAAGTCCCGATGGACGGGACGGGAATCGGGCGCATGCAGGGCGTATTCGGCGTTTTCCTCGGCACGTTCCTCATCGGCCTGCGCGAAGGCCTGGAGGCGACGCTCATAGTGAGCATCGTTGCCGCCTTCCTCAAGCGAAACGGGCAATCGACCCGGCCGATGTTTGCCGGTGTGGCCTTGGCCGTGCTGATCAGCGTCGCGGTTGGCGTCGGTCTGGATCTGTTCTCGGCCACGCTGCCGCAGGCCCAGCAGGAAATGATGGAGACCGTCATCAACGCCATCGCGGTGGTGTTCGTGACGTCGATGATCATCTGGATGAACCGCAATGCCATGCGGCTCAAGGGTGAACTCGAGCGTGAGGCTCAACAGGCGCTGAATCGCGGCGGCGAGCTGGCACTCGTTGTCATGGCTTTTCTCGCGGTCCTCAAGGAGGGCTTTGAGACGTCGGTGTTCCTGTTGGCGGCCGCGGAGACGTCGCACGGGAATCGGTGGTTCGCCGTGCTGGGCGGGGCGGTGGGGATCGGGGCGGCGATCGTGCTGGGCATCGGTCTCTACTTCGGCGGCCTGAAGCTCAACCTCGGCCGCTTCTTCCGGATCACCGGGGTGTTCTTGGTGTTGATCGCCGCCGGACTGGTGCTGGGCGCGCTACGCACCGCGCACGAGGCGGGCTGGGTGACCATCGGCCAGCAACAGGTGCTCGACTTCTCGGCCTGGATACCCAGCCAGTCGGTCCTGGGCGCCTTGCTCGCCGGCGTGTTCGGCATACCCACCGACCCTCGACTCGTCGAGGTGCTGGGCTGGCTGCTCTATGCGGTGCCCGTGCTCGTCGTATTCCTATGGCCCTCGCGCCTTGCCGCGACACCGCGAACCCGGTGCCGGTTGCTGGCGGCGGCCACGGCGGTGCTGGTGGTGGTCGCGGCAGCGCTGGCGATCGCGGTGCCCGCCGGCGGCACCGCATCCGGCGCGAGGACTCGCACCGTCACTGACCGGGCCGGCCACACCGCTCGGGTGTCGCTGGCCGGGAGCCCGCAGGGCCGCACGCTGATCGTCTCCGAGGGCATCGGGAACGAACGCAGCATCCCGCTTGCCCCGGCAGGCGACCAAACCGTGGACGGCTTGCCGGTACAGGTATGGCAGGCTCCCGAGGCTGAGGGGGCCGATGGTGCGCCGGCAATCACCCTGGATCAGTTGTTAAGCATGACGGGGGGCCGGCTGCCGGTCGGTCTCGCGGTTGGCCGCACTCCGGGGCCGTTTCAGGGGCAATGGTCAACGACCACCGTGTATACCGTGCTCGCGCAAGGTGATTCCGTGGTAAGCGCGCAAGCGATCAGCAACCGCACGGCGATCCTGACCGGCGGTGGGCTGACCGGGGCCAAGACCGTCAGTCTTGGCGGGCTGCCGACGGACTGGTCCACGTCCGGCGCCGAAGACCACTCGACTGCGGCGGGGATCGTCGCGAGCGATCGGAATCGTGGGGAGCGGCAGCTCTGGGCGGTCTGGCTTCCACTGGTAATAGCGGGTTTTGCGCTGGCTTGCGCGTTGTCCGCGATAGCCTCGGTGCGCGTGGGCCGCAGGCAATCAGATGAGAGGAAATCGATTGATGGTGAGTCGCGCCGCCCGGGCAACGTGCCGGTCTCGTGAATTCTGGTTGACTGCAACGGTTCTTGTTGCGACGACGGTGTTGCCGGTGGCTGCCTGCAGTCACTCGAACGGGCAGTCCAGCGCTTCGAAATCCGGGCAAGCCGGTCAACCCGGCGGAACCAAGGCGGTCAAGGTGACGATGGCCGACAACGGTGGAAAAGACGGTTGCGCACTGGATACCGCCAGCGTGCCGGCCGGTCCGGTGACTTTCACCGTGGTCAACACCAGTGCTCCTGGCATCACCGAAATGGAGTTGCTCAGGGACCAGCGCATCGTCGGGGAGAAGGAGAACCTCGCGCCCGGCCTCGATCCGGTGTCGTTCACCGTCACTCTGGATGGCGGCTCTTATCAGCTGTACTGCCCGGGTGCGAGCTCCGAGTATCAAACATTGACGGTGACGGGTCAGGCGCCGGCAGGGCCGACGGGCACGGTGGCGAGCATCCTCAGCCAGGGCACAAAGGAGTACGCGACATACATCGTCAGTCAGATCGGTCAGCTCGGTGACGGTGTGAAGGCGCTCGATGCGGCGATACAGTCCGGCAACCTCGACGCGTCTAAGGCGGCCTACGCCAAGGCCCGACTGTTCTGGGAGCGTGCGGAATCCACCGTCGAGGGCTTCGTCCTGCCGGGCTTCGCGGTGGGCGACAACGCGGGCAGCCTGGACTATCTGCTGGACATGCGGGCCTCCACTCCCGTCGATGCCAAAGTCGGGTGGAAGGGCTTCCACGCCATCGAACGCGATCTCTGGCAGGGCGGGGCGATCACTCCCGGCACCAAGGCTCTGAGCACCGAATTGGTGGGTAATGTCGGCAAATTGAGCAACGTGGTCGCCGGCCTGCAATACAAGCCTGAGGATTTGGCGAACGGTGCAAGCGATTTGATCGAAGAGGTGCAGAACACCAAGATCACCGGCGAGGAAGAGGCCTTCAGTCACATTGACCTGGTCGACTTTTCGGGCAACGTCGAAGGCGCCCAACAGGCCTACGCCTCGCTGCGGCCGGGGCTGGAGAGGATCGACACCAATCTGGTCAATCAGATCGATCAGCAGTTCCGGGCGGTGCTCAATGTCTTGGACGGATATCGCGACCCGTCGGCGCTGGGCGGGTACCGAACCTACACTGCCGCACTGCAGGCTAGCGATGCACCGAAGTTGACGGCGGTGATCCAGCCGCTGCACCAGAGCCTGTCCACGGTTGCTCAAAAAGTAGTCTCAGCCAACTGATAATGGCTGACGACGAGCTGGCCGAACCCTCCGACGACACTGAGCCGTCGGCCGACACCGCATCGGTATCGCGCCGGCGCATGATCGGCGGCACGATGCTGGCCGGGCTGACGGGGACCGCCGTCGGTGCCATCGGCGGCGGGTTCGCCGGCTATGCCTCCGCGAACGCGCATCACCAAGGCGACGACGACACCGTCGACCTACGTCGCAGTTACCCCTTTTACGGCCAGGTCCACCAGGGCGGAATCGCCACGCTCCCACAGCGTTACGCAGTATTCATGTCGTTCTCGCTGGCCGCCGGCGCCGGCCGCGCGGATCTACAGGCGCTGCTGGCACGCTGGTCGGCCGCCGTCGCGGTGCTGCAGCAGGGCAAGCCTGTCGGAACTGTCCAGCCGCAGGTCGAAGTGCAGCCTCCCACCGATACCGGGGAGGCCTACGGGCTGAGTCCCGCCAGTCTCACCGCCACGATCGGACTGGGGCCGTCGCTATTCGGCGATCGATTCGGGCTCGCCGCGCGGCGTCCCGCGGTATTCACCGACCTACCTCCGCTCAACGGAGACAACCTGGATCCGCGTCTGCACGGCGGCGACCTGTCGGTGCAAGCCTGCGCCGACGACCCGCAGGTCTGCTATCACGCCGTTCGTAACCTGGCCCGCCTCGGGCGCAATATCGTCTCGCCGTTCTGGGCCGTGCTCGGTTTCGGGCGAGCATCGGCGGGCCCCGGCCAGCAGACTCCACGAAATCTATTGGGGTTCAAGGACGGTACCCGCAACGTCAGCACCGACGCGGAATACGAACGTTTCGTCTGGGTCGACAACAGCGATCAGCCCTGGATGAACGGGGGTACCTATCAGGTCGTCCGCAAGATCCGGATGCTGCTGGAGACGTGGGACGTCGACCGGATCGGTAACCAGCAGAAGATCTTCGGCCGTACCAAGGAGGAAGGTTCACCGCTGAGCGGTAAGGCCGAATTCGACACACCGAACTTCACTGCCAAAGGCGCCGACGGTAACCCGCTCATCGATCCGTTGTCACACGTCGGTTTGGCCGCCCGGGAAAACAATGACGGCATCATGATCCGTCGACGGCCGTACAACTACACCGACGGCCTCGACCCGAATGGCCAACTGAACGCCGGATTGCTGTTCATTTCGTATCAAAAAGAGCCGCAAGATTTTATTCGTCTGCAGAACCGGCTAGGAGCCAACGATCTGCTCAACGAGTACATCCGCCACATCGGATCAGCTATCTTCGCGGTGCCGCCCGCACCGGCGGAGGGCCACTACATCGGGCAAAGTCTGTTCAGCTGAGCAAATTTCGTGAGCGCGCAGCGGCCAAGGGTGGCCGCGGCGTTTCAGGCGTGTGATGTTTCGTGTCGTCTCGGTAAATCCATCCGACCGACCGTCACGCATCGGCGTCTGCCGAGCACTAACGGCGTGGAGAGCTCGACCGGCTGTCCTGTAGCGCCAAGGCAACCCCACCGCCGCAAAAAAACCTTGAAAGCCAAAGGGGGGTCCTGAAGTCCCGCGAGTTGGGGACCAAAGTCTCACGACCGGCGAGGTCCCGGTCAATAGCGTTACTCCTGACCAAAGGAGTACGAAATGTCGGCACCTGCCAAGCAACTCGGTATCGTCGTCGCGGTCGACGGCTCGCCCGCGTCGCACGCCGCCGTCGTATGGGCGGCCCGTGATGCGGCGATGCACAACATTCCGCTGACCCTGTTCCACGCGGTGGTTACTCCCGCCGCTACCTATCCACCGGTTCCATACCCCGAATCACTGTTGGTGAAGCTGGAAGACGAGGGGCGCAGGGAAATCGCTCATGCGCTCAAGCTGGCCGAGGAGGCGATGCCGGCCGACCGCAAGGTCACCATCAAGACGGAGTCGGTGTATTCGACCCCGGCGCTGCCCCTGATCAAGATGTCCGGTGAGGCAGAGATGATCGTGGTGGGCAGCTCCGGCCGCGGGCTACTGGCGCGGGGTCTGCTCGGTTCGGTGAGTTCGACCGTGGTGCGCCATGCCAGCTGCCCGGTCGCGGTCATCCGTGATGAAGATGTGCCGGACCCGGTGCGCGGTCCCGTCCTGGTAGGAATCGACGGTTCACCGGCTTCCGAACTCGCAACGGCGATCGCATTCGACCAAGCGTCTCGCCGCGGCGTCGACCTGGTGGCCTTGCACGCATGGAGTGACGTTGCCGTGCTCGAACTTCCGGCATTCGACTGGGAGGCGGTGGAGGCCGAAGCCGAGCGCAGTCTCGCCGAAGCCGTGGCGGGCTGGCACGAACGCTATCCCGATGTCACGGTGCGCCGGGTGCTCGCCCGCGATCTGCCGGCTCAACAGCTCATCCAACAGTCGAAATCCACGGAGGCGCAGCTGGTGGTCGTGGGCAGTCATGGCCGCGGTGGTCTCACCGGTCTGATCCTGGGCTCGGTCAGCAACACGGTGCTGCACTCGGTGCGGGTGCCTGTCATCGTCGCCCGGCCGGCGTAAGGGCCTGGCCGAATCGGGCATCAACGACTCGGGATGCCCACGTGCACAGCGTGGAGACGTCGCGCCCGGCACGCATGACCGTCCGATCGGGGCGGACCAGCGCGGCCGTGGCGCGGCCGCCGCGCAGCCACTGTGCGAGCGCATCGCCCGGCTGGGTAACCAGCACGACGATGCCGCGCTGCCGCATGGCGGCGTGTTCTGCGACACCAGGGCTGCGGGTGGTGATCAGTGCGAAACCGGTTCCCAACACGTCGTCGAGCCGCTGACCGTCGTGCAGTTGCGGGTTCGGGCACAGCGTGCCGGCTAGTTGACGGGGTCGGCGCGATGCGTACACCAGCGCGGAAGACGGCAGTGCCGGCGTGGTGGAGTCGACGACCTTGTCGCGCAGGCCAGGAACCAGCCGCAACCGCGGCAGCACCACGCGGCGTAGCACGTTACCCACCCGGGCACCGCCGGTCATCGCGCGACCGACGTTGAGCGCCAAGCGAATCATGCACCGCGCGTGCGGTTTGCGTTCCTGTTCGTAGCTATCCAGCACGTCTGGGGCGAGGGTGCCGTGGTGAACGCCGGCAATCTTCCACGCGAGATTCATCGCGTCGCGCACGCCTGCCCCCATGCCCTGGCCGATGAACGGGGGAGTGAGGTGTGCCGCGTCGCCGAGGATGAAGATGTTGCCCCGGCGCCACCGCTCGGCGATCCGAGCGCGGAATGTGTACTCAGTGACCCGCAGTAGCGTCAGTTCGCCCTCCGCGGCCTCGGCAGTCCAAGGCCTGATCAGTGGCCGCAAAGCGGTCAGGGTGGTGAAGTCGTCGGCACATTCTCCGGCGAGCAACTGAAACTCCCAGCGATAGCGGGACGCTCCGATGCGCATGTAGGTTCCCGCGCGAACCGGATCGCATACCTGGTGCACGCCTTCCCACTGGCGCAGGTCGGTGCCGGTGGCGACGTCGACCACCAGCCACCGCTGCTCGAAGTTCAAATCTCTTACAGCTGAGCCTATTCGGGTGCGCACCAGGCTGTTGGCGCCGTCGCAGCCCAGCAGGTAGTCGGTATCGATCTGGTGCACGGTGCCGTCGGTGCGGTCGGTGAACGTGACGCGTACATGTGTCCCGGTGTCGGTCACATCGGTAACCTCGGCGTCGCCCCGGAGTTGGGCGTGCGGGTAGCGCAGCAGGTTTGACCGCAGCACCGCCTCCAACTCCGGCTGATCGAACATGTTGGCCTGCGGGAACCCATTTCGGCTGCGCGAGGTGTCGCGGGTGAACTCGGCAAGGACCCGGAATCGATCGTCGAGCAAGCGCAATCCCAGCGTCGGCCGCGAAATCGCCGCGAACTCGTCGGCAATGCCGAGCCGGGCAAGGACACGGTAGATTTCGTCGTCCAGATGCACGGCACGTGGTTGTGAGTACACGCCGGGCCAGCGATCGAGGACCACGCTGTCCACGCCGTATTGCGCCAACAGTGTGGCTGCGGTGATGCCGGTCGGTCCGGCGCCGACGATAACGACGGGAATGATCCGAATAGCGTTAGTGCTCACGCGAATCGGACGGTGTTGCGCTGCGTTCCCAGGTCGATGGCTCCGTCGTCGGTGGCTACCGATGCCTCCACGATGTCACCGTGCTGCAGATACTTCGGGTTGCCGGCCTGACGACTGAAGAACACCTTCCACTTGAGAGTCGTCGGCAACAGGTTTCCGATCATCGCCACCGGCTTGCTCGGGGCGCTCAGCGCGGTGCCGGCCGGAGTGCCGGTGAGCACCAAGTCGCCCGGGGCGAGTTCCTGGAACTGGGTGAGCGACTGCAGCGCCTGCAACGGCCGATACAACATGTCCCCGTCGACAAGCGCGTTCTGTCGTTCGACTCCGCCGACGCTCAGACGCAACCGCAGATCGCCGAAGCGGGCGAGTTCTTCGGCCGTCAGCAACACCAGCTCGGGACCGACCGGCGTGAACGTCGGATAGGACTTGGCCTCGTAGAACTGGGTTTGCGGAAGCTGGACATCGCGGGCGGAAACATCGTTGGTGACGACCAGTCCGGCGATGAACTCGGCCAAGTTCATCTCCGAAATTGTTGTGCCGACCGGAATTGCGCGTCCGATCACCAACCCGATCTCCACCTCGTAGTCGAGCAGCTGGACGTGTGGGGGTTTGACGATGTCGTCGAACGGGCCGTTGATCGAGGCCGATGCTTTGCGGAAGAACGTCAGGGGAATCGACGACGGGTCCATGCCCGCATCCCTGACATGCGACTCGAAGTTCGTCATCTGAGCCACTACTCGGCACGGTCGGGTCACCGGTGAGAGGAATGTGAGGTCATCCACGGCGACGGTGTCCGCGCTTGCGGCAGCTTCGATTGCCGCCCGATCAGACAGCAGCGCTCCGGTGGTGGTCGCGGTGGTGTCGATCTTCGCGGCGCCGGCTTCGGTTTTGAGCCACCAGGCGTCAGCAGTGCGCAATACGGAAACGGTCATGATGTGGGTACTTTCAGTAGGCCGATCAGGCGGCTGATGTCAAACTCGTTGCGAGCGCGAAGCGCGGCGATCATCGAAACCAGTTCGTGGCGGGCCGATTTCAGGTCAGTCCCCAGGAAGTCTTTGGTCGCCGGTGGCCCCCACTGGGCCAGGCCCGACGCGCTGAACGGCGCCCAGCCGGGTTCGACGGTGTTGTCGAATCGGTCGCCGTCGGCGAAGTGCTCGACCAAAAAGCCGTCGGGATCGCGCCAGTAGTCGAAGATCTGGCTGCCCTGGATGTGCCTGCCGATTCCCCACGACCGGAAGTAGCCACGCTCCTGCAGGTATTCGCCACCCGCGGCCAGCGCGTCGAGATCGCTGACCTGATAAGCCGAATGGACGTAACGGTTCGCCGGCCCCAACGCCACCGCGAGCGTGTGGTGATCCGCGGGCATGGATCCTTGATCGCAGCGGATGAAGCTCATGGTTGGCCCGCGTTCGCGCTGCCCCGGGAAAAACAAGAAATCGCTGACGACCATCCCCAGGTTGTCCAGATACCAGTTCAGGGTCTCGAGGTACTTCGTCGTCTGCACCACCAGATGGCCCAGGCGCTGCACTCGAGCGGGAACGCGCGCGGGACGCTGCCCGGTGTTGATGCGCTGCGCGTTGTCGCCGAAGTTGAACGTATGGGGCCGCTGGCCCGGCAGTTCCGGCAGCTCGTGCATACCCGCGACCACGCGCACCGGCATCCCGCTGGGGTCGATCAGGTCGACCGACAGGCCGCCGATGGTCTCCGGTAGCGGCCGCGCGCGGGTGCCGGATTTTTCGGCCAGCCGCAGCACCTCGGCCTCGTTACCGGCCCGAAAGGCCGCGCAGGTGAATCGCGTTCGCCGCCCGCGCCGCACGATCACGCAGGGTGCACCCGCATGCGTGCCGCGCAGCTGAATTTCTTCGGGACCGTGTTGTGCCGGCGCAAACCCGAAGGCCCGCGCGAACGCCTCGGCGCGCGTCAGGTCGGGCTTCTCGAACTCCAGCCACGCGATGTCGACGACCTTGATCAACGGATTCGGTGACCGGCCGGTGGGTTCGCCGGGGAGTGCACCCTGCTCGCTGTGCAGGTCCCGGTGCGCATCTTCGGTGTTCAACATAACTGACGAAATCGTCACATACGGGTCAACGCTCAGTCAAGGTTTCTGACGAAATCCTCAAAAGTGATGCATACTTTTGGGGATGAGCGTGATGCCCGAGGAAGCCGAGGCGCCCAGTCGCTTGGAGCGGCGCAAGCAGCGCACCCGGGCGGCCCTGATCAAGGCCGCGCAGCGGTTGATCGCCGAGGGAAAGGTCAACGTGCCGATTCTGGAGATCACCCAGGCCGCCGACGTCGGGATGGGGTCGTTCTACAACCACTTCGACAGCAAAGAGCAGCTGTTCGAGGCCGCGATCGCCGACGTGCTCGACACCCATGGGGCGATGCTGGACCGTCTCACCGAGTCGATCCAGGATCCGGCCGAAACCTTCGCCGCGAGCTTCCGGCTGACCGGTCGGCTGTTTCGTCGGCGCCCGCAGGAGAGCGAGATTCTGTTGGCACACGGGCCCGCCTTGCTGTCGTCCGAACGCGGGCTGGCTCCCCGCGCGCTGCGCGATATCAAGGCCGGCGTCGATGCCGGCAGATTCCACGTCGACGATCCGGAACTCGCTCTGGCCATGGCCGGCGGTGCGCTGCTGGGGCTCGGAAAGTTGCTGCGCGACGACCCGGGCCGCGACGACGCACACGCCGCCGACGTCGTCACCGAAAACGTGCTGCGCCTGTTCGGGCTCAGCGCCGACGAGGCGCACGCGGTCTGCCGGCGTCCGCTGCCCGACCACACGCTCGCCGAGACCTAAGCCGGGGCGTCATCGTGACTGCCGGCTCGAACTTTAGCTATTGCGGGTGTCGATCGACCACAGGGTCGCACAGCCCGGGCATTGGAGATTGACGCGTGTCGCGTAGTTGCTCAACAGGAATTGCCAATGTGAACGGCAATTGCGGCTGCTTCGGCACTCCGCGCACTTGTCGCGGCCCCAGTCGCAGTTGGGGCACGGCAGCCACGCACGCCGAGACGCGTCGGCATGCGGATCAATCGGCAACGCAAGTGTCACGGGCAGACCTTCCCATCCTCGTTGGAAATAGGTTAGGCTACCCATACTTAAAGTTCAAATTAGGTGCACAGCGCCGGACGTGATCGGCCCAACGGCGTCCGGTCGGGGCGAAGCGCTACCAGCGCCACCCCGGCGGCGAATACCAGCACGTTCAGCCAGGGAAATTGCCCGTCCGGCGCGAAGCCCGCATAGGCGAAAACGTGCAAGCTAAAGGCAGCCATCACGGCACCGACCCACATGACGACCTCGCCCCAGCGAGCCGTCAGCGGTACACCGAGCATGGGCAGCGGTGCCGCGAAAACGCGTCGTTGCCACCACAACAACACCATTTCGGCTCCTGTCACCAGGCTGAGGATGACCACCCATTCCAGCCGGGCCAGCCACCACGCCGCTGTTCCCTCCGTCGGTTGGGGCAACAGCCCCGCCGGGTAGGCGACGACGGCCACGATCACGACCGGGATCATGTGCCACAGGTAAAGCGCCATCACATTGTTATTCGCCACGGAAAGTACCCGCTTGACGAAGCCGGCGCGCAGCGCGCGGTTGAGCGCGGGCGCCAATGCCACCACCAATCCGGCTTGTGTGCATGCGAAGGCAAGCATGGCCACGGTCGGTGGCGTCGTATTCTGCACTGCTTCACCGGGAACGCCGATCATGCTCACCGGATACCGTGCTAGCCAGATCAATAGCGCCAGTGCGACCGCCGAGCCTGCTGCCAGAAGCACTGGCCTGCGGCCACCCAATAGCCCTTCGCGCCAAGCGATTCCGAGCTGATAC
>NZ_JBVAXR010000007.1:0-114281 GCF_055419445.1 Mycobacterium sp. IDUB_19 | reverse complement strand
TCAGATCAGTCAGCCGAACCGGCCGGAAATGTAGTCCTGCTTGGGCTCAGCGATCAATTCCTCGATAGCCGGCGTCGAGATGGGGGTCGTAGTCAGTGCTGTTGGCTTCGCTCAGTGCGCTGACGTAGTCCGAGCGTTCCTGTGTGGTCAGGTCGGTACCAACGCGGGGGGCGAGTAGCCCACGTAGTTCCTCGACGGTGGCATATCCCTTGCGCCCCATCCATTCGCGCAACCCGTCGAGCAGTACGGCGGCGTGCTCCGGGCCGTGACGCAGCAACGCTGATGCGGTCATCACCACATCCGCCCCGGCCAGCAGGTACTTGATCAACTCCGCGGCGCTCTCGACGCCGGTCGTCGCGGCGAGCGAAGCGCCGACTCGCCCGTGCAGCAGCGCAATCCATCTCAGCGGCAGCCGAATCTCCGCCGGGGTGGACAACGACACCGTACGCAGCACCGTGAGGCTCTCGGGGTCAATATCGGGTTGCAGGAATCGGTTGAACAGCACCAGCCCATCCGCGCCGGCCTCGTCCAGGCGCTGTGCCATCTCGCCGGTCGCGCTGAAGTACGGGCTGAGCTTCACGGCCACCGGTACTGTCACCGTGTCCTTGACCCGCGCCAGGATGTCGAGGTGACGCTGTTCGACATCGCGGCCGCGGATGTGCGGATCGCCGGGCAGGTAGTAGATGTTCAATTCGATTGCGGCCGCGCCGGAATCCTGCATTGACCGGGCGTAGCGGGCCCAACTGCCGGGCGTGATGCCGTTGAGGCTGCCGATCACCGGAACTGAGACTGCGGCGGCCGCGCGTCCGAGCAGGCTCAAGTACCGGCGTGGGCCGTGGTCCTCATCGGCGGCGTGGGGGAAGTACGACAAAGACTCGGCGAAGCTCTCGGTGCCCGCCTCGGCGACCCGCGCGTTCTGCTCAGCCTCGCGGCGCAGTTGCTCTTCGAACAGCGAATGGAGCACCACTGCGCCGACGCCGGCGTCGGCGAGGCGCCGGACGCCGTCGACGGTTTGCGACAGCGGGGATGCCGCCGCGACGAGCGGGTTCCGCAGCGTGAGGCCTAGATACCGGGTGGACAACTCCATCAGCGCGGCCTGCGGGCGTCGGCGTGAAAGTGTTCGGGACCGCGGGAAGCCATCTCCTCGTAGATATTCCAGCGTTGTTCGATCGCCTGTTCTGCCAACCCGAGTAGCCGTTCGGCTTCGACCGGCTCGGCGTTGGCCAGCGCGCGGTACCGAAGCTCTCGGTAGGCGTAGTCGGCGAGCGGGATCCGCGGTCGATGCGAGTCGAGCAGGAACGGATTGTGCCCGGCCGCACGAAGTACCGGGTCGTAACGGATCAGGGGCCAGTGTCCGCTGGCGACCGCACGGTACTGCTGATCCATCCCGAGACGCATATCGATGCCGTGCGCAATGCACTGGCTGTAGCCGATCACCAGCGACGGCCCATCGTAAGCCTCCGCCTCGCGGAAGGCCTGCAGGGTCTGCTGCGGGTCGGCACCCATTGCGACCTTGGCAACGTAGACGTTTCCGTACGCGATCGCTTGCAGCGCGAGATCTTTCTTCGGCACCGTCTTGCCGGCGGCGGCGAACTTGGCGACTGCGCCCAGTGGGGTCGACTTGGACATCTGACCGCCGGTGTTGGAATAGACCTCGGTGTCGAGCACCAGCACGTTGACGTTGCGCCCGGTGGCCAACACGTGGTCGAGCCCACCCGACCCGATGTCGTACGCCCAGCCGTCACCGCCGACGATCCACACGCTGCGCCGGACCAGGCTGTCCACCACGCTGCGCAAGTCGGCAGTCGCTGCGGGATCGAGGTCCGCAAGGCGGTTCTTGAGCTCGGCCACCCGCTCACGCTGGGCTGCCAACTCCGACTCCCGCAGCTGCGGCGCCGCCAGTATGGCGTCGACGAGTCCGGTGCCGATGGCGTCGCGTAATTCGGCGAGGCGGCGCCGAGCCAGCGCGACATGTCCGTCGCTGGCCAACCGCAGACCGAGCCCGAACTCCGCGTTGTCCTCGAACAGTGAGTTCGACCAGGCGGGACCCCGCCCGTCCGCGTCGGTGGTCCAGGGAGTGGTGGGCAGATTGCCGCCATAGATCGACGAGCAGCCCGTTGCGTTGGCGATCATCAGCCGGTCCCCGAACAGCTGTGAGAGCAGCTTGAGGTACGGCGTCTCGCCGCAACCCGCGCAGGCGCCGGAAAACTCGAACAGCGGCTGCAGAAACTGGGTGCCGCGCACGGTGCCGAAGTCGACCCGGGAGCGGTCATTGGTCGGCAGTGTCTCGAAGAAGGCGATGTTCTCACGCTCGGCGATCACCCGCGGTTCGCTGGGGCCGAGATTGATCGCCTTGGTCACGGCGCTGCCCGGAATGACGACCGGGCAGGCCTCGACGCACAGGCCGCACCCGGTGCAGTCCTCGACATACACCTGCAGCGAGTACCTGGCGTTCGGGGTGCCGACGGCGTTCAGGGGCGCGGAGTCGAACTGTGTTGGTGCCCCGGCCAGCTGGGACTGGTCGTAGAACTTGGAGCGGATCACGCTGTGCGGGCAGACGAAGCCGCAGTTGCCGCACTGGATGCAGCTATCGGCGTCCCAGACCGCAACCAGCTCGGAGATGTTGCGCTTCTCGTATGCGGTCGTGCCGCTCGGGTAACTGCCGTCCACCGGAAGTACGCTGACCGGCAGGGCGTTTCCGCGTCCGGCCATCATCTCCGCAGTGACGGTGCGGACGAAGTCCGGAGCAGACTCGGGCACTGTCGGTGCCGGTGTGCGCGTCGAGGTGACCAGGGCGGGTATCTCGATCCGGTGTAACCCGGCCACCGCGCCGTCCACTGCGGCCAGTTCTTTGGCCAGCACGTCGGCGCCGCGGTTTCCGTACATCTTTTCCACCGATTCCTTGATCCGGACGATCGCCTGCTCGCGGGGCAGCACGTCCGAGATCGCGAAAAAGCATGTCTGCAAAACGATGTTGATTCGGCCTGCGAGCCCGGCGGCCCGTGCGATTCGGTCGGCGTCGACGGTGTAGAGCGTGATCCGCTTTGCCAGGACCTGTTTCTGAACCAGCCGGGGCAGAGCGTCCCAGACCTTGGCAGCAGGCTGCCGACAGTTCAGCAGGAGCGTCGCGTCCGGGGCGGCCCGACCCAGCACATCCATTTTGTCGAGAAACCGGAACTGATGGCAGCCAACGAAATTGGCCGCAGTCACGAGGTAAGGGGCGCGGATGGGATCCGGCCCGAAGCGTAAATGCGACTCGGTCTGCGAACCCGACTTCTTCGAGTCGTAGACGAAGTAGCCTTGGGCGTGCAGCCCTTCTTCGGACCCGAGGATCTTGATCGTGTTCTTGTTCGCGCTGACCGTACCGTCCGAACCCAGCCCGAAGAAGACCGCTCGGAACGTGTCGGGTGACTCGATGTCGAACGACGGGTCGTAGTCGACGCTGGTACCGGAGACGTCGTCGTCGATACCGATGGTGAAACGGCGCCGCGGTTGCTCGCGAGCGAGTTCGGCGAACACCCCGGCGACCATGGCGGGTGTGAATTCCTTGGAGGACAGTCCGTATCGTCCACCCGTCACGCGCGGCATGACGGGTCGCTCCCCGTCGCTACAAGCCTCGGCGAGTGCCGCGACAACGTCCAGATACAACGGTTCGCCGATCGACCCGGGCTCCTTGGTGCGGTCCAGAACGCCGACCGTGCGCACCGTCGTCGGCAGCGCTTCGAGGAGCGCGCTGGTGGGAAACGGGCGGTACAGCCGCACCTGGACCACCCCGACCCGCTCGCCGCGCTCGACGAGAGCGGCGACGGTCTGCACCACAGTCTCTGCGCCCGAGCCCATCAGCACCAGCACGCGCTCCGCCTCCGGGTGACCGGTGTAGTCGACGATCTGCATCTTCCTGCCGGTGCGCTCCCCAAGGCGGGCCATCAGGTCCTCGACCACGCCGGGAACCCGCGCGTAGAACGGGTTCACCGTTTCACGCGCCTGAAAGTAGACGTCCGGATTCTGGGCGGTGCCGCGAATGAATGGGCGCTCGGGGGACAGCGCTCGTCCGCGATGGGCCCAGATCAACTCTTCGGGCACCAGTGCCCGCAGGTCGTCGTCGGAGAGCGTCTGAATCGTGTTGAGTTCATGGGACGTTCGGAAGCCGTCGAAGAAGTGCACGAACGGTACCCGGGTTGCGAGTGTGGCCGCCTGCGCGACGAGTGCCAGGTCGTGTGCCTCCTGCACGGAGGCCGATGCGAGCAGCGCGAATCCCGTTTGCCGCACGGCCATCACGTCCGAATGGTCGCCAAAGATCGACAACCCCTGGGCTGCAATCGATCTGGCTGCCACGTTAATGACGGCAGACGTCAGCTCGCCGGCGATCTTGTACATGTTCGGGATCATCAACAGCAGGCCCTGCGACGAGGTGAAGGTCGTGGTCAACGCCCCGCTCTGCAGAGCGCCGTGCAGAGCTCCCGCCGCTCCACCCTCGCTTTGCATTTCGACCACGGTCGGCACGGTGCCCCATACATTGGGCCGCCCCGCGCTGGACCATTCGTCGGCAAACTCGGCCATCGGCGATGATGGTGTGATCGGGTAGATGCAGCACACCTCGTTGAGTCGGTACGCGACCGAAACGGCGGCCTCGTTGCCATCCACCGTGGCACGGGTCATTTCGGCTCCGGGAACATCTCGATGGCATGCACCGGGCACTGGTCGAAGCAGACGGCGCAGCCGGTGCACTTGTCGTAGTCGAACTTGTAGCGATGCCCGACACCGAGTTTGATCACCGCGTCCTCCGGGCAGGCGCCGAGGCAGCCGTCGCATTCGAAGCAGTTGCCGCACGAAAGGCAACGCCCCGCCTCGAAAGTCGCCTCGTCGGCGGACAAACCGCCGACGACTTCCTCGAAAGTCTCCACGCGCTTGTCCGGCTCGAGTTCGGGCTGCTGACGCCGCGCGGCGTCACCGAAAAACCAAAGGTGCAGCGAATCGAACGTCGCCGTCGGGTGTTTGGCCGGGCGTGCGCCCGTCGCGTTGCGCAACCAGGCGTCAATGTGGTGCGCGGCCTTTTTCCCATGCCCGACACCGACTGTGACGGTGCGCTCACTGGGCACCATGTCGCCGCCGGCGAAGACGCCCGGACAGCCGGTCATCAATGCTTCCGAGACACGCACGCTGCCGTCGCTGTCGAACTCAACTCCCGGCAGCGTCCGCATGAACGCCGATTCCGTCTCCTGGCCGAGCGCCATGATCAGGGTGTCGGCGGCCAGCGTCTCAAAGCGTCCGGTCGGTTGTGGGTAGCCCGAATCGTCGAGTTCCATTACCTCGACCCGCAATTCGGGACCGTCGAAGGCGCTGATCGTCCGTAGCCAGTTGATGCGCACGCCCTCGCGTTCGGCGTCGACGGCTTCCTCCTCGTGGGCGGGCATCTGCTCGCGAGTGCGGCGGTAGACGATGACCGCGTCCTCGGCGCCGAGGCGCCGGGCCACGCGGGCGGCGTCCATCGCAGTGTTGCCGCCGCCGTAGACGGCCACGTGGCGCCCGATCGCCGGCTTTTCGCCGGAGGCGACGTCGCGCAGAAAAGACACCGCGTCCACCATCGTGCCCGCGTCGCGGGCGGGGATGTCGACGCGTTTGGCCAGATGCGCACCGACCGCGACGAATACCGCATCAAACCCGCCATCTTCCCGCTCGGCCGCCAGGTCATCGACCCGATGATCGCTGGTCAACCGGACGCCCATGGCCGCGATTCGGTTCAGCTCGACATCCAGCACGTCACGGGGCAGCCGGTAGCTCGGAATGCCGTACCGCATCATGCCGCCGGGCACCGCACCCGCGTCCCGAATTTCGACCTCGTGGCCGAGACGTGCCAGGTGGTAGGCGGCGGACAGTCCGCTTGGCCCCGCGCCGACAACCAGGACGCGCTTGCCGGTACGGATAGGCGGCGGGTCGAATGTCCAGCCGCGCTTCCAAGCAAGGTCACCGAGGAACCGCTCCACCGAATGGATCGATACCGAGCTGTCGAGATGGGCACGGTTGCAGACGGTTTCACAGGGGTGATAGCACACGCGTCCGTGGATCGCGGCGAATGGGTTGTCCGCAACGAGCTGTCGCCAGGCCTCCTCGTGCCGGCCGGCGGTTGCATGGGCGAGCCAGGCCTGGATGTTCTCCCCGGCGGGGCAACCGGCATTGCACGGCGGCAGCAAATCAACGTAGACGGGTCGACGCTCGCGCACCGGCCCGGCCCGGGAGTGCCCGTGCAGCAAGTCCGGGAGCGGAGTGAGATCGCTGCTCATTGAGCCGGCACGAGCTGCTGTTCCACTTGAAGGACCTGACGGGTGGTCTTGATCACCGTGTCGGGGTTCAGACTCATCGACTCGATGCCGATCCGGACCAAGAACTCGGCCATGTCCGGGTAGTCCGAAGGCGCTTGTCCACACAGCCCCGAGTGGATTCCGTTGCGGCGGCAGCCCTCAACGGCCAGGCGAATCATCTCCTTGACGCCCTCGTCACGCTCGTCGTAGTCGAAGGCCACGATCTCGCTGTCACGATCGACACCGAGGGTGAGCTGAGTCAGGTCGTTGGAGCCGATGGAGAAACCGTCGAAACGCTTGGCGAATTCATCGATCAGGATCACGTTGTTCGGGATCTCGCACATCGCGTACACCTTGAGCCCGTTTTCGCCCCGGCGCAGACCGAGGTCGGCCATTGTCCGCAGGACGAGGTCCGCCTCGGCGATTCGACGCACGAACGGGAGCATCAGAATCACGTTCGTCAGCCCCATCTCGTCGCGCACACGTCGCATCGCGCGGCACTCGAGCGCGAAACCCTCGGCGTAGGCGGGATGCGCGTAGCGCGAGGCACCGCGGAAGCCGATCATCGGGTTGCTCTCCGACGGCTCGAAGGCTGCTCCGCCGATCAGGCTCGCGTACTCGTTGGTCTTGAAATCCGACATCCGCACCACAACGGGCTTCGGCCAGAAGGCGGCGGCAATCGTGCCGATCCCTTCGGAAAGGCGTTCCACGAAGAAGGCGCTCCCATCGGGATAGCCCTGCGTGAGCCGCTCGATCGTCCGACGCGCCTCGGCGTCGTCGACCTTATCGGGGTGCAAAAGGGCTAGCGGGTGAACCCGGATGTACTCGCTGATGATGAACTCCATCCGAGCGAGTCCCACTCCGTCGTTCGGCAGGAACGAGGTCTTGAAGGCGAGGTCGGGGTTCCCGAGGTTGAGCATGATCTGGGTTCGCGGCCGCGCCAGATCCGCCACCTCGGTTCGGTCGACATGGAAGCCGATCTCACCCCGGTACACGCGGCCCGTGTCGCCCTCCGCGCACGACACCGTCACGACGGCTCCGTCGGGCACGCACGTGGTCGCGTCGCCGGTGCCGACCACGGCGGGAATGCCGAGTTCGCGAGCGATGATCGACGCGTGGCAAGTGCGACCGCCGCGATTGGTGACGATCGCTGCGGCGGTCTTCATGACCGGCTCCCAGTCCGGCGTTGTGGTGTCGGCGACGAGTACCTGACCGGGCTTGAATTCGTCCAGCTGAGTGAGCTTCTCGATCCGTTTGACCGCACCCGAGGCGATCTTCTCGCCGACCGAGCGCCCCTCGGTGAGTACTTCGCCGCGGCCTTCGAGCACATAGGACTCCAGCGCCGTCGCGCTGTGCTGGGAGGCCACCGTTTCCGGGCGAGCCTGGACGATGTAGAGCTTTCCGTCCAGACCGTCCTTCGCCCACTCCATGTCCATCGGCCGCCCGTAGTGCGCCTCGATGGTGCACGCGTAGCCGGCCAGCTCCAAGACGTCGTCGTCGGTGAGACAGAACCGGGCGCGATCGGCCTTGGGTGTGGGGACGTTTCGCGTGGTGTTCTTCGTCTCGCCTTCGACGAGGATCATTTTCACGGCCTTGTCGCCGATGAGGCGGCGCAACACGGCGCGATGGCCGGCGAGGTAGGTCGGCTTGTGGACGTAGAACTCGTCCGGGTCGACGGCGCCCTGAACCACATTCTCGCCAAGTCCGTAGGCGCCGGTCACGAAGACGGCGTCGCGAAAGCCCGACTCGGTGTCGATGGAGAACATCACGCCCGACGAAGAGATATCGGAGCGCACCATCTTCATCACGCCGATCGACAGCGAGACCTTGAAGTGGTCGAAACCCTGATCGATTCGGTAATGAATGGCGCGATCAGTGAACAAACTGGCGAAACACCGGCGGCACGTATCGAGCAGACTCTCTTCGCCTTTGATGTTGAGATACGAATCCTGTTGGCCGGCAAAGCTCGCCGTCGGCAGGTCCTCGGCGGTCGCCGAGCTCCGCACAGCGAGACTCACCTCCTCGCCGTACTCCTGCTGAAGCTTTCGGTAGCCATCCAGGATCTCGGCGGCCAGATCGTCGGGAAGCCCGGCGCCGTAGACGATCTCACGGGCGCGCTTGCCTTTACGCGCCAGCGCGGCGACGTCGGCGGGGTCGATGTCGTCGAGCTCGGCATGCAGACGGTCCCAGGCGCCGGCTTTGTCCAACATGTGGCGATAAGCCTGGGCGGTGATGGCGAATCCGTGTGGGACGCGGACGCCCTGCCCGGACAGCTTCTGGAACATCTCGCCCAGCGACGCGTTTTTTCCGCCGACGAGCGGCACATCGTCGATGCCGAACTCCTCAAAAAAGCGGACGTACTCTGATGTGCTCATGACCTGTCCTCTCATAGCGCGTCAAGCAGTCGGCCCGAAACGATCGATAGCGCCACAAATGCCAACCTCGCACAGCGGCACGCACGGTGCCAGGGCCGAAGGTCACCCGAACGGGTGGATCAACGACCCGTCCTGGGACCGAACTCGAAACGCCGGCCGGTATCTCCAATGCGATATCCCCAGCGTGACGGCGTGGGTGCAGACGAACCACCATGGCTCGGCGCTGGCTGTCGATGACTCGGGTGCCGGCGCCCGTGAGCGTCAATTCGACGATGCAGAGCTGGATTTGGTGCGGATCCACGCGCCGATCGAGAGAACGAGAAGGATGGCCGCAAAGAAGCCACCGGCGATTCCTGAGACCAGTAGTGGCAGTTGGCCTCTCGCTCCCCATAACAGGCCGGCCCACAGGCCTGCCGCCAAAACCGCGAAGCCCGCCGCACCCTGAAATATGCCTTGTGCGCTGGACTGCAACTCGGCGGGAACGAGTCCGGAGATCCAGGCCTTTCCGACGCCGTCAGTGCAGGCGGTGAACAGCCCGTACAGCCCGAGGATGAGCCACGCCGCGACTTTGTCGGTGGTGAGTCCGAGCCCGATGTAGCCGGCCGCGAAAAAGGCTAAGCCCACCCCGAATACCATAGGTTTCGGGATGCGATCAGCGAGTGATCCGGCCGGGTAACTGCCCAGCGCGTATACCATGTTGTATCCCACGTAGGCCAGTATCACTTCGGCCACCGAGAATCCGATCTCTTTGAGACGCAACAGGATTAGGGCATCAGGGAAGTTGACGACGCCGAAGGCTGCCAGCAGACCGATCACCCGCCAATACCGGCCCGGCAGTTCACGCAGGCTCGTCGCCACCCGTGGTCGCTGCGCACGCTCAACCGGCCGGGGACGTTCCCGCACCATCGCGACCAGGGCCACACTCAGGACGGCCGGGACGATCGCGATGTAGAGCAACGGCACAATCTGATGGTCGAGTAGCTCGTATCCGGCAAGTCCGATCAGCGGACCGACAACCGCGCCGAGCGTGTCCATCGCGCGGTGAAACCCGAACACGCGGCCGCGGCTGCCTTCGTCGATTCCGTCGACGAGCAGTGCATCGCGAGGCGCGCCGCGGATACCCTTGCCGACTCGATCGACCAGGCGTCCGGCGAGGACACCGGGCCACGCACCGGCGACCGCAACAATTACCTTGCCGAGCGCGGCCATGCCGTAGCCCGCCGCGATAAGCGGACGCCGGGCAAATCTATCCCCGAGCGGTCCAGCCGCCAGTTTTGTCAGCGACGCCGCCCCTTCGGCCGCGCCTTCGACGGCGCCCACAACGGCGGGTGGCGCACCAAGAACTGCGGTCAGGTAGATCGGTAACAGCGGATACAGCAATTCGCTGGCGGTGTCTTGGAGGAACGAAACAGCCGATAACACCCACACATTGCGCGTCAGCCAGCTTCTGGTTCCAGCCGCATGAACGATCACGGGTAGGCGTCGCCGTCCACCACGGCGGGGCATGATGACCACATCGGTGCTGTCTCCGCCCCTTGCCGTTGCACGAATAGCGATCGTACCGGCAAAGATCAGCCGGGAAATCGGACCGTGGTCCCAGGCATCAGTTGAACGACTCGACCACGACATTCCACTTCGACTCCGGCAGCGTCGCGTGGATCCACACTGATCATCACGCCCTTTCCGCTGACCCGCAGGTGCAGGTGCAGACCGCGGTAGTGGATCGGGAATGCCAGCACGCCAAGTTCTTCCGGCCAGTACGGCGAGAGGATGATGCGGTTGGACCGGGTTTCCATCCCGGTGAAGCACCGCTGCAAGAGGTCGACGCTGCCGGCCATGGCCGCCAGGTGGATGCCTTCGGACGTGGTGCCGCCCTGGATGTCTGAGACGTCGGAGTTCAGTGCCTGTTGGAAGAACTCCATGGCACGATGGCGGTTGGCCCGGGCGAGCACCCAGGTGTGCACCACACCGCTGAGCGTCGACCCGTGCGACGTGCGGGCCAGGTAGTAGTCAACCATTTCTGGGACCTTGTCGGGCATAAAGCGATAGCCAAGTCGCTCCAATAGCTCACACAACTCCGTTGCCGACATCAGGTAAAGCAGCATGAGGATGTCGGCCTGCTTGGATGCCTTGTATCGGTTCACGTCGTCGTTTTCCGCCTCGAGGATGCGGTCGAGGCGTTGGATATTCCCGTACTGCCGCCGGTAACGGTCCCAATCCAGTTCCTCCAACTCGCCGTACCCCTCGAACTGGCTGATGAGGCCGTCGTGAAACGGGACGCACATCCGTCGACTTACTTCTTCCCAGTGCGCCAGTTCGTCCCTGTGCAGTCCGAGCGTCTCGAGTAGATCGAGTCGGTTCGGCAGCGGTAGCAGTTTCAGCGCGTCGAGGGCGCGCATGATCACCCATACAGCCATCACGTTGGTGTAAGCGTTGTTGTCGATTCCGTCGTATGGCGCGTCTGGGTAGCCCGAGTGGAATTCATCGGGCCCGATGACGCCCCGGATGCTGTAGCGTTCGCGTTCCTGGTCGTAGCTGGCCCTACTTACCCAGAAGCGTGCGATCTCGGCCAGCAGCTCCGCGCCATAGTCGATCAAGTAGGCGAGATCTCCGGTGACTTGATAGAACTTCCATGCGCTGTAGGCGACGGCGATTCCGATGTGGTGCGCACGAGCGCTCCCGTCGGGGTTCCACCGGCCGCTGCGTGGATTGAGGTGCAGACGTTGGCTTTCCTCGCGTCCATCGCTGCCGGATTGCCACGGGAACATCGCACCGGAGTAGCCTGCCGCCTGGGCGGCGTCACGTGCCTCGGGCAGGCGCCGATAGCGGTATCCCAGCAGCGACCGGGTGATCATCGGCAGCCGCAAGTTGAGTACCGGGAAGATGAACAGCTCGTCCCAGAAGATGTGCCCGCGATATGCCTCACCGTTCAGTCCGCGGGCCGGTATCCCGACATCGAGATCGCAACTGTTGGGGGAGACCGTCTGCAGCAGATGCAGGAGATGCAGTCGTAAGATGCGCGATTCGTCGGTGAAGTCTTCGAACTCGATGGACAGGCGCTCCCACAGATGTACCCAGGCATTCAGGTGCCCGTCGCGCAACTCGGCGAACCGGCCGAGTCGGCTCAGCCAGCGTTGGGCATCGACAGCGGGTTCGGACGTCGCGGCATCGCGCCCGGTGAACACGGTCACGATCTTCTCCACGGTCAACTCGTCACCGACCGACACCTTGACGGCGATGTCGTGACCGATTTCGGCTGCCTGGTCGACAAGGTGGTAGGTAGCCGGGACGGGAGTCCCGTCCCGCCACACGACGCTTCGCGCCGCCATGGCAATGGGAATGCGCGACTGGGTCGTCTGAACTGTCAGCAGCACAGAGTGGTCATTGATCTCCCGCTTTTCCACCAACCCAAGATGATCGTTGGCCAAATCCCGATACCGCTCCACGAGCGAGTTCGTGACATTGCCGTCCAGCGTCGAGCGAATCTCGATGGTCCCTGACCAATCCTCGGCGACGATCGTCGTCTGAAGGGCGCCGACGTGCGGCAGGTGCATCGCGGCGAATCGTTGCTGGGTCAGCGAACTGGTGCGTCCGGCGTCGTCGCAAAAGCGCACCTCCCTGGTCAGTATCGCGCCGCGCAGGTTGAGGGTCTGTCGGTAGGACAGCACCCTGACCGCGTCGATGTCGAACCAGCTGCCGCCGTCGACGCGGAAGGTCAGCGCAAGCCAGTTGGGCAGGTTGACCAGACTCTCGTTGTCGATTTCGGTGCCCGATACGTCGTCGACGAGACGGTTGTAGATTCCGGCGGCATAGGTGCCCGGATAGTGCACTTGGTCGGCCTTGGATTCGGGCGCCGCGCCCCGGGTGGCGAAGTAGCCATTTCCAACCGTGCACAACGACTCACGAAGCTTCTCGTTCTGCGGGTCGTACCCACCATAGGTGAAATCCCATGCTGCGGAGGACTGCTCACGCTTAATTGCAAGCCAATTCGATCCACGCTGAATGAATTCCCGCACCTCAGCGGGACTCTGCAGAGCGAAACGGGCAGCCGTTTTTCGGTCGCCATCCTCCTCGTGCCGCACCACGATCCCCATGCCGTCGAATTGGATTGCATCGAACGCGTCTTCGTCAGTGAGGTCGTCGCCGATGTAGATGGGCAGCAGGGAACCAGTAGGGTCGATACGATCACGGATCCAGGCCAGCGTGGTCCCTTTGTCCCAGTCGATATCAGGCCGCAGCTCGACCAGCATGCGCCCGTTTGTCAGTCGTAGACCATCTCGTTGTCCGAGTTTGTGTGCGGCGGAGACGATCTCGCTGACGTGCTCTGGCGCGACTTCGCGGTAGTGAACCGCGACGGCGAAGCGTTTGTGCTCCACGCGCACCCCGGGAATCTCCGCCAAACACTCGCCCAACTCGGCCGCTGCACGCTCGATGGCCGCGACGGCGGCCGCGGCCCCTTCGTTTCGGTGATAGGTGCCGTCCGGTTCCGTCAGCTCAAAGCCGTGGCTGCCCGCGTACCAGATACCCGGTATGTGCACCCGGCTGCGGATATCGGCGAGGTCACGGCCGCTCAGTATGGCCACGGGGCATTGCGCCGCAAGGCCTTCCAGCGCCTCGGCCGCTCCGTCCACAAGGGCGGCGGCGTTGGGATCGGCAACGATGGGGGACAAGGTTCCGTCGTAGTCGAGAAACAACACTGGCTCTCGGGCGCCCAGAACACCGATGATCTGACCGTATGACGTCACCGCATCGGGGAGGTTCGATATTTGCCTGTCACCCGTGCGAACAGCGACGTCCTCGAGTTCCGCAACCACGACGTCGGCGCCGCAGCACAGTAGTTCGCCGGCAAGCCCGGCGCGGTCGACACCGATGACGAGTGCGAAACCGCCGTTGTGGGCTGCCGCCACCCCGGCACCGGCACAGTCGACGACGACAGACCGGCCCGGGCGCACGCCCAGTCGGCGGGTGGCGTCAACGAGGACCGCACTTGGGATGCCATCGACACAGGCACCGAAAAGGTCATCAATCCCTGCGGATTTCAAGAGCTGTTGACCGTCCGGGCGCGACGCGTAGACCGCCGTGGCGACGCCGGCGTCGAGCAACTTTTGCACCAGCTTGATCGTCGACTCGAACAACGGAACACCCTCGGTGTCGCTCAACACCGTGTTGAGGTTGAAGATCACGGCGTCGTGGTAGCGCGGGTCGACGGTGACCGGCAGCGTCATGGTGATGTCCTTGGTCGAGCGGACAACCATTGGTCGCCGTCGACATCTATAGGGTCGGCGGCGATCTCGAAGAACCTCTCGACATCTTCACGGGCGCAGTGCGCGGTGCCGGGAGTCAGCAGCATGGCTGCACCGGCTGCGATGCCCAGCCGCACCGCCTTGTCAAGTTGCCAGCCGCGACTAAGGCCCACGGTGATGCCGGCGGTCATGGCGTCGCCGGCGCCCACGCCGCTGCCGGAAGGCACCGTTACCGGCGAATAGCGTTGGCTGCCAGTCGGCGTGGCAAGCAGAGCGCCCTTGGACCCGAGTGACACGACGACGTACTGAGCGCAGCCGCGGTCGACAAGTTCGTGCGCCGCGGCGAGCTGCTCTGACTCGGTGATGAGTGCTCGTCCGAAACATTCGCGTAGTTCTCGCACGCTCGGCTTGAGCAGAAAGACGCCGGAAGAGATATGCCGCAATCCAGCCCCGGAGGTGTCGAGAATCAACAGCGCACCGCGCTCGCGACAGATGTCGGCGACCCGCTGATAAAAGTCGGGAGGCACACTGGGCGGCAGACTGCCGCTGGCCACGACGAAGTCCGCGGATGCCGCTGCGGCGCTGAGTTTGTCGAGGCACTCGGTCTGCTCGGCATCGGTGAGCGACGGACCTGGCAGCACGAACCGGTACTGCTGCCCGGTCGTGTTCTCGTCGATCGTGAAGCTTTCCCTGGTCGAGTGAGCCACGGTGATCCGCTGCACCGGCACCCCTGAGTCGGCGACAAGATCGGTCACCTTGTCGCCGGCATGGCCGCCCGCCGGAAAGATGGCCGATACCGATGCGCCGAGCACATGGGCGATTGCCGCGACGTTGATTCCGCCGCCGCCGGGATCGTAACGGGGCAGCCCGCATCGCACTTTATCGGTGGGAATTACCCGATCGGTGTGCGTGGTGATGTCGAGCGCCGGATTCATCGTCAGCGTCACGATTGTCGTTCCCGGCCGCGTCGGTGCCTTCATTGCCATCAGTTCTGCTCTGTCGGGGGTGTAGTGAGCCACACTTGAATCCGACCAGTTCAGGGATGCCGGTGATAGGGACGGAAGTCCCGGGTCCGCGGGCCGTTCGTCGCGCTTAACTCAGCTACCGTCGGATGCCGGGCCTGCTGCGGTGTCGAGGCCGTCGGCCGTCACAATGACGACACTGATACGGGGAGCGTCACCGATCGGTTCGGGCCTCGTTCCCCGGCTGACACGATACGAGCAACCAGCTTGCCACCACGGATGACCTCAATCGTCTGCCCTGCCGCAACCCGATCGAAGCAGCGCCCCGCACGCTTTCGCAGTTCGTCGAGCTCGATTTGCCGACCAGCGTCCGCCGGGATCGGAGTCATCCTCGAGTCATCGGCCGACACGATCCGCGCCAGTAACTTGCCGCCACGGACGACATAGATCGTCTCCCCGGCCGCAACCCGATCGAAGCACCGTCCGGCCCGCGTTCGCAGTTCGTCAAGCCCGACCCACCCAGCAGCGTCCGGTGACACGGCTTTGACAGATCGGGCCGGGATCGGAGCCACCCTCCAGTCACCGGCTGACACGATCCGTGCCACCAACTTGCCGCGACGGACGACATCGAGCGTCTCCCCGGCGGCAACCCGCTCGAGATACGTACACGCGTTGCTCCGGAGTTGGCCTAGGCCAATCACTTCCGGCATTTCGCTCCGATCTCTGTGTTCACCGGCTGGCCGCGGGATGTTGACCGGCTGTGCGCGGGGAGTCGCGGGCGCCCCGATCCAGGGCACTCAGGGTGGTTCTGGCGGCGCCGCCCATCCTGCAGTATATGACTGTACGTGCGGTCAGTGTCAATGGTTCCGAGAACCGACGCGACGAGGGGACAGCGTTCGCACAGCCCGACAGGCCAGCAGCGATGCGAAAAGCACTGTAAATCAGCAGAATTGAATGTGCGACGGACAATCGAGGCGAATTGAGTCGACTAATTCGCGACGTCGGTGGGACTCAGCCAACAGGCGCCAGCATGTCCTTCCATCCGTCGTCTCCTGTTTTGCTCGAATTTTCGACCGAGTACCTGACGCCGTCGGGCCCCACCAGTTCACCGCTCTGTGGGGTGTAAACCGCCGGGGGAGGCCCGCTGGGGGTATACACGCAGGGATTTGGCTGCTGCCCGTTGCACTGCACGGTCCCCGACCCGGGCCGGGTCAAGGGGTCACTGGTCGGCGGTGGCGTCCCCGCGACTCGGTCCGAGGGTGCCGGATTCATGCCGTTGTTGATCGATGGCGCGGGTATCACCTGACCGGGCTTCACCGGCTGGTCGCAGCGCGCTCCGGGAGCGGGACAGGTCAGGATCTGGTTCGGGTCGCCGTACCAGGGATTGGTGCCCGCCGGAACGTAGGGTTTGGGGTCGCGGCATTCCCGCGGTGTCGCGGCGCGTTTACCCGGGACATCGACACACGGAATGTTGCGTGCCCCCCGCACGGCGTTGGCCGGAGTGTCTTGCGGGATCTTGCAATATGTTCCGGACGGCATGGGCGCCAGGCTGGTGTCCGCCGGAGACCGCCACTGAGTTGCCGGGAGAAAGCCGGTCAGGCACGGCGGGGGCTGGTTGATTGTCAGCGAGGTGCCGAGCGCGGCATAGCCCGGGAAGGGTGTCGTTACCGTCTGGCCTTCCGATGCGCCCTGCGGATAGGCCACCAGCAGTTGCTCGACGCCCTTGTGATACCGCTTGAGCATGTCGAGCACGATCTCGAGATTCGCCAGTGTCTGCGGCAGCGACTCGCGGACGTCGCCGAACACCGCGTTGACCTGATCGGCGGTCGGCGCGGCCTGGGTCAAAATGCTTTGCACGTGCTGATCGTTTTCCGCGCTCTGCGCGGCCAGGATGTCCAGGTTGTGCGACCAGCGCCGGATCGAATCACTCGAATCGACCTGGCTGTCGATGATCGGCCCGGAGTTTTGGATGATGGCGTCGACGTCTTGGATGTTGGTCTTGAAGTCGCCGGCGATCGCCTGCGTCGCATCGACCAGGCGTTGCAGGGCGGGGCCCAAACCGCCGACCGCTTGGGCTGTTTCGTCAAGCAGCGACGCGATCTTGTCCTTAGGTAGCGCGGCTAGCCCGCGGTTGGCCGCATCCAGCGCCGGCCCGATCTCGGTGGGCACGGTGCCCTTGGTGATGGTCTGCCCCGGCGAAAAGTGTTGGTCCGGATTGCCTGCCGACACCAGGTCCAGATACTGCTCACCGACCGCCGACACCGAATGCACGTTCGCCGACGCGTCAATCGGGATCTTGTAGCTGTCGGCGATACTCATGGTCACTCGCACGCCGGTCTCGGTCGGTTCGACGCCGGTGATCGTGCCGATGGTTTGACCGCGATAAGTCACGTTGGCCGTTTTGTACAGACCGCCCGACGCGGGCAGGTCCGCCGTCAGCGTGTACTGGCCAATCCCTGCTGCAGTGGGAATCTGCAGGTAGTACCACCCCAAGGCGATCGCCGTGATCACACTCAGAATGCTGAAGAGGATCAGCTGGCGCCAGATGAAGCGGGTCAGCATTGCCTATCCGCCCTTTCGACCAACGGGCCGCCCGGCGCGTCGTTAGGGTTCGGCGTGTATCGGACGTCGGGGATCATCGTTTCGGGGTCGCGGCCCCACGATTGCTCGAGCGCGCGCAGCGATCCGGAGAATCCGGTCCCGGTGAGGACAGCGTTGTCGACAGAGCTGAGGGTCAGGTCGAGCGTGAGCGACAGGTTGAAGTAGTCGCCGCGGAACGCCTTCGGCACTGAGTCGATGTCGAATGGCCGGACGGCGATCAGCTTGAGCGCGCGGATCAGATACGGCGAGGCCCGGCCGAGTTCCCGCAACGGGCACTGCAGCGACAGCAGGTCCTGGTGCAGGTCGCTTCGCGAGGCGGACAGGTATTGGTCGGCAACCTGGCTGAGCCGTCCGGTCGCGTCAATCGCGTCGATCAAGAGGTTCTGCTTTTCAGCGAAATGTTTGATCAGCGGCGGGAATTCGGTGAGGACCCGCTCCAAGACGTCCGAGCGCGAGCTCACGTACTCCAACAGTCGGTTGGTGGAATCGATCGCTCGGGTGATGTCCTCGCGTTGCTCGTCGAGTCGGGCGGTGAAGGTGTCGAGCTTGCCGAGGAAGGCGTGGATCTGGTCGGCGCGCCCGTTAAGGATGTTGTAGGCCTCGTTCTGCAGCACTTCGAGGTTCGGGATGCCGCCGCCGCGCAAGATCAGGGCGAGACTGGCCAGCGTCTGCTCCGTCGTCGGGTAGGCGGACGAATTCTTCAGCGGGATGGTGTCGCCGTCCCTCAGCAACTCCGGCGACGGGTCGGGCGGCGAGGTCAGCTCCACGTGCTGAGAACCCAGGAGGCTTGTCTGCCCGATTTTGGCCGTGGCGTTCTTGGGTAACTTGACGCTCTTGTCCACACGTAGCGTCAGCGTGGCGACCCAGTTCTTCAGTTCGATCGCGCGCACCGTGCCGACAAAGACATCGGCCACCCGCACTCGGCTGTTGTCGTTCAGGGCCAGCGTGTCGGGCATCTGCACGTAGACGGTGTAGGAGCCGGGCCCGCTGCCCGGGCCACCGGGCATCGGCACATTCGCGATTCCGCGCCAGTTCGCGCACGACGTCAGCGCTGCGGCAGCCCCCAGCAGTGCCAGCCCCTGCCAGGCCCGGTGCCGAGTGCGAGAACCCAACGCGCGCAACGCGGTTGAACACTGCTTGGTTAGCGTGTGTATCACGATCCGGGTCCCGTCGATGCGGCCGCCTGAGCGGGCGCGGGCGTCGGTGCAACCGGTCCCGGGACCACACCCGGTGCCGGTGGTGGTGGCGGGATCGGCACCTGCGGCGGGTTCTGCCCGATGACCGGCACTATCGGGTTCTCGTCGTACGCATTCGGCGGTCCCGGCGGCGTCTGCAGTCCCGACGGCGGAGGTGCGATGTCCGGGCCGCCCATCAGTTCGGCCAGCGATTCGGGGGTCAGCAGGCCCGCCGTGATCGGCCCCACCTGGGTGCCCTGCATGCCCGGCGCGACGACCCAGCCGGGCTGGGTGTTGCGGTGCGACAACGGGGTATCAGGCACCCAGACCCCGGGAACCGTGGTGTCCTTGTACCCGTTCGGCGGCTGCAGCCGGGGCTCGGAGTAGGCGACTTCCTTGGGCAGCGCCTCGGCGGTGCTGAACAGGTTCAGCCCGAACGGCAAGTAGTTGAACTTGATCGCATCCAGAATTGGCGCCAGGTACTGCGCACACAGTTCGGCGGATTCTTGATAGCCCAGCCGGCTGCCGGCCTGAATCATGCTGCACATGAACTGCATTGGGTTCGCGAAGTTCGGGATTGCCGGGATGGACATGACGGCGCCGTGCGTCGGGTGGTAAATCTGGCTGAGGTTCGTCTCCAGCGTCGGCAGGACATGCAGGGCGGTCTCCAAACCGTTCAGCGGTTCGGGTTGGACCAGCGTGGTGGTCAGGTTGGCGAGGTTGTCGATGTCGTGCGCGAGCACCCCGCGGTTCTTGGCCAGGAACGGGCGCAGTGTGGTGAGCAGGCTGTCGAACTGCTGTATCGCATTGGCGAGGTCCCCGCCAGACCCGGTCAACCTGTCGGTGAATTGGGCCAGGTTGCGATTCAACGCAACGAACTGCTGGTCGTCTTTGTGCAGGGCGTTGACGAACATCGCCAGGCTGTGCACCACCGCGAAGAAGTCGCCACGGCCCTGGTTGAGCGCGGTGAGCGCCTGCGACAGGCTGTTCAGCGTGGTGTTGATCTGTTTGCCCTTGCCGGCCAATCCGTCGGCGAAAGCCACGACGAGGTCACCGAAGGGGCCCTTGGGCTGCTCGGGCGTCGGGCCGAGTTTGTTGATGGTGTTGGCGACGCTCTCGCGCAGTTGGTCGAACTCCGTCGGCACTTGCGTGCGCTCGATGGGGATGACCGCGTTGTCACCCATCACCGGGCCACCTTTGTAGGGTGGCTCCAACTGAATGCTCCGCGACGCCACCAGGGTCGGGTTCACGACTACCGCGGACGCGTTGGCGGGCACCTTGTATTTGTTGTCGTAGTGAAACGTCACCTTCATCTTCCCGCCGGCCGGCTCGATCTTGTCGACTGAACCGACGCGAACGCCCATGATCTGGACTTTGTCCCCGGAGTAGAGCGCGTTCGCCGCTGGGAGATAAGCGGTCACAGTGTTGGTGGTCAACTTTTCGTAGAGCCGCCAGCCGACGAACCCGGCGATGATGGCCAGCACCAGCACCAGCGCTCCGATGACCTTCCGGAGCGGCAAGCGGCGGATAGCGAAGATGCTGCTCAATTCTGACTACCTCCTGTGATGCCACTACCACCCGTGCCGCCGGGGTTGATGAACGGTGCCGGGAGCTGCTGCCCGGATCCCGGGGACGCGGGTGGCCCCGGCGGCAGCCCTGGCGCGAACGCCGACGGTGGCGGGATGGGGCCGGCTGGTTGCAGGTTCTCGGTGCGTGCCCCCGGCGGCGCGTTGGGCGGCAGCGGCACCGGTGTGCCCGGGACGTCCGGAGGCGGCTCGCCTGGCCGCCCGGCGATCGGGATTCCCGGTGTTGGTGGCAGCCCGTTCGGGTTCGGCGGCGACGTCTGCACGTCGATCGGTGCCGGGAAACTGCCGCCGAACGGTCCGACGTCTACTCCCGCGCACGGCAACGGGTTCCACGGCCGCGGCAGGGCGCCGGGTCCCGGCACGTACGAACACGCCGTTCCGGGCGGGACGGCCGGCCCCGGATGATCCGGGGTGCCTTCTGACACCGGGGGCGCGGGCGGCGGCGCGCCGTTGGGGAACCGGGTGCCGTTGGGGTCGGGCCAGCGGAACGCGGGCAGGCCGGCACTGCGCCAGAAGTCCTCCGGGTCGATCCCACGCTTCTTGAAGGCGGCGTCGACAAATGGCTGCAAGACCCAGTACGGCAGCAGATTGGACAGGACTATCTTGAAGAACGGCCCGGACGCGACGGATTCGCCTAGCGATGCGGCGAATTGGCTTACATACGTGAGGGTTTGAGCAAGGTCGTCCTTACGTGCCACCAGCACGTCGCTGAGGGCGTGCAACTGCTCGAGCACGGGATTCAGGTTCGGGTTGTCGTTGATGAATCCCTGCACCTGTGCCGAGAGGGCGGAAATGTTCTGCAGCAGGGCGTCGATGGCCCGTCCGCGTTGGTTGAACGCGGCCAGCAGCGTCTTGGCGTTGACCAGCAGCCGGTTGATTTGTTCGCTGCGGTCACCGAGCACGCTGGCTACCTGGTTGGCCTGAGCGAGCAGGTGTTTGACCTGTTCGTCGCGCTTGCCGATGGTGTCGGAGAACTTGGCCAGACCGTCGAGGGCGGGGCTCAGGTGCGGGTAGGTCTGATCGATGGTCTGCGACAACACATTCAGCGATTGCTTGACGCTGTCGATGTCCCAGCCCGCGGCGGCCTTGTTGACATCGAAGACCGCGTCGTAGAGCTGATAGGGAGTGGTGCTTTGGCCCAGCGGCAACACACCCCCGGGCCGCAACCTCTGGTTTCCCCGCGGCTCGATCTCGAGCACCTTCTTACCCAGGATGGTGTCGGTCTTGATCGCGAGCCGGCTCTCGGTGCCGATGGTGTTGGCGCCGATGGAGAACTTGATCACGACGTGGTCGCCGTCGATGTCGAGCCCCTGCACCGTGCCGACATTCACACCGGTGATGCGCACCTTGTCGTTCTTGTTCAGTTGACCGGTGTCGGTGAACTGCCCGTAATAGCTCGGACTCGCGAACAGCATCGGGACACTGGTGAAGCTCTGGCCGACGGCGACGACGAGCACCAGCACGCCGGCGCCCATCAGCCCGGCACGGCCGCGGTTGAATTCCGTCAGTGTTCTCATTGCGGCGTGCACCTACCCGTGGGCTGCTGCCAGATCCTGACCGTGCGGACCGGGCCGCCGGCCTGTAACCCGTTCCACTTGATCGTGAGGTCGCAGAGGTAGAAGTTCACCCAGTCTCCGTAGAGGCCGATGCTGCGTCCGATCAGGTTGAGCGCGGTTGGCGTCTTGTGGATCAGATCGCTGAGCTGATCGCGTTGGTCGAGGAGCGGCTGCTGCAGAGCCTGCAGGTAGTTGATCTCCTTGTGCAGCAGAGCGCGGTTCTCAGCCAACAGGTCGGCCACCGTCCCGGCGGCGTTGCTGATGTTCGCGGTGCCGGCGGCCAGCGGATCGGCGTGATTCGTCAGTCCGGTGATCAATTTCTCGAAGTTGTCGACGGTCTGGTCGAACTCCTTGCGATGCCGAACCGTGGTGTCCAGCACGATGTTCAGGTTCTTGACCACCTCGCCGATCGCCTGGTCGCGTTCGGCAATGTGCGCTGTCAGTCGCGCGGTCTGGTCGAGGATGTCGTTGATCGTGCCGCCCTGACCCTGAAACACGGTGATGATCGCCGACGCGATGGTGTTGACCTTTTCCGGATCGAGCGCCCGGAACAGCGGCTTGAAACCACCGATCAGGGCGTCGAGATCCAGCGCCGGTGACGTTCGAGACAGCGGGATGAATCCACCCGGCGGCAGGACCCGGTCAGCGCCCTCGCCCTCGGCGCGTTTGAGCTCCAGGTAGCGGTCGGCGAACAGGTCGAGATAGCGGATCTGCGCAGTCGTCGACTGATAGAGCGGTATCGAGCGGTCGACATCGAAGTCCACCCGTACCCGAGTGCCGCCTTCGATCAGCTGCACCTTTTTGACCTTGCCGACCTCCACTCCGGAGGCGCGGACGAACTGGCCGTCTTTGAGCCCGGTGGCATTGCTGAACTCAGCGGAATAGCTGTTGGTGCTGTTGAAGCGCATCTGACCGAACACCACGACGATCGACACGGTGATCAGCAGCAGCACCAACGAGACGATGCCGAGCTTGATAGCGGAGCCGGTGATTTTCATGGGTTGATCGTGTTGTCCCCGACTTGGCGGCCCCACACGTACTCGATCGCGTACGGGGAACCGGTGTCGAGGTGGTTGTACGGCGCGAGACTGGCGCCGGTGTCCACCACCAGAGACGGTGCCGGCCATAGATCATGGGTGATGGCCTGCCAGCAACCCGGCGCACCCCCGGGGCCGCCGCGAGCGTTCACCCGCGGCAGATTGTCCGGGTACACATAGGGATTCGGCGCCCCGCCTACCACTCCGGCCAGCCCGAGCAGGCCTCCCGAAAGCGCCACGCCGGCCAGCCCCGGCAACGTCAGTAACGCTCCCAGCCCTGACGTCAGCTCGGTCATGGTGTGCAGCGCGTAGCCGTTGCCGCCGCCCGTCGTCTCGTAGGCATGGGGTTCTTCGTCGGAGTAGTTGCGGATGGTGCAGAAGATCTCCGGGCTGTAGGTGTCGAGCAGCTGCGCGGTGGGCACCAGATCGGCGACCCCACGCTGGAAGTAGGGCCCACCCCGCCGGAATATGTCTTCGCCGGTGTTGCCCAATCCGGCCGCGGCCAACAAAGCGCCGTCCAGGTCGGCTTCCTGGCGGTGCAGCGTGCGCGCCGTGATCACGGAGTTGTTGAGGGCGTCGAACAGATCCGGTGCGGCGTTGCCGTAGGTGTCGGCCAGCGCCGCAAGCCGTTGAATGTCATGCCGGATCTGCGGCATTTGCGGATTGATGTCGTCGAGGATGGCGTTGCCGTTGACTATCGACTGCCCGAACTTGTCGCCCAACCCGGTCAATGCCTGGGCGGCCGCGGCCAGCGTCAGGTTCACCTTGACCGGATCCACCTTCTCCGTGATCGAGTTAAGCGTCTCGAACAACGTGTTGAACTCGGTCGTCACGGACCTCGCATCGATCACTTGCTGCGGTGTGATGCGTTGCGGTGTAGGGCTTTTGGGCGAGGTCAGGGCCACATACTTGTTGCCGAACACCGTGGTGGCCTTGATCTTGGCGTCCACGTTGGCCGGAATCAGCTTGACGTAACGCGGATTCACTTCCAAGACGAACTTGGCCGCCGGTACTCCATCCCGCTGGGTCTCGGAAATGCTGGAAACCCGGCCGATTTCCGCGCCGTTGTAGGTGACCTTGGATCCCGGATCCATCACCAAACCGGCCCGGGGAGCCAACATCGTCAAGGTCGTTTTCGGCGTGAGCTCGCCCCGAAACTGCAACCAGACGAGCGCTAATACCGCGGTAGCGACCACCAAGAACACCGCAGCCGCGGTCTTGTACGGCGGGATACGTAGCGGGTTCTCTTTCGCCGGGTTCGTCATGGCCGCTACACGGTGAGGTTGAAGTTCGGGCTTTTGCCGTAGACCGCCATCGCGGTCAGTACGACCACCAGGACGATCGTGATCAACGACAGTCGCATCGACCGGCCGACCGCTTCACCGACGCCGACCGGCCCGCCGGTGGCGGTGTAGCCGTAGTAGCAATGGGTGGTCATCACGACCAGCGCAACCAGGATCACCTCGGCGAACGACCAGCCCACGTCGGTGAGGCGCAGGAAGGTGTGGAAATAGTGGTTGTACGTGCCGATGGACTGCCCGTAGAACAAAACCGTGGTGACCTGCTGGGACAGGAAGGCCATGGTCATCGCGAACCCGTAGAGCGGGATGATGACGACGAGACCCGCCACCACTCGGGTTGACGCCAGAAAGGCGATCGACCTCATACCCATCACTTCCAGGGCGTCGATCTCCTCGCTGATGCGCATGGCGCCCAGTTCGGCGGTGGCGCCGGCGCCGACCGTTGCGGCCAGCGCCTGACCGGCGGCCACCGGTGCCACGAACCGCACGTTGACCAGCGCGGCCAAGAATCCGGTGAATGCCTCGACACCGATGTTGCCCAGCGTCGCGTAGCCCTGGATGGCGACCAGCGAGCCCGCGGACAGGGTGATGAAGCCGACGATGGCGGCGGTGCCACCGACCACGGCCATCGCGCCGGTGCCCATCCCCATCTGGGCGACCATCCGCAGCAGCTCTTTGCGGTAGTTGTGCAGGGCGTAGGGGATCTGCCCGATTGCGTTCAGGGCGAACCAGACCATTTGTCCGATCTCGACCATTAGCCGGACCGGGGCCTCCCCGTATCGACCGAGGGTGGCGGTCACCCGCCCGAAGCGGACATGCCGTGCGGCAGCCGTCGCCACGTCAGCGCCCCGTTCCGAACCGGACACCGATGGTGGTCAGCGCCGCGTTGATCGCGAACAGCGCGATGAAACACAGCACCACCGTCTCGTTGACCGCAGTGCCCAGGCCTTTGGAACCGCCGCGGACGATCAGCCCGCGATAACAGCCGACCAGGCCGGCAATCAGCCCGAACGTCGCGGCTTTGATAAACGCGATCACCACCTCGGGCAGGCCGGTGAGCGCAGTCAACGTCGAGAGGTAGGCACCGCTCGAAACGTTCTGCAGGTAGACGCTGAACAGGTAGCCGCCCCCCAGGCCGACGGCGACCACGAGGCCGTTGAGCAGCACGGCGACGATGGTTGAGGCGACCACGCGCGGCACCACCAGCCGGTGGATCGGGTCAATGCCGAGGACCTCGAGCGCATCGATTTCCTCGCGGATGGTGCGGGCGCCGAGGTCGGCGCAGATAGCGGTGCCCCCGGCGCCGGCAACAACCAGCACCGTCACGATCGGGCCGAGCTGGGTGACCGCGCCGATCGCGGCACCAGCACCCGAGACGTCGGCGGCGCCGATCTCGGCCAGCAGCAGGTTGAGCGTGAAGATGAGCAGCACGGTTTCCGGGATGGACACCGCGATGGTGGGCAGCAGCGAGACCCGCATGAGGAACCAGCCAGTCCAGATGAACTCGCGCCATTCGAACGGCTGCCGCAGGGCTTTACCCGTCAGCACACACATTCGGAAGAACCCGCCGGCCACTTCGGCCCCGGGCCTAATCCTGTCGAGTACTCTGCCGCCAATCACGTTCGATGTCGTCATGAGCGCTCGCAACGTAACGGTGCCGCGAAAAGCGCTTCGCTAGAGGGTATTTCAAGCCTTGCGTGAGCAACGGCGATTTCCGACCGCTTCGTACCACGTTCCGGAGTCTCGGTTCCCGCCCTCCGGCTCCACGTCCTCCGCGTTTGCGCCACGCAGCAACTATGGCATTAGACCGTACGGTCAGTCAATAAACATGCACACAAGTTTCACGGGCCCGAACTTCTCGCGCCGCCAACATCTGTGGGCCGTTACGGGACGTTTTGCGCTTCCTCGGCTAGCCGGCGGGGGTTCAACCCCGCCCCGAACACGGTGCCGCGCCAAACAGATGGCCGAGCAGACGTACAGTGCTTGAGGCTGAATCGGCTACAGCTAATTAGCTTCTCGCGCAGAGCATTCTGGTTCTACGCGGTCAATGTGTCGCACCCGTTACCTCGGCCAGGCATTCGCGCACCACCGAGACGACGTTCGTGGAGGGGTTCGCCCACTTGCTCAGCCCCAAGCGGTCGAGTAACAGTCCGCCGAGAAACACATCGACGAAAGCGGCGCCGATTTGTTCGGGTGTCCGGGATTCGGCGGGATCGAACCATACCCACATCCACTGCAACGATCCCCACAACTGCAGTGCCGCCAGTTCGATGTCCACGTTTCGGAACACACCGCTCTGGATCCCGTTGTCGATCTCGTCAATCGCGAGTGCTTGCAACTGATCGCGCAACTTACGCACTTGCTGCATCGCCGGGTCATCGGACAACTGAACCACCTCGCGCTGGCTCGCCACCGTCGCGTCGCGCGCGATCACCTGTAGCAGCGCGGCGGCGTAAATGAGTGCGGCGATGCGTTCGTGCGGGGCGGCCAGTCGATCCCATACCATCCGCATCACATCGAGCTGAAGGGTCAGGTGGGCTTCCTCAAGCTCTCGCAACATCTGCGCTTTGGTTCCGAAATGATGAACGATGGTTCCCTTGGACATGCCGAGCTCGTCGGCGATGTCGCCCATATTCGTTCTGTCGTAGCCGCGTTCGGCGACATAGCGGACAAACGCGTCGAGGATTTCGCCACGTCTACCAGGCGATCGGGGCATCTTCAACCCTTCGGCTAACCGTACGAACGGTCTATCATAACGTCAAAGACGGGAGAATCCCCCAACTGATTGAGCGCGGCGGGTCGACACTTACCGTTCTTTCGCCCAGCACGCCGAACCCGGCTGCCGATTTAACGGTGGCGGTCGGGATCTACCGGCCCTGCCTGTGCGCATAGCAGCGATCTCACAACAGAGGCGACACGCCGCATTCAAGGTGACGCTTGCCGGGCGTCCGATAGCTCACAGGGCGTGCAATGCCCTGGAGCCGCTGGACCCGTCCGGCGCGGTGACGACATACGTGTTCGCACCAGGTGCTGACCTGATTTCTCCGGCGGTGTACACGGTCATGAGTTCTCTGCCATCACTATCGGCAATGCACACATAGGTGTCGGTCTCAGCGTCGTAGTCGAAGCTGTCCCAAGCCAATACGAACGCTAAGCAGTTGCCGTCGCGGTCTGTGACGACGAGCTTGTGTACACCTGACTCCTTTAATAGTTCGGCGTCCTGCGCGTGCTGCCGGGGGGCCCGGGTGTTGTGGACCGTTACGCTGTTTGACATCTGCGTACTCCTTTAGCGATATTGTCTCCGTCTGATCCGGGCGCTCAAATACTCCCAATCTGCCGGACAGTACTCTCCTGATAGCGCCCCGACCAGGGCATTACGGCCCCTCAAGCGAGGTCGTAAGTCGCTTTGCAAACAGCGTGTCGTTCGGCGCGGCGCGGCCGCCGTTCGTCACCGCTAGTCGCGATGTGAGCCGGGTTGCCAGGAGTGCAGGGATCCCAGCAGTGCGTTTTTCTTGTAGTGGTGGTCGGTCATTCGACGAAGGATGCTGTCGAGGACGACGACCGCGTCGTTGATATACGGCCCCTTGTTGAGCATCGCGCATTCGGCCCGTTCGCTCATTGCCGCATCGCTAATCTCTGCGCGCGCGGGATTCCCTGTCTTGGTTAGTTGTTCGAGCACTTGGGTTGCCCAGATCACGGGCAGGTGCGCGGCCTCGCACAGCCAAAGAATCTCTTCCTGCAACTCGGCCAGGCGCTCATATCCGCACTCGACGGCAAGATCCCCCCGCGCGATCATCACCCCAACGCGCGGATGCCGCATCGCGGTAAGCAGCAGTTGGGGGAGATGTTCGAATGCTTGCCGGGTCTCGATCTTGAGCACGATTCCCAATGAGTCGCCGCCGAGGCGGCTCAACGCGTCGAGCAACCGTTCGACATCGGAAGAATCTCTCACGAACGACATCTCGACGAGATCGGCCACCTCGACCACCGTCGACAGATCAGACAAGTCCTTCTCGGTCAGGGCGGCGATCGGGAGGTTGGTGTCGGGTACGTTCACTCCCTTGCCGGCGCGGAGGCGCGACCCCGCGTCTGCCGCGTGGTCGATCCGTAACCTCAGGACGCCGGGACCCACGCTGACTATCTCGCCGCCGATCCGGCCGTCATCAAAATGCACCTTGTCCCCAATGTGTGCATGGTCGAAGATCTCGGGCAACGTGCAACCAATGCGCGGAACAAAATCGGCGGCCAGGGGTGCAGGCGAACAATCGCTGGTCAAATCGAGGATGTCTCCGCGATGCAGTACAAGGCTCTGTTCGGTTTGCGGAAGTTCTCCGAGGTATGTCGCATCCTTGACGCCGTGGACGCGCAGCTCCGTTCCAGTGGCGAGATAGGTGGTCTTGTCGGCAACGACGACGAATCCGCCTGGGGCACCTGATTTCTGAGCAACGGCTTTCAGCGCCAGCCGGCGCTTTGCGCCCCGGGTGTCGTGCAGGAGCAGAACGTCGTCGTCGTGGCGGCGGCTGAGCCATTGCTTGGCCACGGGCAGCGACACCATGCCGGCTTCAGGTGGGTCGATCGGATCTTCCGCCGCCGTCAACCATGCCCGCGCCGGGGCGGTCTCCTGCCCAAGCGCGTTCCTGCGTGGCTGGAGTTTTACGCAGCGCGGCCCGGGTTCAAGCGGTCCAGTCCGTAGCTTTGGGCCGGCAAGGTCCATCGCGATCGAGCAAGCTCGGCCGGTCGCTTCGGCCGCTTGCCGGACGTTTCGTGCCATGGAGCGCCACGCCTGAGGATCGTCGTGCGCGCAGTTGATGCGCGCAACGTTGACGCCGCGTTCAATCAACCCGCGAACCAAGTGCGGATCGGTTGCAGCGGAGGAGGGGAGTGTGACCATGATGCGGGTCGCGCGATCGACAGGCTCAGGGCCAAGCAGCTGCTTCGTTCGGTGGCGGAGCAGTTCGGGACCGTACTCGACGTTGGCGCCGGTCACAGCGGGCTGTTCCCAGGCGTCACCGAGCATGGCACAGATCGCCGACCTCACGAGGCATAGGGTGGCCTCGACATGAGGCTCGCTTCGACCTAGCGAGGACAGCCCGAAGGCAGCGAGCCGGGTCTGCAGGTCGCGGAGGTCACATTGGCGAATAGCCCAATAGTGCAGCATGTTTCGAGCGCTCGATTGATTCTGGGACGCTACGCCCGCCAGCCAACGGGACCACAGTGATTCAGCAGCGGCTAATCGCGCCAAGAGATCGTCCACGTCGTCGCGCAACTGGCTCAAAAGCCGGCTCGCGGTTGTAACGTCGGTCTGCGTATCTGGCACCTGCGCTCCAAATGTATTCGAGTGCTCTGATGTCCGGCGACGGTAGCGATTGAGGGCGGAATACCGTGAACTTCCCAGCGGTCGCGACGGTGCTGCGCGTGGTACTCGCCAGTCGGAGGCTGCGTCGACTCCGTTGTCCAGCCTGAGGTTACGGAGATCCCGACGAGGGCCCTAGGGGCATTGGTCCCCAAGCCCGTTGGTTCAGCCGACGCTTGGGGAAACGCAGGGTGTCGCCCGTTTGGCCGCAAGCTTTCGCTGACCTGAACTCCGCGAATGCGGGGACTTTGGCCTCTGCTGCTCAGCCCTACGTGCGGTCAGACTTGTGGTGGCGTGCAACAGATGCTGCGCCGCAGACCAAAGAACCAAAAGGAGATCACCATGGCGATCCGGGTGGGTGTGAATGGCTTTGGGCGAGTCGGCCGAAACTTCTTCCGCGCGGTGGATATACAACGCGCCGCGGGCACCAGCGACATCGAGATCGTCGCGTTGAACGACCTCACGGACAACAAGACTCTGGCGCATCTGCTCAAATACGACTCCGTGCTCGGACGCTTACCGCACGACGTGTCGGTCGACGGCGACGAGCTTGTGGTCGGAGAGCGGCGAATCAAGGCGTGGTCCATCGCCGACGGGCCGGCGGCGCTGCCGTGGGGAGATCTCGGCGTGGATGTCGTGATCGAGTCGACCGGTCGGTTCACCGCGGCAGAGCAGGCCCGCGGCCACCTGCACGGCGGCGCGAAGAAGGTGGTGGTGTCGGCGACGTCGAAGGGTGCAGACCTCACCGTCGTGATGGGTGTCAACCACCGCGACTACGACGGGACGCAGACCGTGGTCTCCAACGCCTCGTGTACTACGAACTGCCTGGCGCCGATGGCGAAGGTGCTCGACGAGGTGTTCGGAATCGAGCGCGGACTCATGACCACCGTTCACGCGTACACGCCGGACCAAAATCTCCAGGACGGGCCGCATCGGGACCTTCGCCGGGCCCGCGCCGCGGCGATCAACGTCGTGCCGACGTCCACCGGGGCCGCCCGCGCGATCAGCGTGGTGCTGCCCCAGCTCGAGGGCCGGCTCGACGGGTACGCACTGCGGGTGCCGGTGCCCACCGGTTCAGCGACTGATCTCACCGCCATCGTCCGCGAGCCGTGCACCGCCGAGGCGGTCAACGCCGCGTTCGCAGCAGCCGCCGGTGGTGAGCTGAAGGGCTTCCTCACTTACACCGAGGATCCGATCGTCTCCTCCGACATCGTGACCGACCCATCGTCGTGCATCTTTGACGCCGGGCTCACCAAAGTGACTGGCAACCTGGTGAAGATCGTCGGCTGGTACGACAACGAGTGGGGTTACTCGAACCGCCTCGCCGATCTGACGGGCCTGGTGGCATCCACCCTCTGAGGCTTATCGCTCAACCAGGTGTAGCGGGGTTAAATGTGAGAACTTCGCTGAGTGGCCGCCGCGGTGTCATGGCGGGCACCTCGTCCGGTACCAGGGACTCGCCGACGCGGATCAGAAGTTGCGGCATGGCCGCCCGTCCGGTCAGAGTGCCGATGAGATCGCGGCTGGACCATAGTTCGGTGAGTTGGGTCAGTGTGCACGTCGCCATCCCGGCCACCGTGCACTCCAACAGCACCGAGGACAAGGCTTCGCCACACCGCAAGGCGTCATCGGGGGTATCACCGTCGGTCGACAGAACCAGCACCGTCGATTGGTCTCTTCCAAAGCTGGTGGGCCGCTCGTCGTGCCGGCTCACCGGAAAGCTTCGTCCGATGTCGACCCGATCACTCTCGGCTGCCGACAACAGTGAACTGCGCGGAATTCCATCGGAGCTCTCGAAATGACCAGTCCACCAGTCTAATTCGGTATGATACGAAGTATCGTAGAGCCGCAGCGACTCGGTGAGGCGCGATGCCCTCGCCAGTTGTGGGCGCAGCTCGTCGGGTATCACATCGAGGTGAATTGTCGCGGCACCGGCGGCGTTGCGCAGCACCGGTTCGAAGGATTCCCAGTTTCTCGGTGGGGCGAAGGGGAGCCGATCGGTGCGGCGGTCCAGGATCGCGTCGGCCCGTCGGCGATGGTCATCGGTCACAACGCTCAGCGGGCTGAGATCGAGTGATGCGAGATGATCGGAATCTTTCGGGTTGGGAAATCGGTCGACGTGGCTTGCCCACCCAACCGCTTCCAACGCGACACGCAGATGGTCGAGCACGGCACCGCAACTGATGAGGGCCTCGCGCCCCGACTTGTCGGTAGAGGGCAGAGTCCGGCTGTCATCGATGTAGAGGGACAACCGCGAGCCGGTGGCGACCCATTGCCAGGGCTGGCTGTTGTGCAGCGACGGGGCCCGGCATGCCAACTGCACCGCGTCCCTGAGTACGTCGGTGTCTACCAACGCGTCCGGCATGATCAACCTCCAATCTAAGGTCAAATCGTGGAACACGAGCGCAGGATGCCACCAGGGTCGTTGGTCCTCTAGTCCAAGTGCTCTCGATTCTTGAAGTCTGCTGACCGGACAATCGCAAAACGCATGTGAGAACAGGAGATCTGCCATGAAACAGGCTCGCCTCGCCGACCTGCAGGTCGGCCGTATCGGCTTGGGTGCGATGGGCATGTCCGCCGCCTACTCCATTGGCGGCTTCGACGACGCCGAGTCCATCCGCACCGTTCACCGAGCCATCGATCTCGGCGTCACGCTGATCGACACCGCCGAGGTGTATGGCCCCTACGTCAACGAAGAACTCCTCGCCCGAGCCCTGCGGGGCCGGCGAGATCAGGTGGTGCTGGCCACCAAGTTCGGCCTGATCTCGCATACCGGACGTGATGGCCTCGACAGCAGCCCCGCCAGCATCCGCGTCGCGGTCGACGGCTCGCTGAAGAGGCTGGCAACCGACCACATTGACCTCTACTACCAACACCGCCTCGATCGGGGCACCCCGATCGAGGACACAATCGGAGCGTTGGCAGAGCTGATCGCTGCCGGCAAGATTCGGCATATCGGTCTTTCCGAAGTCGGCGTGAACACCATTCGCCGCGCTCAGGCGGTACATCCCATCGCCGCCGTGCAATCGGAATACTCGCTGTGGACCCGCGACCCTGAGGACGGGATATTGGCGGTCCTGCGCGAACTGGGAATCGGGTTCGTGCCGTATTCGCCGCTGGGCCGTGGGTTCCTCACCGGCGCAATCCGATCCACCACCGAGCTTCCCGACAGCGACTATCGCAAGACCAATCCGCGCTTCTTCGACGAGAACTTCCAGCACAACCTCAACAGCGCGGACGAGCTGCGTGAGATCAGCGCCGACGCTGGTGCCACCCCGGCTCAGGTCGCACTGGCCTGGCTGCTGGCCAAGGGGCCCGACATCGTGCCCATACCGGGGACCAAAAAGGTTGCGCGCCTTGAGGAAAACGTCGGTGCCGACGGCGTCGAGCTCACGCCCGAGCAGCTGGCCCGGCTCGACGCACTCACCCCGGCCGTCGGGGGTCATCACGCCGAAGCGCAAATGGGATGGATCGACCGTTGACCGTTGCTTACAACGAACCCTTCAGCGCAGCAACGGTTTCCAGGTCATCAAGGGCGGCGACACCGCGTCGCAAGCCTTCCATGGCGATGCCTTCGACCTGCATTCCGCCCATTCCCGCGGTGATCAGCGGCGCGACGTACGCGTAGAGCGCGCCTTGCCGGTAGCGCAGCCACAGGTCTTCGCGGTCCAGGTCGGGTCCACCGGCCGCGGCAAGCGCCTGGCGATAGACGTCGAGCAGCTCGCGCTGTGCGGTCCGGCGGTCTTCCGGTGTCAAGCTGGTGATCAGGGTGTAGGCCAGTTCGCGGGAAGGATGTCCGCGTCGCACGGCCTGCCAATCCAGCAGTCCTGCCTCGCCATCGCGGAAGTACATGTTGCCCGGGTGGGCATCGCCGTGCATGACCGTATGCGGGGGAGTGTCGATCACCGCGGCGACGGCGCGGTAGTTCTCGGCGATGAATCGGCCGTTCTCCACCGGTATCGAGGTCCGCTCGGCCAGGCGCTTCATCGAGGTCGCCATCAGCGAGCCGGTCAGCAGGGAAGTGACGTCACCCGACGGCGTGTAGAGCCAGTCCAGCTGGCCGCGTCCGGTTTGGCGCATGCGGTCCCAGAAGGTTCCGTGCACGGTCGCCAGTAGCTCGACGATGAGACCGGCCTGGTCGGTGGAGAGCGGGTGCAAGGTGTCGGGAAATACGCACGACTCGGGAAGGTCTTCCAGGACCAGCAGGTACCGACCGGTCCATGTGTCGAACGCGGCCCCGTAGGCGAGCGGGACTCCCGGCAGTTCGTGAGCGAGGTGGCTGTAGAAGCGCACCTCGGTATTGCCCAGCCGGCCCAGCTCACCCATCAACCGGGTGGCTGCGGTCTGCGCCGCGATCTTGACGAATACCGACTCCGGCACGTCGTCCCCGGTCAGCACCAGCCGTGCCCGCGACGAGGTTCCCGCATCGCTGGCAAGGACGCGGATCGACCTGACGTCGCGACCCATGACGCTCGAGAGCGCCCTGGTGTTGAGATCGCCGACTGTGCGGGGTAGCCCCGCCCGGCTTCCGACGATGGCGTCGGTGGTCACCCGGCCGATTCCCCTGCCGAGATGAGCCGCCAGCCCGACCACGGAAAGGGCCTGTTCAACGGGGTTAGTCATCACTATCCATCCTGGCGCGCCGGTAGCGGACCCACGAAGAAGGCGGGCGCGAAATGAGTCGCCAAGACAAAAATAGCTCAATGTCTGGACATCAGACAAAGCGAGACTAATGTCTGACCTGTGGCACCAGGGCCCGCACCAAGAACTGATCGACGAATTCGCGTTTGTCAGCCACGTGCCGGTGCCGCCACGCCGGCGCCAGCAGGAACAACGTCGTGGTGTTCAGCCACTGGACGATCGAGCGAGGATCGAGATCGGCGTAGAGCTTGCCCGCCTCTTTCCAGCGTTGCAGCAGTGGCCCGTAGTGCACCAACAGCAGTTCGACCATCGGCTCCGACCCGAGTTGCAGAGCCGCGGGCACCGCGGTGCTCTCGGCGGCGAACAACGCCTCGTTCAATGCGTTGCCCGCCACCGACTCCACCCGCGCCAGGACCATCTCGGGCAACGAGCGCGCCGGGTCGTCGGGGTGACCCAGCGCGCCGACCAGCTCACCCAGCGCCGAGTCGACCCGCGCCAGCATCAGGCCCAGCAGCACCTCGTCGCGATTGGGGAAGTACCGGTACACCGTCGAGCGGGATACCCCGGCCTCGTCGGCCACTTCGGCCATCCGGATCTGGGCGTTGCCTCGACGAACGATGCAGCGGCCCGCGGCATCCAGGAGACGCCTGCGCGCCTCCTCGTCGTCGAGGATCGCGCGGTCGTCGCCCCACCACCGGCTCGGCTCCATGCAGCGATATTAGGGGATGCGTTGTGCCATTGAGTATCTGATGAGCCAGCTTTGGCAAGAAATTTTTTCATCAATGTTGTGTGACCTCCGAAAGCATTTGATGGCAATAGATTTCGCTATCTCGGAAGAAAGGCATTCATGGGTTACAGCGCCGCCGACGAGTCATTCACCCATCAGCTGCCAACGACATTCGATCAAGTGCACGATCCTGATCCGACATGGTCGGACCGCTGCTACTTTTTCGCCGCCTCGCCGGACGGCACCCTGCTGCTGGCCAGCGGCTACGGCAACAACCCGAACACCGGCACCGGGTTGGGATACGTCAAGGTCAGCAGAGCCGACGGGCGGCATTGGGACCTGCTCTCGGGCCGCCCGATCAACGGTTCCGATCGCGGCGAACTGACCGCCGGGCCGATGAGCTGGACTTGCGTCGAACCCCTGAAGAAGTGGCGTCTTGACGTGGAGCCCAACGATTCCGGCATCGCGTGGGAGCTCTATTACGAGCCGACCGCCCCGATGTGGGAGCTGTTACCCATGAAGGTGCGCGACAAGGACGGTCGAATGCTGGCCGACATGTATCACATGAAAGAGCCGGGCCGGTGGACCGGTTGGGTACAGATCGATGGCGAGCGAATCAGCGTCGACGGATTCCACGGTGGCCGGGATCGCACCTTCGGTGTGCGCGTCTCCGACAAGATCGATTTCTGGTTATGGCTCGACGCCGGTTTCGAAGACCGCGCGATCGAAGCGTGGGTCATCGAATCGTCGGACGGCACGGTCAATTACGTAGACGGCGGGATCACCCACAGTGACGGCACGCTGTCGAAGCGTTTCGTGAAAATCGACCATGATGTCGAATTCGACGGCGACAACAAACGGCCCGCCCGCGCGGTGCTTGTGTTCACCGACGAGGACGGCAAGACCTACCGGGTCACCGCCGACACTGTTCACCAGGACGTCAACGCCTACTACGGACTGCCGATGGGGCACTGCCAGTATCAGGATCTGGGCGAAGGCGCGTACTTCATCCACTTCGGCTGGGACAGCAATGATTCCGCGCAACTGGCCGAGGCAGAGGATAAATCGATGGCGCTGGATCAGTTGATGCGCTTTGAACTCGACGGCGACACCGGTTGGGGCATCTTCGAGTTGCTGATGGGCGGCCAGGGCTACGCCCGCTACCCGAACTGGGCAGCCATGGACATGTCGGCCTTCACCCAGGACAAGACCCCGGTCGAACGGCTGCCCGACGATGGAGTACGCCAATGACGCTGAACACCGAGGTGACCGAGCGCTTGACCGCCTGGCTGCGCACCCGATTGCCCGATGCCGACGATGTCCGGGTCGAGGGTCTTGACCGGGTGAATTTCGGACATTCCGCCGAGATGATGGTGCTCACGGTCGTAACCGGAGACACCCGTCGCGATGTCGTGCTGCGGCTGCGTCCCAAATCACCCGCATTGCTGGAACCCTACGACCTCGCGCGCCAGTTCACGATCCTGCGGGCGTTGCAGGACAGCGCGGTCCGCGTTCCGGAGGCGCTCTGGCTTGAGGACAGCGGCGATGTCCTGGGACGGCCGTTCTTCGTGATGGAGCGGGTCGGCGGTGACGTCTATGAAATGGAAGCGCCTGCCGTGGCAGGCGAGACTGTGGTGCGGATGTGTCAAAGCCTGGCCGAACAACTCGCGGCAATTCATTCCGTCGACGTGCAGCAGACCGGGCTCGGCGGGCTCGACGACGGCAGCAACCACCTGCACCGCGAACTCGACCATTGGGCGACCGAAATGGACCGGGTCAAGCGGGATTCACTACCCGCGCTGGAGCGACTCCTCGCGGCGCTACGCGACAGCGCACCTGCGCCGTGCCCAAAAATCACTCTGGTGCACGGGGATGCGAAGCCAGGCAACTTCGCGTTCACCGGCGGTGAGGTCAGCGCGGTCTTCGACTGGGAGATGACCACGGTCGGGGACCCGCTCACCGACATCGGCTGGCTTGAGCTCCTCTGGATGCAGCCCGTCGGCATTGCCAGTCACCCTGGCGCGCTGGACATCGAGGCCCTCCTCGAGCACTACCAAGAGGCCAGCGGGATCGCGCTGCACAACCGCTCCTGGTACCGGGCGTTCAACGCCTACAAGATGGCGGTCATCTGCCTGATCGGCGCGATGCTGGTCGACGCTGGTCACAGCGACGATCAAAAACTCATGCTCGCCGCGTACGGCACCTCGATGTTGACCCAGGTCGGGCTGTCCGAGCTGGGCATCGACGAGCCCCTCGACGACGGTCCGGTCCTCCCGTGTGAGGAACGCATCCAGCAGGTCCAGGCAAACGCCCGCTGAGACGAGCGGGGACCGGCCCGGCCAGTGTCCAAGCGGGGCGGGCCTTGTCGCCTCGGGTTCCGACGTACGAGTCATGTTGTGCCGCAACAGTTCCACCAAGGGCATCGACGACCTAGATGTCGAGCGCTAGTCCGCTTCCTGATCGGCGTGCGCTAGCGCTGCGGGGCCGTATTTCTTTTCGACCAGCGTCCATGGGTCGGCGTAGGGTCCTCGTCCCTCCGCGCGGCGCTGTAGCTTCAGCGCGGTTAGTAAGAGCGGCCGCAGTAACGGACCGAGCACGCGCAACACCAGGCGCAGATTCCCCTGAGTCTCGGCAATCCAGGCCATGGTTTCGGACCAGTCGTGCTCTTGGAAGTCAAGCAGAGCTTGCGATTCGGTGGTGTCGTACCAGCCGGTGAAACTCCAACCGCGGTCGTCGTCGGGGTCACCGGGCAGGCCCGTCGACGGGCCGAGGCGACCCAGGCCGACGGCGGTCATCAGGTCGCCCTCGAAGTCGCTCTGCAGTGCCACGTACGATTCGTTTCCGCCGATGAGCAGCGCCTTGCCGGCAATGGTGGCTTCGCGATCGACACCGTTGGCAAATGCCAGCGCCACATCGCGCGCGTCCACCGCATGCATGCGGTTGTCGTTTGGTAGTGAGCGCATGATCAGCAGGTAGTCACCATTGATGCTCGAGTGGGCGTCCGGCGACATGACCCCGCCGAGTCGGAGGAACGCGTACGGCAGACCGCTGGCACGGATTGCGGCCTCCGCCAGCACTTTATCCTGGCCGTATTGGTCGATGGGATTCACGGGAGTCTCCGGGGTGATCCGCTCCGGTAAGCGGTAGGGGTTACGCGATCCGTAAACGGCGGCGCTGGATGCCATCAGGAACAGCGGTGGGCGAGGTAGTCCCGCTGCTCCCGCCAGGAGATTTTCGGTACCGCCGACATTGACCTTTCTGGCCAATGTGGGGTTTCGGTACGACAGTGGTGAGAGGAGTGCCGCCAGGTGAACGATTGCTCCTGGCTGGTGTGTCGCGATCAGCTCGCGCACCGCATCGGCATCCGTGAGATCGACATAGGCGGGAATCAGTGCCTCAGGCGGGGCGCCGGCCGACAATTCCTGTTCTGCCGCAACGGTTTTCTCATTGCGCAGATCGGTGGCGATGACGGTTCGGCCTCGCTCGAGCAGGATCTGGGCGCAGCGCTTGCCGATCTGTCCGAACGCGCCGGTGACCAGAATGGTGTCGACAGTCATGGGGTCTCCTATTGCGTCAGGTGCCGAGCCGCGAGCTTGGCGGCCACATTGCGGATCCGGTTGGAGATGTAAAGCGAGAAGAAGGGCGTAACAAGGTCTTCGCGCAGTCGAGTCAGCTTGGAGCTCTTGATAAGCCATTGCCCGGCCATGTTTTCGTAGGTCTCTTGGTAGTGGCCGTAGCCCACCAGGCTCAGCCCGGGGCCGAACCGCACGACATCTTGCAGCGCCCAGATGCCGCGCGCCGTGGTCGCCGACGTCAGCTCGATCTCGGGCGCATGCACTTGATGTGCGGTGGCCTGCGCCGGACGTCCGATGCCCTTGCGGGTGAACGCCACGAAGCCGTCAGCGCCGACGATGACCTTGCCGCCGGCCTCCGAGGTATCGCTGACGAAGTCGTCGGTGAAGATCGAGCGCCACGCGGCCCAGTCCTTGGTGTCCAGGTAGCGGCAGTAGCGGGCCTTGAGCTGCTTGATGGACTCGATCGCCAGCAGCGTGGCGGCGTTGTCGTCAGCGATCACGTCGCTCGCGCGCTCGGTCATTGCGGCTCGATTCTGGTGCACCGGAGTTTCGGAAAAGACACGCTCAGCCTGACATTCACGCGCAAGCCTGACACCGGCGGGGCCGATCAGGCCTTGAAGTAGACGATCTGATGCGTGGTGGCCAGCAGGATGCCGTCGCGGCTCCACACCTGTGCGCTCTGGTCGAAGTAGCCGTCGGAGAAGCGGTTGGCGTGGGCGCACGCCAGGACGTAGTCGCCGCCGAGGGCGTCAAGCTGCCTTTGATCGGCATGGAAGTAGGTCGTCATCGAGATCGTCCCGACCGGCACGACACCGCCGAGGCGCTGAAACACCCGCGGGTAGAACACGTCACACAGGGCGGCCAGCGCCGGGTAGTCGACTGGTCGCTGTTCGCAGTCGCGCACCCACAGCATGGTCTCCGATGTCGAGCTGGGCTGGGCGTCGGGGCCGGGAAACGCCCCGTCGGCGAAGCGCATGTCGTAGAGACGGGCCCAAGTGACGACGCCTTCCGGACCGCCAGAGGTGAGTTGTTCGGGGGGAGGCGCGCTCGGCAGACGGGCTTCGGTGTCGGCCCAGCTGTCGCGGCGGGCGCCGAACACCGAGGTCGCGGTGGTTTTGACGTCACCGTCCTGACTGAGTTCGAGGACCCAATGCTGAGTGCTGCGGTTGGTGCGCGCGGCCCGAAGGGAGATGTCGAATCCTCCGTCGGCGACGGGGCCGGCGAAGTTGATGGTCAGTGCCAGCGGCTCACCGATGCGGTCGGGGTGAGTCTCGATGGCACGCAGCAGGACGGCGGTGGTGATGCCGCCGAACGGGCCGATCATGTTGGCCCACTCCGGATGAGTCCGGCCGCGCCTGGTGCAGGCATCGAGGGCATCGAGCTGGAGGGCCCTGTCGAAAGGGTGGGTGGGCGTCATGCTCACGGCAGATTACTTCCCGCCGACCGAACACCGGACACGGGGTCATCACAGTTGCCCGACGCCGCTGGCCCTGGTGAAATCGGTGTTATTTTAAGACCCCGTTGCGGTGCCTGGGAGGGCCGGTATGACAGAGGCGTCGACGCGTGAGTTGCTTACGGCGCTAGTGGCCGCATTCGGTGATGCCGAGCGTGTCACCGAATTGCTAGCGCCCAAGGCGCAGTGGTGGATCACCCCGACTGTCGGCGTGCTCGGCAGCCCGACCGTGGGACGCGACGCGATCCGTGCCGGCATGCGCATCATTTTCGGCCAGCTGTACGCCGACGTGCGGACGACGGTGCATCACATGCTCTGTGACAACGACATGGGTGCCGCGCGCTTCACGATGTCGGCAACAGCATTGTTCGCCGGCGGGCAGCCGTACCAGAACGAATACAGCGTGTGGGTACAGGCGCAGGACGGCGTGATCGTTCGGGTGTGGGAGTATCTCGACGTTGCCCATGCGACAGGGCAATTCAGCTCCTGAGCATTCGTCGGGGCCGGAGTGTTGCGCTGACGCATAACATCATGATTACACTGTAATTTCAGTGTAAGGAAGTGCCGATGTCGCGCGATGCCGCGCGACGGTGAGGAAAGCGATGGCCTGGGATTTCGAGACGGATCCGGATTTCGCTGAAAAGCTTTCGTGGATGCGCGATTTCATCGACTCCGAGGTCATTCCGCTAGAACCCATCCTTTCCGAGATCCCGGCCGACGAGTGGCAGCTGGTCAAGCGCCATTTGCAGGCCAAGGTCAAGGCGCAGGGTTTATGGGGCCTGTTTCTCGATCCCAGCCTCGGCGGCGCGGGACTGGGCCAGCTCAAGCTTGCGCTGATGTCGGAGATCATCGGCCGGTGCATGGTGTCGATGGAGCTCTTCGGGGTCCAGGCGCCCGACAGCGGCAATATGGAGCTGCTCGCGCACGGCGCGACCGACGCACAGAAGCAGCGCTGGCTATATCCCAACCTCAACGGGGAGATATCCAGCGCGTTCGCGCTGACCGAACCATTCCTGGCCGGCGCCGATCCGACGGTCATCGACACCACCGCAGTGCTCGATGGCGAGGACTGGATCATCAACGGCCACAAGTGGTTTACCACCAACGCGTCCTGCGCCGACATCATCTTGGTGGTCGCTGAGACCGACCCGGCCGGTCGGCCGCATCGGCACGCTTCGATATTCGTCGTTCCGGCCGGAACTCCGGGGTTGAACATCGTCCGCGACATCCCGACCATGGCCCATCCCGACCCGGAGTTCGGCCGGCGGGGCAACCACGCGGAGGTCGTGTTCACTGACTGTCGCGTGCCCGCGGACCACCTGGTCGGCCCGCGCGGCGGCGGTTTCGTGCTGGCGCAACAGCGTCTCGGCGGGGGACGCATCCATCACTCGATGCGCTGGCTGGGGCAGGCGCAGCGGGCCCTGGACATCATGGGTGAGCGCGCGGTCTCGCGCCGTTCACACGGTCGGCTGCTGGGCGAGCATCAGATGGTGCAGGACTATATCGCGCTGTCGCACACAGAGATTCAGGCAGCTCGGTTGCTGACGTTCCAAACCGCCTGGAAAATGGACCGCTTGGGTGCGGGAGAGGTCCGCGCCGAACTGGGGATGATCAAGGCGCACGTATCGAAGGTGGTGCTGGCCGTGCTCGACCGCACCATCCAGGTGTGTGGTGCATTGGGCTACTCCGGGGACCTGCCCGTCGAATCCTGGTATCGGATGACGCGATTCGGATCGATCGGCGACGGGCCCGATGAACTGCACAAGTCGGTGCTGGCCCGGCATGTGCTCAAGAAGTACCGGCCGGTGCAGGGTTGGCCGACCGATCACCTTCCGTCGCGGCGCCCGGCGGCGGAACACAAATGGCAGGCCCTCCGTCAAGAGGCAGGTATCGCATGAGCATTCCGGACCGTCAGCGGGCCATCGTCATGACCGGGCCCGGCGAGCCCGTCCAGACCATCGAAAGGCCGGTGGACGAGCCCGGCCCTGGGCAGGTACTGGTCAAGGTCAACGCCTCGAGTCTGAACTTCCACGACAACGTCAACCTGATGGGCCTGTTGCCGGGGCCGTGGCCGCGGGTGCCGATGACCGATGGCGCCGGGGAAGTGGTGGCGATTGGCCCGGGCGTCGACGAGCTGCGGTTGGGCGATCGCGTCATGGGGGCGTTTCACCCAGGGTGGCTCGACGGGCCGCCCAACCCGGAAGCCAAGCGTGAGGTGCCCGGCGACACCTGTGACGGGTGGCTGCAGCAATACCGCGTCGCCGGTGTCGCCGGGCTGGTCCGCACGCCTGCGCACCTCAGCGATGTCGAAGCCGCGACGATCCCCTGCGCGGGCGTGACGGCGTGGAGTGCGTTGGTGGAAGCCAACATCGGCGAGGGCGACGTCGTGGTCACCCAGGGAACCGGCGGGGTGTCGCTGTTCGCCGTGCAACTCGCCCGGACGCGGGGCGCGACCGTGATCTTGACCTCTTCTTCCGACGATAAACTCAAGGTCGGATCGGATTTGGGGGCAACGCATCTCGTCAACTACCGAACCACTGCGGATTGGGAGACCGAGGTCAAGCGACTGACCGACGGGCGTGGTGCCAAGCTGGTCGTCGATCTCGGTGGGCCCGCGACACTGCCGCATTCGCTGCATGCGGCGGCCATGGGCGGCACGATCGCGGTGATCGGTGTGCTCAGCGGATTCGACATGACCTCCATCGCGGTGGCCGAGGTGATGCTGAACAACCTGCGCGTCATCGGAATCACGGTGGGCAGTGTGCGCGCGCACCGTGAGATGTGCGACGTGGTGTCCAAGGCCGGTATCAAGCCGCAAATCAGCCACGTCCTCGACTGGGAGCAGCTCGATGAGGCGCTCGCAGTGATGCGGGCCGGCGAGCACGTCGGCAAAATCGCCCTGATCATCCCGTGACGTCGTGAGGAGGGGAGCAATGCCCAGCGAGCTGGAACTCGATGCGGACCAGATCGTCGCTGCCGCAGTGGAAATCATGCGTGAAGGCGGCCTGGACGCGATCAGCATGCGCAGCGTGGCCAGCCGCCTGGGCGTGACGCCGCCACCCGTCTACTCCCGAATCGGTAACAAGGACGCGCTGATCGACGCGGTCGCCGAGCACGTGCTCGACGATCTCGCGCCCGCATTGGAACGCGACGAAACCTGGCCGGACTATGCGCGCCGCTGGACCCGCCAACTTCGCGCGCGATTGACCGATGCCGCCGACAGCCGGCTTTTCTTGCAGGTCAAGCGTTCGGCGTATCTCAAAGCCTCACGACCACTGCTGAAAAGCATGCGCCGTGACGGCATGTCGACCGATATGTCGGTGCGTGCTTGTCGGCTGTTGACCTATGCGACCGTGGGTTTCGTAGCAATGGATCATCCGCCGAGCGCGAACTCGACGCGCCGGCGAGGCCGACTGGCCGGCAGCGACCCGGCCGGCGTGACTCCCGGGGAAGTCGACGAGCTGTTTGCCATACACATCGACTACCTAATCGAAGGTATCCGCCGCGACGGCGCTTTGCCAGGGGGATTGGCAACCTCGGGCTAGTAGGATGCAGCGATGGCCAAGCCGCTGATCCCGGCCGACGATATCCTCACGCACGCTCTGGACCTGCTGGATTCCGAAGGTATTGAGGCTCTGAGCGTCCGTCGACTATCGGCCGCACTGAAGATCTCACCGCGGACGCTGTATCAACAGGTCGGCAATCGGGAAGCATTGATCAGGGCGCTGGTGGCCCGCCACTTTGCGCAGCTGAAACTCGACTTCAAGGAATACGACACCTGGGAGTCGACGGCGCTGCACTGGTGCCAGGCGTTGAATAATGCCCTTCGCGCCCACCCGTTTCTGACCGAGCTGATGACCATCGATGACCGTAGCGCCGTCACCGATTATGTCAACGCTCTGCTCAAAGCCACTCTGCAGGAAGGGATTCCACGACCGCTGGCCACCGAGTGCTGCCGCGGGCTGGCGCACATGACGATCAACCACACCATTGTCGAGGTGCGCGGGCTGCGTGAACCGGGCCGGTCCGAATCGGAGACGGCCAAGATCGAGCAGAATTTCCCTCGGTTGGTCGAATGGGTGATCTCCGGGGTGCGGGCCGAGGCGGGCGGCGTCGATGCCAAACCGACCCGACGGCGGCGGGCCCGCTGATCAGCCGGAGACGCCGCCGTCAATGGTCATGAGTGACCCGGTGGTGTAACTCGACGCGTCGGAGAGCAGATAGACGATGGCTCCGACGATCTCGTCGGGTCGGCCAACCCGTCCGAGCGCGATGCGGCGCACCAGCTCCGGCAGCAGGTCGGGGTTGCGGACGAAGCCCGACGCCGCGTCGGTATCGAAGGTGCCGCAGATGATCCCGTTGACACGCACGCCGGCCCCGGCGTATTCGATGGCCGAGGCGGTGGTCAACGCGTTCAGGCCGGCTTTGGCCGCCGCGTAGACCGTGGTGACGGGCGTGGGTTTCACCGAAGCCAGCGAACTGATGTTGATGATCGACCCACCGCCGGTCGGGGCCATCGCCGTGGCCGCCAGCGCCGTCAATCGGGTCGGGCCTTTCAGGTTGACGCCGATCACCTTGTCGAACAACACCTCTGAGGTGTCCAGCAGTGAGGTGGCAAGCGGGCTCATCCCGGCGTTGTTGACCAGCCCGTCCAGCCGGCCCCATCGGGAGACGGCGGCCTCGACGACGCCGGGCAACGATTCCCAATCGCCGACATGGCAGGCCAGCGGATGGGCCTGCCCGCCCGATTCGGTGATCTCGGCGGCCAGTGCCTCGCATGAGGCAAGCTTTCGGCTCGCGATCACCACTCGTGCGCCGCGCTCGGCAAGCCCGATGCTCATTGCTGCGCCCAGTCCGCGGCTGCCGCCGGTGACGAGAACAACCCGACCCGCCACGTCGAACAGTTGATCGATCATTGCGCGAACCTCCTTGCGCGGGCGAGTAGTTCGTCGATGACCGGTCCGAAGAACTCGTGGATCGGGTTGCGGGACTCGCCGCGCAGAAACTTGGCGTAGGACGCCTCCAAGACGATCGCCAGCTTCCACGCGCTGAACACCTGATACCAGTCGAATTGTGACAGATCGCGGCCGGTGGCCTTGGCGTAGCGCGCGATCAGTTGACCCGGTGCCTGGCAGTGATCGCGGTCGATGCCGTGCGGTGCGTCAGGCGACCCGAGCGCGATGGGGTTTCCGGGCTCGGGCCAGAAGATCATCGCCCATGCCAGGTCGATCAGGGGATCGCCCACCGTCGTCATCTCGAAATCGACGACGCAGGCGATCCGGGGCGGCGGCGCCGGTGACCAGATGACGTTGTCCAGCTTGTAATCCCCGTGCATGACGGTGAGATCGCCGTCGGCGGGCAGATTGTGGCGTAGCCAGCCGGCGAGCTCGTCCACGCCATCTAGATCGCGGGCCCGGTAGCTCGCCAGTTGAGTCAGCCATCGATCGACCTGACGTGGCAGGAAGCCCTGCGGGTGCGACAGTTCGGCCAGCGCGGTGCCCGTCCAGTCGATCGAGTGCAGCGCAACCAGGGTGTCGATCAGCTGCTCGCCGATCACACCGTGTGACGACGGATCCCCAAGTAGCGCTTCGGGGAGTCCGTCGCGACGGATCACGCCGCCGTCGACGTACGACATCACGAAGAACGGGGCGCCCAGGATGGCGGGGTCGTCGCTGCGAGCCAGTACGGTGGGCACCGGTATTCCGGCCGAGCCCAGCGTCTCCATGATCCGCGCCTCGCGGATGACTTGATGAGCGGTGTCGGAAACGGCCGCCAGTGGGGCGCGGCGCACCACCCAGGCCTGCCCCAGCCGGTCGACGCGGAACATCTCGCAGCTGCCGCCCCCTCGAATGGGGCTCACCGACACCTCGGCGGCCTCGCCCGTCGCTTCGGCTAACCAATCGCGAAACCGCGTGACGTCGAAACCCGTTGCGGCAGCACTCATGCGCCGATCCTCCGATTGCCGGTTAAAATAACGCGGATTCCCTAAACATAGCAGCCCTTGTGGTTCGCTCCCGGGATAGTTCGTAACACGGAGAACCCTTCGAGTGTGCGCATAGGGCGCAAATTTCGGCGATTTCCCGCCGTGGTCGCACACTCGAAGCCGTCAACGCACACTCGATCCTGTGTGACGGAGCTGATCCGTCGATGTGTACAGTCATTAGCCGGAGCTGTACAGTCGCCCAGCACAAGCTCAACGTTCGGATATGACAATGGCGTCGGGAGGTCATCGGCGATGACGCACAGACTAATTCGGCACCGCTGGTGACTGCCGAGACCGCTGAAACCGTAGCGGAGTTTCGCAGCCGCGCCAGGGCCTGGTTGGCCGCCAACATGCCACCGTTCGATCGCGACAAGGCCGCGCTGCTTGAGCGCGATGAGTTGGTGTCCTGGAGGCGGGCCCGGGAACTGCAAAAGACGCTGTATGACGGGGGATTCGCCGGGATCTGTTTTCCGCGGGAGTACGGCGGGCTCGGACTGGGCTACGAGTACAAAAAGGCCTTCGATGCCGAGGCGCTCAACTATGAAACGCCGTTGCTCCTCAACGTGCCATCCTTCGCCATCTGCTGCGCAACCATCCTCGACATGGGTAGCGAGGAGCAGAAACGTACCCACATCCAGGCGGCGCTGCGCGGCGATGAAGTGCTGGTACAGCTGCTGTCCGAACCAAGTGGGGGTTCGGACCTCGCGGGCGTCATCACCCGCGCCGACCGCCGGGACGGGCGGTGGATCATCAACGGCGCCAAGACGTGGAGCACCTGGGCGTTCGCGGCGGACTACGGACTGTGCCTGGCTCGGACCGATTGGGACGCACCGAAACACGAGGGGTTGACGATGTTCCTGGTGCCGCTGCGGCACCCCGGAATAACGATCAACCGCATCCAGCAGATCAACGGTTCCATCGAGTTCTGCGAAGAGTTCTTCGACGACGTCGAGGTGGGAGATGACGCCGTCGTCGGCGAACCGGGCAAAGGATGGGAGGTCGCCTCGCGCCAGCTCTACCATGAGCGTCGCAGCATGGGCGACGGCTCGGAGTACACCAGCGGGCCCGGAATCTCTGAGGCCGAAGATGTTTCGATCGACCTGCTGTCACTGGTCGAGAAGACGAACCAGCAGGACAGCGAACGCGTCGGGGAGATGGTCGGGCGAGCCCTGGTCCACCGCACGGTTGCGCGTCAGCTCAGCGAGCACGTCTTCCACGCGGTGGCCAGTGGGGCCCTGCCGCCGACCGCGGGATCGATCATCCGATTATCGATGGCTGCGACCCACGACGTCGAAACCGACACCGCGATTGCCGTCGCGGGTACGTCGGCCGTCGTCGACGACGAGGCACACCTGCTTGATATCGGCATCCGATACCTGGGCCGTCAGATCGCCAGCATCGGCGGCGGTACCACCGAAATGGCGCGCAACGTGATCGGCGAGCGGGTGTTGAACTTCCCCCGTGAGTACGCCGCCGACCGCGGCGTGCCGTTCAACCAAGTGCGGCGAAACAGACTGTCCTGAAACGCCCGTCGGAGAAAGGTGGCCGAAATTGAGTGACCAACTGCGAGACATCAGAGAGTTGGCCGACGACGCCGACGCGTATCGAGATGAGCTGTACCGCCGCTGGACAGGTCTGCTCAGTTACCGCTACATCGGACGCAGGCACTCGTCCATGGACATCGGCGACGTCGACGACACCGTCGTGATCCGCCGGGACATGCGCAACGCGGCAGGGGGAATCATGGTTGCGCCGCTGGCGATTTCGTCGCCCGAGGGGTGCCAGACCGACATGGTCGCGGTGCCCAACCCGGTCATCGCCTCTGTGCAGATCATCGACCCCGGCTACGACGTCGCCCGGGTCGAGATCATCGGGTCCGGCATCGTTCATCAGGGCCGGACCATGGGTTACGGGCGGTGCAAGATCGTCGACGCCGACAACCCGGACCGGGTGATCGCCTTCAACGAGGGGCAGGGTGCGATCATCGGTATTCCGCCGGAAGGCCTTGACAGGATGAATGTTTCGGGCACGGAGCTGGTGATCGAGGATTCGCCCGACCTGCCGCCGCTGTGGGCTGCCTTCGGCGCTGCCAAGCGCGACGACGGTTACTGGGTGCTGCCCGCGCTCAGTGCCGAACTCGCTTCGCCGGACGCAGCGTTGCACATCGGACCCCAGCACGTCGTGCTGGAGACCGCGGCGACCGACCTTGCGGCCGATCTTGCCGGAACTCCGAAGGTACAGGTCGTTAGCTGGCACGTCATGTTCATGTCCCGTGGGAAGGTCGGGCCGTTCCGGGTGGAGGGCACCGCGCACGCCGGTGGCCCCGGTCGTATCGGGGTGCGCATGCTGCTGCACGACGAAGGAAATGCGGACAAGGCCGTCACCTCTGCCGCGGCGATCTTCGAGGTGGTCGGCTGATTCCGCCACCGAGGGGCTACTGAGATGTCGGGGTTCGGCTTCGACACGCTGGCGCTGCTGGCCGCGGTGGGCTTCGCCGGCCCGGTGCTGGCGTCACTGCCGCACCTGCGGATTCCGCTGATCATCGGCGAGCTGGCCGCGGGATTGGTTTTGGGCAAGACCGGTTTCGGGGTCCTCGACGAGTCGAACTCGACGTTCCAGCTGTTCGCGAACATCGGCTTCGCGCTGGTGATGTTCGTTGTCGGTACGCATGTTCCGGTGCGCAGTCGTGAGGTGCGCTCGGCGGTGCCGCGGGCGCTGGCGCGAGCCGTGCTCTGCGGATTCGTCGCGGTCGCTCTCGGTGTCGCGTTGGCATGGCAGTTCGGCACCGGTCACGCGGCGCTGTACGCGGTGCTGATGACGTCTTCCTCAGCGGCATTGGCATTGCCGGTGATCGATTCGCTGCGCCTGCAGGGGCCGCCGGTGCTCTCGCTTACTGCGCAGATCGCGATCGCTGATACCGCATGTATCGTGCTGTTGCCCTTGGTAATCGACCTCCGCAGGGCGCCGATGGCAGCGCTGGGCGTCCTGGCGATCGCGGCATGTGCCGTGGTGCTGTTTGGGGTTCTGCTGGCGGCCGATCGCCGGGGCTGGCGCCAACGTATGCACGACTATTCCGAGAAACACAAATTCGCGCTGGAACTGCGGACCAACCTGTTCATCCTGTTCGTGCTGGCGGCGGTGGCGCTGCGCACCCACGTGTCGATCATGCTGGCCGGCTTTGCGTTGGGTTTGGTCATCGCGGCGGTCGGAGAACCGCGACGGCTGGCAAGGCAGCTTTTCGGCATCACCGAGGGATTCTTCGGTCCGTTGTTCTTCATCTGGCTGGGCGCTTCGCTGCGCGTACGCGAACTGGGTGCGCACCCGAAATTGATCCTGTTGGGTGCGGGCCTGGGGCTGGGCGCCGTGCTGGCGCATTGTGTGGGCAGGCTGCTAGGCCAGCCGCTGACCTTTGCGGTGTTCTCGGCCGGGCAGCTCGGTGTCCCCGTGGCCGCGGCCACGATCGGGACCGCGGAACACCTGCTCGCCGCGGGCGAAGCGTCGGCGCTGATGTTCGGCGCTTTGCTGACCATCGCGTCCACCTCGATCGCCGGCGTGTTGGCGGCGCGCGGCCCGGCGGCCGCGAGCCCGGATGAGCCAGCAGAAATGAGCAAGCGCGAGTAGCACGCTGCGACGGGTCCAAAGGCCCGCGGTTGACGGGCATTACGGCACTTGCCAGCAAGATTCGTGACTGATCGACTTGAGCCCGAAAGTGTGCGCGGCCGAAGGGATTTGTCATGGTTGGCGCTACGCGTGGCCGGCTGTTCTCTCGGGCGCGCTCGTTGGTCGAACCAGTCTTGGCGGTACTCACGCTGGGCGCCTTGGCGGCCGGGGGGATTGCCTGGCTGGCAAGTTGGCGGGACGTAGCCGACGGCTGCTGGATCGCCGGTACGGCAATTGCCATTGCGCCGGCATTGGTTTGGGTGGTGTCGGCATTGCGCCGGAAGCGCGGCGGCGTCGACATCATTGCGGTGTTGTCGCTGGTTGGCACCCTCCTGGTCGGCGAGTACCTAGCCGGTGCGTTGATCGCGGTGATGATGGCGAGTGGCCGGGCGCTGGACTCGGCAGCTGAACGCCGCGCGGCACACGATTTGCGTGCCCTGCTCGAGCGCGCCCCACGATTCGCGCGGCGACGGGTCGGATCGCGGGTCAGCGTGATCGCATTGAATGACGTTGCTGTCGGCGATGTGCTGGTGGTCGGTCCCGGTGAGGTGGTGCCGGTGGACGGTCGGGTTGCCGACGCGGTGGCGGTGCTCGACGAGTCGGTCCTTACCGGCGAATCGGTGCAAGTCGAACGCCACCTCGGCGAACCCATCCGCAGCGGTGTGATCAACGCAGGCAGCCCTTTCGAACTGCGTGCGACCGCAACGGCTGACGACAGCACCTACGCGGGCATTGTTCGTTTAGCACAGCAGGCAGGCGCGGAAAACGCGCCGATTGTGCGGTTGGCCGACCGCTACGCGACATGGTTTCTACCGCTGGCGCTGTTCCTCGGCGCGGCGGCATGGGTAGCGAGTGGGTCAGCGGTGCGCGCCGTGGCGGTGCTGGTCGTCGCGACACCATGTCCGTTGCTGCTGGCCGCACCGGTGGCGATCGTCTCCGGTTTGTCGCGGGCGTCTCGTGCAGGCGTGGTCATCCGCGGCGGCGGGGTCCTGGAAAACCTCGGCCGCGCAGAAACTTTGGTGATGGACAAGACCGGAACCCTGACCGTGGGACAACCGACGGTGGGAGACGTGGTAGCTGCTCCTGGCTGCGACACGACATCGATACTGCGGCTGGCCGCTTCGGTGGACCAGTTCTCTCCGCACGTCATGGCGGAGGCCATCGTCACCGAAGCGCTCCGCCGTGGCCTGGAGCTGTCGCTACCCACCGATGTGCTCGAAGAGCCGGGCAGCGGCGTCACCGCCACCGTCGACGGACGTCGGGTTACGGTCGGTAAATTGCCGACCGACTTGGTGACCGACGCCTGGACACGAAAGGTGCTCAATCGCGCAAGCCTCGACACGTCAGCCATCGCGTGGGTCTGCACCGAAAATCAGGCGGTGGGTGCCGTGTTTTTGCGAGATCCGCTGCGCCGAGAGGCGCCGCGCACCGTGCGGCGGTTGCGCGAGGCGGGCCTGAATCGGTTGATCATGCTTACTGGCGACCGATTCGAGCCCACCCGCGAAATAGCCGCTGTTTTAGGACTGGACGAGGTTTTCGCCGAACAGACGCCGGCCGACAAGTACGCCGCGGTGCGCGCCGAAAGTGAGCGGGCGCCCACGATAATGGTGGGCGACGGAGTCAATGACGCCCCCGCGTTAGCCGCGGCCACCGTCGGTGTAGCGATGGGTGCCCGCGGCGCCACTGCCTCTTCTGAAGCAGCCGATGTGGTGTTGACCACCGATCGCATCGATCGACTCGCCGATGCGATGGACATTGCCCGGTGGTCTCGGCGCATCGCCGTGCAAAGCGCTGTCGTCGGCATGACCTTGTCGGTGATTGCGATGGTAATTGCCGCACTGGGTTGGTTGCCGCCGGCCGCGGGAGCTCTGCTGCAAGAAGGCATTGACGTCGCAGTCATTCTCAATGCGTTGCGCGCTTTGCGAGGCAACGCGGCCACGGAGGTGCCGTTGGCCGCCGGCACCGAGCAGATGCTGCAACGCTTCTCCGCCGAACACGACGAACTCCGCGACACCATCGGACTGCTGCGCGACAGCGCGGATCGGCTTGCTGCAGGGCCCGATGCGAAGGCGTTGGAATCGCTGACTGCGGCACATGCCGTACTGGTCGATCGGATTCTGCCCCATGAACTGGCCGAGGAAACTCAGCTTTACCCGGCGCTGGCCCATCCGTTAGGCAGCGAAGCCACCGCGACAATGAGCCGGACGCATGCCGAGATCCGGAGGCTTTCGGACCGCATTGCGACGCACCTCGCGCTGGCGCAAGCGGAAGGGGCGATTCAGCCGGATCAAGTCGATGACTTGCTGGCGTGCCTCTACGGCCTGTACGCCCTTCTGCGGCTGCACTTCGTGCAAGAAGAAGAGAACTACTTCGTTCTAGCCGAAGACGAGGCCGATGCCCCGAAACACGTTGTCCGGTAAAGCGATCCGAGATCTGCAGCCGATGATTGCGGTCATCTGAGGCCCTTGTACCTCACCAGTCCGGTGACGAAAGACCTCTGGGGCCGGGACTTCGGGGTGGCCAGAAATGCGACCGAAGCACTGCCGGACCGATTGCGTTCGCCTCTACTGGCCGATTCGGTCAGATGGTCGGATTGGTCTCAAGGCCGTTCGAGGAGGCTGCGATGAGGTTCACAAGGCACGCGACGCGGGTCGAGGCCATGTACTGCGTTACCGATCGTTTGCACGGTGGCCGCACAGTTCACGTGCATGGCAACGAGATCGCATCCCTAGTCAGGACGTGGCTCGGCGAGCTGGGCGCCTACAGTCCGTTGGCTGACGACCTCGCACGAGCGGCGTGCGTCGGCGACTGGGCCGCGGCTTACGCCGTCGGCGACCGGTTGTCCGTCGAAGTGACCCTTGCGGCCGCCGCCTAGCGCTCCAGCGAGTACGGCGTGTCTTGCACGCGGGGGCGTGGCCCAAAGTCCCTGGGGACTGAGGTCGTCGTCCCCTCGTGTGACAGCGGTAAACCCGGGATCGTTGACATCAGAATTTCTAGGAAGGGACGAACTGCCATGAACGCGCGCTTCCCCGATGCGGGCACAATCCGCACCGTCCTGGCCCTGGCGTCTCGAGCCCCCTCCGTCCACAACTCCCAACCCTGGCGATGGCTGGTAGGCGATCAGAGCGTGCATCTCTACTGCGACGCGGACCGGCAACTACCCAATACCGATCCGGATGGGCGCGATTTGATCTTGAGTTGCGGCGCGGCGCTGAATCACTGTGTCGCAGCTTTCGCGGCGGTCGGCTGGCACGCGAAAGTGTCCCGCCTGCCTAACCCCGCAGATCCGAACCACCTTGCCGCAATGGAACTTTCACCATGCTCGGCTGACACCTCAGATGTAGCACTCGCCGCGGCGATACCGCGGCGGCGAACCGACCGACGTCACTACAGCGCCTGGCCGGTACCGGTGGGCGATATTGCGCTGATGGCGGCGCGGTCGGCGCGCCTCGGCGTGACGCTTTGCCAAGTCGAAGACACCGACAAGCTGCACAAGATTGTGGCGCAATCCGTATGGGACCACATGAACCATGATTATCTTGCCGAGCTCACCGAATGGAGTGGCCGGTACGGCTCGGTAGCCGGCGTTCCGGCCCGCAACACACCAAAATCCGACCGTGCGGCGACGATACCGGGTCGGTTCTTCGCCGGTCCCGTGCTTGCCGAGCCACCCGGTTCATCACCTGCCGAAGATAAGGCTGTGGTTCTTGCGCTGGGGACGCGTGCCGACGACCGGCTGGCCCAGCTGCGCGCCGGCGAGGCCACCAGCGCCGTTCTTCTGACAGCCACGTCGGTGGGCTTAGCGTGTTGCCCGGTCACCGAACCGCTCGAGATCCCTGAAACACGCGACGCAGTGCGCTCCGAAATCTTCGGCAGCACTAACTATCCGCAGATGCTGCTACGCGTGGGTTGGGCGCCGGTCAACGCAGACCCATTGCCGTCGACACCCCGGCGCGAACTTGCCGATTTCGTCGAGTGGATGTCCGGCCCCGAACAAAACATCGGCGAATAGTCGCGGACCGAAATGCTCTGGCGCGGGGGCGCTGTGATGGAGACCTTCACGCTGGACCCGCGCTACTGGTGGATCGCACGCATCTTCGGGCGCAATCCCTTGCTTCGGCCCGCCGATCGCATCGAAGCGTTGGTCATGTTGGTCGCATTCACCCTGTCTTTGCTGGCGATTCCGTTCGCCGGTGTGGCCGGCGGTGTGACCTATGGCATCCGTGATCGGCTCTACGTCCAAGAGGCGCACGAGCGTCACGCGGTGCTGGCAACGGTTACCGAAACTGCCGCCGACGACTCGGGTATCACTGTCGTGCAAGCGAAGTGGCCTGTCGCAGACGGCGGGCGCACTGGTGCACTTGAACTCGTCCACGCGATCAAGGTGGGTGATCGCACGGAAATCTGGGTCGACGCGAATGGTGATCCGGTAGCCCGGCCCGCCCTGGCGTGGCAAGCAGTGGGAGACGCGTTTGCCGCTGCCATGGCGACATTGCTTGTCATGGGAATCGGGGTGACATCGCTCGTGGTGAGCGTGCGCTCGCGGGTCTATCGGGCCCGCAACGCTCAGTGGGACCATGAGATCAGTTGCTTGCGGGAAGACGGCGGCCGGACGATTCCCTGACGACAAACGACCCTATACAGCGCACCTGACGGGACGGATGATATGTCGATGACCGGCGAAGGCTCCCAGGTTGCCCTATTCGACGCGGCCGCACTGCAGCGTCTTGTCGCGGTGCTGATCGAACAGGGTTACCGGGTGATCGGTCCGGTGTTGCGGGACGACGCGATCGTCCTGGCAGAACTGGAATCGGCGAACGATCTGCCACGCGGCTGGGGGGTCGACGTGAGCCCGGGGCACTATCGGGTGCGCCGCCGCGACGACGACGCGGCATTCGGGCATTCGGCCGGGCCGCAGTCCTGGAAACAGTTCCTTCACCCACCACGGCAACGACTGTGGGCCGGCACTCGGGACAGGGCAAGCGACGCCCAACCCGATGCTGAGGTTCCCCGATACGCATTCCTCGGAGTACGTGGCTGCGATCTGGCTGCGATTGGCACCCTCGATGGGGTGCTGGGCCGCGCCGAGCATCCGGACAACTCGTTTGTCGGGCGTCTGCGCCAGACCTTTGTCGTCGCGGTGAACTGCACGGAACCGGGCGGGCTGTGCTTCTGCGCATCGATGGGCACCGGTCCCGCCGTCGGGCCCGGCTATGACCTCGCGCTCACGGAGCGCCTGGACGGCGCCACTTCGTCGTACCTTGTCGACATCGGTAGCCAGAAGGGTGCCGACGTGCTCGCGCAGGTGCCACATCGGCTAGCCGATAAAGCGGAAATCGATTGCGCGCGAGCTGATGTCGAATCAGCATCCCGTCGGATGGGCCGGCAGATGCCGGACACGGATCTGCGGAACCTGCTGATTCAATCCCGCGAGTCGCCACAGTGGGACGAAGTGGCAAGCCGCTGCTTGACTTGCGGCAATTGCACGATGGTGTGTCCGACATGCTTTTGCACCAGCACCGAGGACGTGAGCGATCTCACCGGTGAGCATGCGGAGCGCTGGCGGGAGTGGGCGTCGTGTTTCGAGTTCGATTTCACCTTCGTCCACGGTGGGGGCAGCGTTCGTCAGTCCGGTGCGTCGCGCTACCGGCATTGGCTGACTCACAAATTGGGCACCTGGCATGACCAATTCGGCACGTCCGGTTGTGTCGGCTGCGGGCGATGCATCGCCTGGTGTCCTACTGGCATCGACATCACCGCAGAGATGAACAAAATGGCCGGAACGGACGGCGATGATTGACGGGATGACCGGTGCTGCGCCAGTGCCGTCGACCCATTCGCCGATGGAGCCGGTGCCGTATCGAGTGCGTAGCCGGGTTGTGGAGAGCCCGGACTCGGCGACGTTGTGCCTGGACCCACTCGACGAAACCCTGCGCACGCCGCAACCGGGCGAATTCATGATGCTGTACGCGTTCGGTATAGGTGAAGCCGCGATTTCGATCAGCGGCGACCCCACGGTCACCGACGGGTCGATCACCCACACCATCCGCGCGGTCGGTGCGGTCAGTCGCGCCTTGCACGATGCCCAGCCGGGCACGGTCATCGGGATACGGGGTCCCTTCGGCACGTCGTGGGGATTGGCCGAGGCCGCTGGGCGAGATCTGGTCATGGTCGCCGGCGGTGTGGGGTTGTGCCCACTGCGTCCCGCCGTGCTCGGGGCGCTGGCGGAGCGCTCGCGCTACGGCAACGTGACGCTGATCGTGGGCGCACGGTCCCGAGCTGACTTCGTCTTCGCGGCTCAACTCGAAACATGGACCAAAGAACCGCAGATCGAATTGCATGTCGTCGTTGATGCGCCGACGGCCGGCTGGAAGGGCGAGGTTGGATTGGTTACCGCGCCGCTGAGCCGGTTGGAGCTAAATGTCGATCGCACCACGGCATTTCTATGCGGGCCGGAGCCGATGCTCCGCTTCGGAGCTGAGGCCCTGGTAGCGAAAGGCCTTGCGGCCCAGAATATTCGCGTTTCCCTGGAGCGCAACATGCAATGCGGCGTCGGGTGGTGCGGCCATTGTCAGCTCGGTCCGCTACTGCTGTGCCGCGATGGCCCTGTCGTCGGCTACGACATAGCCGGCCCCCTGATGGCGGTGAAGGAACTCTAGATGACCCGAACCAGTTTGGCCGTATGGAAGTTCGCCTCCTGCGATGGATGTCAGCTAACCCTGCTCGACTGCGAAGACGAGCTCCTCACTCTCGCTGACCAAGTGGAGATCGCCCACTTCGCCGAGGCTTCCAGTGCGATGGTCGGCGGCCCGTACGACCTGTCGCTCGTTGAGGGTTCGATCACCACCCGGCACGATGAGCAACGCATCCGCGAGATCCGGGACCAATCGAAGCTACTGGTCACCATCGGCGCGTGCGCGACCGCCGGGGGAGTGCAGGCGCTGCGTAACTTTGGCGACATCGCCGAGTTCACCTCGGTCGTGTATGCCAAACCCGAGTACATCGACACACTGGCAACCTCGACTCCGGCGTCGGCGCACGTCGAGGTGGACTACCAGCTCCCGGGCTGCCCGATCGACCGCGGACAGTTGCTCGATACGCTCGCGGCGCTGTTGATCGGACGCAAGCCACGGCTGCCGGCCAAGACGGTATGTACCGAGTGCAAATTGCGCGGCGTGACATGTGTAATCGTCGCTGACGGTACCCCGTGTCTCGGTCCAGTCACCCATGCCGGCTGCGGAGCGCTGTGCCCCAAGCATCGTCGTGGCTGCTACGGCTGTTTCGGCCCGTCCGCGGCGCCGAGGACCGCGACGTTGATCCCGTTGCTGCGCCGCGACGGGATGTCGGACGGCGACGTCGACCGGGTTTTCTCCACATTCAACGTCACCACATTCGCTGCCGAGCGGACAAAGGAATGACACCATCTGCCCGCAAGCTCAGGGTCGACGCGCTGACACGGGTGGAAGGTGAAGGCGCACTGGACATCACGCTCAAGAACGGAGAGCTCGAGAGCGTCCAGCTCAATATCTACGAACCGCCGCGTTTTTTCGAGGCGTTTCTGCGCGGGCGCGCCTACACCGAGCCGCCCGACCTGACTGCCCGGGTCTGTGGAATTTGCCCGGTGGCCTATCAAGTCAGTGCATGTAACGCGATTGAAGACGCATGTGGCGTTGAGGTGGACGAGGATATCGTGGCGCTCCGGCGACTGCTGTATTGCGGCGAGTGGATCAACAGCCACGCTCTGCACATCTACTTGCTGCACGCGCCCGACTTCCTTGGCTACTCCGACATCGTGGGTATGGCACGCGACCATGCCGCGGTCGTCGAGCGTGGTCTGGCGTTGAAGAAGGCCGGAAATCAGCTGATGGAGTTCGTCGGCGGACGGGCCATCCACCCGATCAATGTGCGCCTGGGTGGGTTCTATTCTGTGCCAACGCGGTCGGAGTTCGCGCCGATCGCCGAACAGTTGCGCGTGGCGCTGGATAACGCACTGGCCACCGTCGAGTGGGTATCTGGATTCGAGTTCCCCGACTTCGAGCTTGAGCACGAGTTCTTGGCGCTTACAACACCCGGCCGGTATCCCATCGAAAACGGCGCCATCGGACGCAGCGAGGGGTCGCCTTTTCCCGTCGCCGATTTCACCACGCACATCGTCGAATCTCAGGTGCCGCACTCCACGGCCCTGCACGCGACCCTCGACGGCAGTTGCTACCTGACCGGGCCGTTGGCAAGATTCTCGCTCAACTCGTCGGAGCTATCGCCCATCGCTGCGCAGGCGGCGGCAAGCGCTGGGCTATCGGCCGAATGCCGAAACCCCTTTCGCAGCATCGTCGTCCGTGCCGTCGAAGTCGTTTATGCCCTCGAGGAGGCGCTGCGGATCATCGCCGACTACCAGCGCCCGTCGCGTCCATTCGTCGATGTTCCGGCCCGCGCCGGCGTCGGACACGGCGTCAGCGAGGCGCCCCGCGGCCTGCTGTATCACCGGTATCGGATCGACGCCGATGGACTAGTCTCCGCCGCAACCATGATTCCGCCAACTTCGCAGAACCAAGCGGCAATCGAAGCCGACCTGGGTCGCGCCGTTGCCGGCAACCTGTCACTCGATGATGCCGCGCTGACGGCGCTGTGCGAGAAGATAATCCGCAGCTATGACCCGTGTATCTCATGTTCGACACACTTCTTGACGCTGACGGTGCAGCGTCGGTGACCGGCGAAGTGGTCGTCGTCGGCCTCGGCAACATCTTCCGAAAGGACGATGGCGTGGGCATCGTCGCCGCCGCGGCGCTCAAAGACCTGACGTTGCCCGGCGTTTGCGTAGTGGCTGGCGTTGCGGAACCTCTGAGCCTGCTTGAAGCGTGGTCGGACGCAAAGCTGGCCGTGGTGATCGATGGCGCGATTTCGACGCCGCCGATGCCAGGCCGCATCCGCCGCTGCACGGTCGATGATGTGCATACCCCTTCCGAGGGATTGAGTTCGCACAGCCTGGATCTCGGTCGCACTTACGAGCTCGGTAAGGCGCTTGGAAGACCAGTACCCGACGTGCTAGTGGTGTTCACCATCGAAGTGGCGGATACCGACAATGGCATCGGCTTGACTCCAGAGGTCGCACGCGCTGTTCCGCAAGTGGTCGATATGGCAGTGGATGAAATCAACCGCAACTAGAATTCAGCGACGTGATCGCGGCGGCCAGCTTAGCGGTGACCTCATCGGCGATCGCTACGAGCGCCGGCTCGCCGGTTACCTCAACCAAAAGGCTCGGATCCATCGCCTCGACGATTATCGTCCCCGGCGTGCTCTGGTCGGCGCGGACCAAGATGTTGCAGGGGAGCAGTAACCCGATCTCTCGATCGATATTTATCGCTTGGTGCGCCAACGCCGGGTTGCACGCGCCAAGTATCAAATAGTCCTCCATCTCCACACCGAGCTTCGCCTTCAGCGTGGCTTTGATGTCGATCTCGGTTAGCACGCCAAACCCCTGTTCTGCAAGGGCTTCTCGGGTACATTTGACCGCGCGGTCAAAGTCCGTTGCCAAGTGGGTCGATAGCGCGGTGCTCATATCGGTAATCCGATCGTTTTAGACCCTGGCGGCGGTAGGGGCAAAAGTCCCAAGACCGTCACATTCTGCACCGGCGTCGCTCCAGCGTCGGAAGGCCGATCCTGTCTCGCTGAAAGTCATCAGCTACTCGGGCATTAAGTCCCTAGTTCAGCCATCTGGGACTTCAGTCCCTAGTCAAGAGCCCTGAGAGACGATCGGATGAAGGCCGGAGGTTCTCCGGCTGCGCTCCGAGTCATGCAGCCCACAGGTTTCGGAGGTTCTAAGGTGCCTGACGCTATTCCGCTAGGACGATTTGCGGGCTTTCCGCTGAAGGTCCATTGGAGTGTGATTGTGATCCTGTGGCTGTTCACGTGGAGCCTGGCAACCTCGTTGCCCGGTAGCGTCGGGGGTTATTCGCGGCCGGCCTATTGGCTGGCCGGAGCGTGCGGCGCAGTGGTGCTGCTGGCATCGCTGTTGGCACACGAACTCGCGCACGCGGTCGTCGCCCGCCGAGTAGGGGTGAACGTAGGCGACGTGACGCTATGGCTATTCGGCGGGGTGACGACCCTGCAAGGAGAGGCGAAGAGCCCCAAGGCCGCCTTCCGTATCGCGGTCGCGGGCCCAGCCACCAGTCTTGCCCTGTCCGTGATGTTCGCCGCACTGGCTATGGCGATTTCGACGTTGCATGCCCCGGCGATCATCGGCAGCGTTGCTTGGTGGCTGGCCACCATCAACTTGCTGCTCGGCTTGTTCAACCTGTTACCAGGCGCCCCGTTGGACGGTGGGCGGCTGGTACGTGCCTATTTATGGCATCGCGACGGCGACAGCGTGCGCGCGGCGATCGGTGCGGCGCGCGCCGGACGAGTGGTCGCAATCATCTTGATTGTGTTGGGACTGGCGGAGTTTCTGGCCGGCGGCCTTATCGGCGGCGTCTGGTTGGCATTCATCGGCTGGTTCATCTTTGTCGCCGCTCGCGAAGAGGAAACACAGGTGACGAACCAGCAAATCTTCGAGGGTGTGCGCGTCGGTGACGCGATGACGCCCCAACCCCACACTGCTCCTGGATGGATCACTGTGGAGGATTTCATCCAACGTTATGTGCTCGGCGACCGGCATTCGGCCTACCCGGTTTCCGATCAGGACGGATCGATCACAGGGCTGGTCACGTTACGGCAGCTGCGCGAACTTGCGCCCGAACGACGCACCACTACCCGTGTGGGCGATATCGCTGTGCCGTTGCACAGCGTGCCGACCGCAGGACCGCAGGAGTCGCTTAATGCTTTGTTGCATCGGATGGCGCCCATCGATGCTCGTAGCCGCGCTCTGGTCATCGACGGGGGCAAGGTCGTCGGAATCGTTACGCCGACCGATGTGGCCCGGTTGATCGATGTCTACCGGCTGGCCCGGCCGGCCCCCGCAGCGATGGCTGATCGTCACGGTACCGACAACCTTTCCAGCGCTGGGTGATCCGGCCTTCGGAAGTGGTCCGGAGAGGAGTACAGATATGAAAGCGATCGTTGTGGGTGTCGATGGTTCACAGGCAGCAATCGCCGCCGCCTTGTGGGCTGTCGATGAGGCCATCAGCCGCTCGTTACCGCTGCGGCTTGTCTCCGTGATCAAGCAGACGCATCCATCCTCGGATGACTACGACCGCGACCTTGCTCACGCCGAGAAGTCGCTTCGTGAAGCGCAATTCGCCGTCGAGGCGAGCCAAAAGTCTGTCGAGGTCGAAACTGAGATCCCGCGCGGGCCGGCCGGAGCGGTCATGGTGGAGGCATCCCGCGATGCAGAAATGACCTGTGTCGGCACGGTGGGGATCGGGCGCTACGCCCGGGCGATCTTGGGATCGACGGCAACCGAGCTCGCCGGCAAGGCGCATTGCCCGGTCGCGGTTATCCGGACGAATAATCTTGATCAGCCACCACCGGAGATCAATTGGATCGTCGTCCGGATGACCGACGCACCCGGCAACGACGCCGTCGTCAAATACGCTGCGTGGGAAGCCAAGCTGCGCAGGGCGCCCATGCTCATCCTCGGAGGTCAGCCGGAAGAACTTACCGCGTATGCCGACGGCACGTTCGAGCGTCGGGTGCAGGATTGGCGGGAGCGTCATCCCGAGGTGCGGGCATACCCCGTCGCCACCAAGTTCGCGATCGCCAGCTTCCTACGTGTCAACGAGGAGCGAGTGCAACTCGCTGTCATCAGCGCGGCGGAGGCCGATCAGGTGGCGCGACTGATAGGTCCATCCGGGCATCAGCTCTTCCACCATCCCGAATGTTCAGTCCTCGTCGTTCGTGAGTAGGTGGGCCCACGGTGAAGACCACGTACAGAAGCGGTGGGGCTGAAATGGTAGGTGCTCGCGAGCGGGTGCTGGTCAGAAGTGATGTCCCGCTGGGCCGCTTCATCAGCGCGGCGATGTTGTTGTGCGTCCTGGCCTGGACTGCCGCACTGGTCGCGGGTGACCACTTCGGCTACGACCGGGTGGCACCAGGCCGCTTCGGTTGGTCGGTCGCGCTGCTTGCCGCGGTTGCTCTGATTGCGCGAGGTATCTTTCTTGGTCGTCCGGTGACCAGCAGGCATGCGATAGCCGCAGGTGCGATCGTGTGCGGTGGGCTTTGTGCGCACTTTTTGTCATTCGGCACAATCGGAAACGTTCTGCTGGGTGGCAGTGGGCTCGCGCTGATGTGGCCGACGACGGCGCAACCCCAACCGGAGTTACTGCAGCAGGTGTGGGCTCTGGTCAACATCACCCGTGGGGACCCATTGGCGCCGTTCGCCATGCACTCGAGCAAGAGCTATCACTTCAACAGCGACAAGACCGCGGCGATCGCTTACCGCACCAGGCTTGGATTCGCGGTAGTCAGCGGCGATCCGATCGGTGATGATCTCCAATTCCAGTTTCTGGTTGACGATTTCGTCCACATGTGCCGCAGCCGGGGCTGGCGGATCGTCGTATTGGCTTGCGGTGAAGAATATTTGGGACTATGGCGAAGCCCGAAGGGCAGACGGTCGATGTTGGAGGTCCCGATCGGGCGCGATGTCGTCGTCGATGTTCGCCACTTCACCCTGAAGGGGAGACGCTTTCGCAACTTGCGCCAAGCGGTGCAGCGCACCCGCAACGGCGGGATCACCACCGAGATCGTTGACGAGCAGCAAGTCCCCGGCCCGCTGCTCGACGAATTGACTGAGGTCTTGTATGCCGCTCACCACGCAGCGGGCACCGAGCGCGGGTTTTGTATGAGTCTGGACGGGGCCTTGCAAGGCCGATTGCCCGGGATCACGCTGGCCATCGCTCGTGACCGGCGCGGGCGGGTAGCGGCCTTTCACCGATACGCGACTGCGGGACAAGGATCAGAGGTGACTCTCGACGTGCCGTACCGTCGCCCAGACGCTCCCAACGGTGTTGACGAGCGGCTCAGCGTTGACATGATCGCCGCGGCGAAAAGCCAGAACGCAACCAGCCTTTCGCTGGCCTTCGCGGCGTTTCCGGAAATCTTCCAAGCAGCCCATCCGGGCCCGATGCAGCGGGTCGCGTATCGGTTGATCCATCTGCTGGACCCATTGATCCGACTTGAGTCCCTATACCGGTATCTCCGCAAATTTCACTCGCTGGGGGAGCGGCGATACGTCGTGCTCCGTGTCCAACACATCCCAGCTGCGTTAGTGGTGTTGCTGTCGCTGGAGTTCACCCCACGTCCGCATCACCACCAGCGGCCGACTCGGACCGGTGCTTTCCGCGCCTAGCCGCAGCCGGCGGTGCTCGGTCAGAGGTGAATGGACTGTTCCATTGGCGGCGAGCCGAATTGGAACCGGCGTCCGGTCACCATCTGCGGAATCACCCGTACATAGTGCGACTTCTCAGAAGTCGTCCACGGCAAGACCTGGGCCCGCTCGGCGTCCTCGATCTCCTCGTCGGTACGAAGTGAGCGCGCGGTGCCCTTCACGATCACACTCCAGCCTTCGGCGACGTTATGGTCATCGACCTCGAACACGACTTCATTGTTTATCGCGGCACTGACCAACTTCGTGCCCTCCGCGGTACGGAACAGGATCGTTCGCCGCTGGACGACATAGTTGACCGGGAAGATCCCCGGGTGGCCATCCACGCTCGTGACCAGCCGCCCCAGCGTGACACCTGCGAGCAGGTCCCAACACTCGTGCACCGGCAAGATGATGGCGCCGTCGTCGCTTTGGCTTGGATTCGTCATGAGAATGACAATAGTGACGACGCCGGGCAGTTGCGCCTGCCAAAGGTCCTGCCCCGTCGGGACCAAAGGGGTCAACGCCTCTGTCGGTCCGTCTAGCGAACCTTGAAGACATCGTGCAGCGGACGCCGCGGCGTGGGTGCGGGCGAATCATCGATCGGCGGTGCTACCCCGACTCTGATCAGCACCTGGGGCACGCCGGACTGGTCGATCAGACCGCGCACGATATCGCGACTTTCGTCCACTTCGGTGAGATGGGTCAACGGGCAGGTCGCCATCCCGGCGGCGGTGCATTCCAGCAACACCGTCGACAGCACTTCGCCCGACCTCAGCCAGTCGGCCCTGTCGTCCTCCTCGGTGGACAGGACAAGAATTTTTGACCAGTCCGCCTCGACTGCTGGGCGCCGGTCTGCATGGATTCTGACCGGGAACGCGCGTCCCAGATCTACGCGGCAGTGCTCTTCGTCGGATGGCAGCGCGCTTGGAGGTATACCTTCGCTGATTGCAAAAGGTGATGTCCACCAATCCAATTCGGCGAGATAGAGCCAGTCGTCGCTACGGGCGGCTTCAGCAAGCTCCGCCGCTTCAACCAGCCGCGGACGAACATCGTCGGGGAGCACGTGCAGTTTCACCCGGCTGTCATCGATGGCGTTGAAGAGAGCGGGTTCGAAGAAATCCCAATATGCGGGTTGTTGGAGCGGAAGCCGATCGGCTCTGCGCTGCAGAATCGCCAGGGCGCACTCACGCTGAGCGCGGGTGACCTGTGCGACGGGGCTGAATTCCATGGATGCGAGCTCATCGGGGTCGTTTTCGTTGGGAAATCGCTTGATATCGGCTTGCCAACCTGCCGCCAGCATGGCGATACGAAGGTGATCGAGGACTGCGCCGCAACTGATGATCGCGTCGCGGTTAGAGGAGTCTGTGCCGGGGACGGTGCGGTGCCGATCGATGAATAGTTGCAGCACTGCGCCTTCCGCCACCCACCGCCATGGCTGGCTGTTATGCACGGACGGAGCCCGGCACGCCAATCGCACCGCTGTTTTCAGTACCTGGGTATCCATCGTCGGATGCATGACGTCAACCCCTCGTCAATGTTGTGACTTGCTATCGACGCTAGGGTGTCGTCGGGGTGAACGCCTAGGGTCGTATGTCCCTGCGGGGCGGGGCCATTGGGCTACCTTGCTGGTTATTTTCGACGTAGCTGACCACGTCGGCCAACGTTCGCAGCGATGCATACATCAAGTCATCAGTCAAGACGCGCTTTGTCGTCGAGATGAAGGGCAGGTTTCGACGAGCCGGCGCGTTGCGGCGGTCTCACGAAGGTCCGATGACCTGGCGCCGGGGACCAAGGACTCTGGCGTCAGATGTCCGCGTGCACGAGGGTTTCAGCCATACGGAGGAAGGCTGAAGACGATGGCGGAGACCCTGGCAGATACGAAGGTGATCACGACGGCAGTCGAGCTGGCGTGTCATGCTCCGTCGCTGCACAACGCCCAACCTTGGCGGTGGATTGCCGATGGCGCGATCGTCGACCTGTTCCTCGATCCGCAGCAAATCGTGCGGTCGGCCGACAAATCGGGTCGTGAAGCGATCATCAGCTGCGGCGCCGCGCTCGATCACTTCCGGAGTGCGATGGCCGCCGCCGGTTGGGCAACGAACGTCGATCAGTTTCCCAACCCGAACAATCTCGAGCACCTGGCAACCGTCGATTTTGCGCCGGTCGACTACGTGACACAGGCTCGGCGTGATCGCGCAGCCGCGATATTGCGTCGCCGGACCAACCGACTACCCTTCCGTGCGCCGAAGCACTGGGCGTCGTTCGAACCCGTGCTGCGCAGCTCGTTCGACAACGACTTGGTCAGTCTGGAGGTATTGTCCGAAGATGTGCGACCGCGACTGGCCGAAGCGGCGCGACTCACCGAGGCTTTACGTCGCTACGACGACCTGTATCACTATGAATTGCGTTGGTGGACAGGACTGGTCGATGGATCGGAAGGGATACCGCAAAGCGCACTGGTGTCGGAGTCAGATGACCGGAGGGTCGACGTGAACCGTCGGTTTCCGATCGACCCGTCGAATGAGCTGAGCTCTGCGGGCACGTACGACCAAGCGAAGATTCTCATGTTGTCCACCAGCGGCGACTCACATGTCGACGCCCTTAACTGCGGCGAGGCGCTTTCGGCGATCCTGCTGGAGTGCACGATGGCCGGATTGGCGACGTGCCCCGTCACGCACGTCACGGAGCTGGAAGCCAGTCGGGACATGATCCGCGACCTTGCGACGGGGTCCGCTGCGGTACCGCAGGTCTTGATCAGAGTCGGCATCGAACCGGAAGGCGAGTTGGCTCCCGAACCGACGCCGCGCAAACCCTTGCATGAGGTGTTGGAGATTCGCCACTAAGGGATGGCCCCATTGGAAGTCGCCCTGGTGCATCAAGGGCCTAGTTCGGTTCAGACTTCACTTTGAGGTAGTTCTTTGTCCTGAACAGGTCATAGGTGCGGCGCCGCTCGGGCCGAAGCTGGGGGGCAGCGGACTGTGCGGAGATGATTTCGGGTTCGACCACTCGATAGCTTTGGCCGTGAGCCCGGATGGTCGCTTGCCCCGCGGCAAGGACATTTCGCAGCCAATCGACCTCAACGCCGTAGGGCAGCGGAACGATGAACCCGTCCGGCACCCGTTCTGTGGCCACCGGAGTCGCATAGTGCTCGCCGGAACGTCGGCCGGTGTGCTCAACCACCGAGGCATACCAGTACTTTCGTCCGGCCATATGCAGCATCAATGGATTGAGCAGGCGCTTGTTGAACACCCGAACGTTGTCGAGAATCGCCACAACATCTCCTAGTCTTTTCTACCGCGAGGGAGCAAAAGATACTGCAGCACAGCAACTCTCACGTCAGCCGTCGCTATTCGTTGGCGAGCGGCCCGTGCTTTTAGTAAGCGGGCGCTTGTATGACGCAATCCGATCAGCTCGTTCGGTCCGCGGATAGGGCCCGAAGTCACCAGACCTTGCGCGGCACTCGTCCGCCTAACGGATCCAGAGATGAGGACTAATGCCTCTGATCGGCACCGGACAGACTCCGTAGCGTCTTGGACAGCTTGTTTAATGTCCTTGGTCGCCGGGAGTTCTCATGTTCGACAGGTATCCACCGAAGTCAGTGATCGTTGGCGTGGATGGATCGGCAGCGGCGATTCGCGCCGCCCGGTGGGCGGTCGACGAAGTCGCGGGCACCGACACTCCGCTGCGTCTGCTCTATGTCACCCGACGCGACCCGAACGCCAAACCGGGTGAAGCGCGATTCGCGCTGGCGGCGGCGGAGCAAGTTGTCCACGACGCGTACAACGCCGTCGACCAAATGGGCAAGCCGGTCAAGGTCGAAACGGAAATCGTCGACGGAGGACCGGTGGCGGGGCTCATCGCTGCTTCGCGTTCCACGACGTTGCTGTGTGTCGGGGACACCGGAGCCGCGATGCACCCGAACGCCTGGTTGGGTTCGACTGCAAAAGAATTGGCAAAATCCGGCCATTGCTCGGTCGCTATCGTCCGGGGAGACCGTCGCGAAACCGACGAAATGGACGCCCGCTGGATCATGGCCCTCGTGGATGAATCCCCAGATGGCATGGACGTTCTGGAGCTGGCGATCCACGAGGCCCGGCATAGAGCCGCACCACTACGGGTGCTTCGGGATTCAGTCGGCGGCGATTCCCACATGAAGCGTTGCATGGACGACTACCCCGATGCCGAAATCGACACCGTTGTTTTGGAAGGCTCCGTTGTCGACTACCTCCGTGACCATGCCGACGCTACCCAGTTGTTGGTGGTCGGGGCGGCCCAGACCGCGGCAGTCGAGCAACTTCTCGGCGCTCCTGGCGCTGCGGCTCTGCGTGACAGCGATTTCTGCTTGCTTGTCGTCGGCTTCAAACGGCCCGGCCGCTGATACATCGAAGGGAACTGATGATGACCAGAGCAGCTGATACCAGCCGGCGCTCGCCACGCCACGTATTCCGCGACCGTCGCGAGGCCGGCCGGATGCTGGCAAACCTCCTTAGCGCCTACCGCGACCGACCCAATGTGATCGTCCTGGGCTTGGCGAGGGGCGGCCTGCCTGTGGCATGGGAGGTGGCGGCCGCGCTGCACGCGCCGCTGGACGCCTTCATCGTGCGAAAGCTCGGCGCTCCCGGGCACGAGGAGTTCGCGGTCGGGGCGCTGGCTAGCGGCGGCCGCGTGGTGGTCAACGACGATGTGGTACGTGGCCTGCGGATCTCGCCGGAACAATTGCGTACCATTGCCGAGCGTGAAGGCCGGGAACTGGTCCGGCGTGAGGCCACCTATCGGGGCGGACGCCCGCCGCTCGATGTGACCGGCAAGACTGTCATCCTCGTCGATGACGGGTTGGCCACCGGCGCAAGCATGTTCGCGGCGGTCCAAGCGCTCCGCGAATCTGAGCCCGCTCACATCGTGATTGCGGTGCCGGCCGCCCCGGAATCCACCTGCCGGGAATTCGCCGGCCTGGTGGACGACATGGTCTGCGCGAGTATGCCCACCCCATTCCTCGCAGTCGGGGAGTCGTTCTGGGATTTTCGCCAGGTCACTGACGAGGAAGTTCAGCAACTGCTCGCTACTCCGACGACCGAGACAACGACGGCGAAGGAGCTGACCCCCGCCGAGGTGCTCGGCAGCGTGGCAATCGATGCCCCAGCGGGTGTTCCGCCGCGCGAGACGCTCGAGAAGCTTATCGGTGACGCTCGGGTCGTGCTGATCGGCGAGAGTTCCCATGGGACGCAAGAGTTTTACGAGGCTCGGGCAACTATCACGAAATGGCTGATCGAGGAGAAGGGGTTCTGCGCGGTCGCCGCGGAAGCGGACTGGCCCGACGCCTACCGGGTGAATCGATACGTTCGCGGCCTCGGTGAGGACGAGACCGCCGATGAGGCATTGAGCGGATTCGAGCGCTTCCCGGCCTGGATGTGGCGCAACACCGTCGTTCGCGACTTTGTCGATTGGCTGCGCATGCGCAACCGGCGACACGAGTCAGACGCTGTGCGGCAAGCCGGCTTTTACGGACTTGATCTCTACAGCCTGCATCGGTCGATGCAGGAAGTGATCACCTACCTAGAAAAGGTCGACCCGAAGGCGGCGATGCGGGCGCGAAACCGCTACGCATGCTTCGACCATGCTTCGGCTGATGATGGTCAGGCGTACGGCTTCGCGGCGGCGTTCGGTGCCGGTCCATCTTGCGAAAGTGACGCGATCGAACAGCTGGTTGACATCCAGCGCAACGCCTTGGCCTATGCACGCAGGGACGGACTGCTCGCCGAAGACGAGCTGTTCTACGCCCAGCAAAATGCGCAAACGGTACGCAACGCCGAGGAGTACTACCGTGCGATGTTCAGCGGACGTGTCACCTCGTGGAATCTGCGTGATGAGCACATGGCGGAGACTCTCGAGGCGCTATTAGCGCATCTGGACCGCCACCATGATTCGCCGTCAGCACGAATAGTGGTGTGGGCACACAACTCTCACGTTGGGGATGCACGGGCAACCGAGGTGTGGGCCGACGGGCAACTCACACTGGGGCAACTCGTCCGCCAGCGCTACGGCGATGAGTCACGCCTGATCGGATTCAGCACATACGCCGGCACAGTTACCGCCGCCAGCGATTGGGGCGGTGTCGCGGAACGAAAGGCTGTTGTGCCAGCGCTCAACGGCAGCATCGAAGAATTGCTACACGAGACCGGCAGAAGCTCGTTCCTGGTGTCGGCAGACCTCAGCCCGGATGCCGCCGACCCGCTCGGCGTCGTTCGATTGGGGCGCGCCATCGGTGTGATCTATCGGCCGGAAACCGAGCGGCAAAGCCATTACTTCCATGTCCGGCCCGCGGACCAGTTCGACGCGATGATTCATATCGATAGGACTCGAGCTCTGGAACCCCTGGAACCTACGAGTCTCTGGATCGCCGGCGAAACTCCCGAAACGTACCCGTCGGGGCTATAACCGCTGTAAGAGCCTCGTATCCGCGGGACGAACGGCTGCCGATGAGAGGCCTAATGGCCCCTCCGCAAACGGCCATGTGCTCAATAGCCTGGAGCTGAACCGGTCGAATGTTCAGTCAGGAGCGCAGATGAACCAGCCGCATGCGAAGTCGGTGGTCGTGGGCATCGACGGTTCGAAAGCGGCCGTCAACGCTGCCCAGTGGGCGGTCGATGAGGCGATCCGCCGACAGGTTCCTCTTCGCCTTATCCATGTCGTCGCGCGGGGCGAATCGCAATCGGCGTCGACCGGACTCTCCGACTGGGAGCTCGAACGCGGCGAAGCGGCGCTCGACCAAGCAGCGGGAGCCGTGCGCGAGATCGGAAAGGCCGTCGAGGTCGAAACGGTACTGCTCTCCGGTGACCCGGAACAGGTACTCGTCGATGAATCGCGGGATGCCGCCCTGGTTTGTGTGGGCACCGACCGGCGCGGATGGGAAGCCGGCAAGCTGCTCGGCACAACCGAGGCCACCTTGGCGACCCGCGCTAACTGCTCACTGGCAATAATCCGGACCAATCCTGATGGCACTCCGGCAGCGCCCGGCGTGATCGCAGTCGTACTCGACGATGAACCCGACAACGACGAAGTTGTCCACCAGGCCATGGAAGAAGGGCGGCGCCGCCGCGCTACTGTGCGCCAGATCGATCGGCGGCTGAACAGCTGGGTTCGACGTTATCCCGATGTTCCCGTCCAGGTCGTTGCCGCCGGCACAGGCGCGAGATCTGTCGAAAAACACAGCAGTGCAATCGAACTGGCCGTTGTAGGCAGGGCCGAAGCCAATCAGATTGCCGACCTCGCCACACCGAACTGTCATCCGATCGTTGGCTATCCCGACTGCTCAGTACTGCTGATCCGGGACTGACCCCGAAAGCCTTGCAATGAACGAGCTACGAACATCTCGGCCAGTCGTCGTCGGTGTAGACGGCTCCAAGGCGGCGATAGCGACCGCGCTCTGGGCGGTTGATGAGGCGGTCAGCCGTGACGTCCCGCTGCGCCTCCTGTACCTGATCGACGAGGACAGGGTTCAGGCGGAGGGGCCGGATGCCGTTGCGCGCGAGTTTGCCGTCGCGGAATCGGCGGTGCGCCGGGCACTCACGGCAGTCGAAGGCACGGGCCAGCCGGTGAAAATTGAGACGGAAATTGTCCAGGGTCCGCCGACTGAATCATTGATCCGGGCGTCGGCTGCCGCGTCCATGGTGTGTGTGGGTGCGATCGGCATCCACCATTTCCAGGCGGGTCGAGTGGGTTCTACCGCGGCGGCCCTGGCAATGTCGGCGCGCTGCCCCGTCGCTGTCGTCCGCACCCACCGCAATGGACCCATTCAGCCACCGCGTGGGATTGTCGTCGAAATTCCCGCGGCCCCCGACAACGACGTGCTGCTGGGCGCCGCGATGGAGGAAGCCCGGCTGCGCAATGCCCCACTTCAGGTGGTCGTTTGCGAACGGGCCGACGATCCGACGGTGCAGCACAGTGATCGACCGGCACGGGCTGACCTCGATGGTCGACTGGCGCGATGGCGGCGACGCCATCCCAATCTCGAAGTGAAGTCGACGGCGGTGCACGGCAGCCTGCTAGACCACCTGGCTCATTTGCACCGATCGGCGCAGTTAGTGATGATCCGCTCTGACGACCGTGAGCATCTGAACGCACTTATCGGACCAATCGGCAGTGCGATACTGCAGGACGCCGAGTGCTCGCTGCTGATCGTCAATCACCTACAGCATTTGTGAACCTGGGCGAATATGAATGATGTGCGATATTGAGGCAGGGGCAGGAAGGACTCGCAAATGGTTAAGGTTTTCCTGGTCGACGACCACGAAGTAGTTCGTCGCGGACTTGCGGACCTGCTCGCATCCGACCCTGAGCTCGAGGTCATCGGCGATGCGGGCTCCGTGTCCGAAGCGCTGGTCAGAATACCCGCGTTGCAACCCGACGTCGCGGTGCTTGACGTACGCCTTCCGGACGGCAACGGCATCGAATTGTGCCGCGACCTGTTGTCTGACCTTCCCGAGTTGCGCTGCCTGATGTTGACGTCGTTCACCTCTGACGAGGCGATGCTCGAGGCGATCTTGGCCGGCGCCAGCGGCTATGTCGTCAAAGACATCAGGGGTATGGAATTGGCGCAGGCAATCAAGGACGTCGGTGCCGGGAAGTCACTGCTCGACAACCGGGCAGCCGCCGCGTTGATGGCGAAACTGCGTGGCAACGCCGAGCAGAAGGATCCGCTGTCGGGATTGACCGATCGCGAGCGAACGCTTCTCGGGCTGCTCAGTGAAGGATTGACCAACCGGCAGATCGCCGCGCGAATGTTCCTGGCCGAGAAAACGGTGAAAAACTACGTATCCCGGCTGCTGGCCAAACTCGGCATGGAGCGGCGGACCCAGGCAGCGGTGTTCGCCTCGAAGCTGGACCAACGAACCACGCCGCCGTCTGCTGGTACCTGAGCATGATCAGGCGTGGTGCACCAGCTCCCAGCTGCCATCGGTCGTGAGGATTGGGCAATCCATAGTTTGTTGGGTTGTCATCTCGATGGGACTATGCTTGGCGACGGCATCTTCGCGTTGCCTGTTCGGTGTCTGTTGCCTTGCAGAACACGCAGCTGCCGCGGGGGACAGGAAGGGCCGGAGGTATCACGCGGTTGGCCAGCGACGACAGCAGCTCGGCTTTTGCGGGACTCGGCCAGCGTGGACTGGTCGGCAGGATCCACGATCAACTCGACGAGTTGCTGGCATCGCGCGATCAGATGGAGCATTTGCTTCAGGTGATCGTCGAGATCGGCGCCGATCTCGATGTGGACGCAACCCTGCATCGCATCGTCGCTGCCGCTCGAAAGTTGACCTCAGCACCGTACGGCGCCCTGGCGCTGCGCGACCGCGACGGAATGTTGGTCTCGTTTGTTCACGAGGGAATCGAAGTTGACCACGCGCGTCGAATCGGGCATCTGCCGGTTGGCAAGGGAGTTCTCAGCCTGTCACTGTTCGACACGCCGGCTTTGCGTTTGGATGATCTGACACAGCACCCGGCTGCGGTCGGGTTCCCTGAGCACCATCCTGCGATGCAAGCCTTCCTTGGCGTGCCGATCACCATCCGGGGCAAGGTATTCGGGAACCTCTATCTCACCCATGACGAGCCAGGACGGTTGTTCTCCGAATCCGACGAAATGGCAGCTCGTGCATTGGCATTCGCGGCGGCAGTAGCCATCGACAATGCGCAACTATTCGAGCGCGAACGCATGGCGGTGAAGTGGATGGAGGCAAGTCGCGAAATCACCACCGCTCTGTTGTCCAGTGCGGAACCGAACCGGATGCCGTTGCAGTTGATCGCCGAACGCGCCTGCGCGCTAACCGAAGCCGAGCAGGCAATCGTGCTTGTTCCAGTCGACGACGAACTACCGATGGACGAAATCGACATGCTGGTCATATCCGCGGCGGTGGGGCTGAATGCCTCGGAGGTTATCGGCCAACGGATTCCGGTTGACTCTTCCACCAGCGGCGCAGTGTTCCGCTCCGGCGAACCATTGATCACCGAAGCCTTGAGCTACCCGATTCCGGCTTTCACCGATGTGGGGGAGCGCAGCGCGATCTTGATGCCGCTGCGTGCCCACGATGAAGTGGCCGGCGTGATCGCTGTCGCCCGTGGCGCGGAGCGTCCACCATTCGATGACAGTTACCTCGACCTGGTCAGCGATTTTGCGACGCACGCGGCGATAGCACTGATGCTCGCGGCCGGCCGCGAGCACGCACGCCAACTCGCACTGGTGGCCGAGCGAGAACGCATCGCCCACGACTTGCATGACCACGTCATCCAGAGGCTGTTCGCCGCGGGCATGGATCTACAGGGCACGGTGGCCCGCGTCCGTTCACCGGAGGTTGGCGACCGACTCAATCGCACGCTCGACGATCTCCAGACGATCATCGAGGAGATCCGCACCACCATTTTCCAGCTGAAATCCCCGTCCGAGAACGATGGCGGCTTCCGGAATCGCATACAACGAGTGGTTGCCGACCTCACCGAAGATCGCGACATCATCACCACCGTTCGACTGCACGGGCCGCTGACTGCTGTCGGCGGCGAACTCGCCGAACACGCCGAAGCGGTTACCGCGGAAGCCGTGAGTAACGCCGTGCGCCACTCCGGCGCCTCACGACTGACTATTGAGGTCAGCGTCGCCGACATGGTGACTGTCGACATCATTGACAACGGATGTGGCATTTCCCTCGATAATCCACGCCGCAGCGGCCTGGCGAACATGGTCTATCGCGCTGAACAGGTTGGCGGCAGCTGCGAAATCACTACTCCGCCCGAGGGTGGTACCCGGGTGCACTGGACCGCTCCGCTGACCGATCGCTGATCCTCGGCGATCCATAGCGCCGGCGGGCGTGCGTGACCAACGGCGCCGCGATGGGAGTCGAACGGCCCTGCCGAATTGAGCGGAGCGGGCATAACGTCGTGTTCAAGCCAAGTACCCATGACTGCAGCGGGTTCCTGACCGAGCTTGAGGAGCGCTTATGGGCCATCAATTGGCGGAATACTCCGCCACGGCTCAACTGCTGGACGGGCGGATTGTCTCGTTGCGTCGCCTCAGCGTCGAGGACACCGAGGCGACATTCGCGCTTCATCAACACCTCACCGACTACGATCGGTACTTCCGCTTCTTCACGCTGAACCACATCGATCTCGACGAACTCGTTAAGAAACTCATCGAGCATGCGCGGGATCGCTACTCTCTCGGCGCATTCGACGCGGATCGATTGATCGGCGTGGCACACTACATCGTCGTCGGCGACGACCCGAAAGTTGCTGAAATCGCAGTCACCGTCGCGCATGAAGATCATTCGCTCGGCGTGGGAACAGCCTTGCTCAAACACCTCGCGAACGTCGCACGGGCTGACGGAATCGGACGGTTCGTAGCCGATGTCCTGAGCGAGAACCATCTCATGCTCACGATGTTGTTCGATCTCGGCTGGTGTTGTAAGCCAACGTATTACGGATCAGTTCGCCACGTCGAGGTCGAGCTACCCGACGTCCTCGACGAATTGCCGTCGGCCGCGAACGCGATTTCATAGCAAGGAGCACGAAATGTCAGAAACCACAAAGAAACGCGGAATATTGGTCTGCGTCGACGGATCGGCGGCATCTGACGCTGCGGTGGCTTGGGCGGCCCGGGAGGCCGGCATGCGCCACACACCTATCACGTTGATGCATGCGATCGCTCCGATAGTTGTCGGCTGGCCGGTGGGGCGACTGTACGACGAAATGCCGGACTGGCAGAAAGAGGCCGGGCAGCAGGTTATCGACCAGGCCCAAAAAACGCTCAGCGCCAGCCTGGGCGATTCTGATTCACCCGAAATATGCACCGAGATGGTCTATTCCAACGTTGTGCCGGCGCTGATCGAGGCATCCAAAGACGCCCGGATGGTAGTAGTGGGCGGGGAGGGCTTTGGCGCGTTGGGTCGGCTGCTGGGCTCGGTCACCACGGCGCTGCTCCACCACGCCCACTGCCCGGTCGCGGTCATTCATTCCGATGCTGACGCGGCGCCTGATTCCCATGCGCCTGTGCTACTGGGCATCGACGGTTCGCCCGCCTCGGAAGTAGCGACCGCTTTGGCCTTTGATGAAGCCTCGCGAAGAGGTGTTGAGTTGGTGGCACTGCACGCGTGGAGTGACGTTGGGGTGTTTCCGATGCTCGGAATGGACTGGCGGGACAGCGAGGCCAAAGGGCAGGAGATCCTCGCCGAACGCCTCGCCGGTTGGCGCGAACAGTATCCGGATGTGCACGTGAAACGAGTGCTCTGCTGTGACCAGCCGTCTCGGTGGCTGCTGAAGGAATCGGAGCACGCCCAACTGGTGGTGGTCGGCAGCCACGGTCGCGGGGGTTTTGCCGGCATGCTTCTGGGCTCGGTTGGCTCTCATGTTGCGCAATCGGCAAAAATTCCGGTGATCGTTGTCCGCGGTGACTAGCGATATGGCATTGTGCGGGAGGGTCTTTGGTCCCTAAAGTCGGGGCCTTATGCCGAGCGTCAACCCGATAGTGACTCGCTACCTTGGAATCATGACGTATGTGATCGGCGCCGACTGTGTCGATGTGCTGGATAAGTCCTGTGTTCAGGAGTGCCCCGTCGACTGCATCTATGAGGGTGCCCGGGCGATGTACATCAATCCCGATGAATGTGTGGACTGCGGTGCATGCAAGCCGGCTTGCCGCATGGAAGCGATTTACTGGGAGGGAGATCTGCCCGCCGACCAGTTACAGCACTTGGACGACAATGCCGCCTTTTTCAGCCGCCCACTCCCGGGCCGTAGCACGCCACTGGGCTGCCCGGGCGGCGCTGCCGACGTAGGTCGGCTCGGCGTCGACACACCTCTGGTAGCTGCGATGCCCGAACGCGAAGGTCCGTTAGATCCACACTGACGATCGACTCGTCATGTGCGCACGACGAGCACCGAGCATCCGCCGCGTCCAAAGTGGGAATTGATGGGGCCGATCATGCGGGCGACGTCGTTGGCAGCCGAGCTGTCCACCACCGCGAGTTGGACGGTTTCCTCTGTGCTGGAGAGGAATTCAGCCGCTCCGCTTCGTGCGGCAGCCGGAAGGACATGTACCTCCCGGTACTCGGATACCCACCGGCCGAGCCGGTGATCCAGTTGGCGGTATGGGATTTCGCCCAAGCCCCAGCGCCAGACTCCCATCGCCAACATCGGCGCGTCGCGTAGTCGCGCTTCCCGGAAACCGTGCTCAAGCACAGCGTCGTTACCGGGTGAATCATCGATGACGACGGCAACCCAACCGGAGCGAGGATCTCCGCCGTCGCGGTTGTGGCGAATAATCGCCACCGGACAACGCGCCTTCTCAGCGACGGTAGTGGCCGTCGAGCCGATTACTCTGCGCGAGAGCTGTCCGATCCCGACGGACCCTATGCAAACCGTTGCCGCGTAGGCGGATTCGTCGATCAACGCGCTCGCGGGCGATCCGTGCACCAGGTCGGTTTCGACTTTGACTTGCTTGCCCATTGCGTTGACCGCGGTGCAGGCGGCGAGCAGCGCTGTTTCACCGTATTCGATATCTAGGCTGTCATCGCTCGCGGCTCCGTCCGGCCGCCGTTCGGGGATCGCGTGAACCAGCCGCAGCGGAACGTCCCGGCTGATGGCTTCGCTCACCGCCCATTTGGCCGCATTGATCGCTGCGTCTGAGCCATCGATACCGACAACGACCCGCTGCGATGATTGCGGACGATTCATTGCATTCTCCGATCGAAAGCTGCGCTAGCGGGAATCTTGTTCAACCCGAAACGTTATGAGCGTCGCTGGATTTCCAGCAGGGCCGTTCGGCCCACCTTTGGTCGGCAATGGTCACCTGGTCGTGGGTGTTTCAGCGGGTCAAGCCCACCCACAGGATGAAGGTCTGTCGTCTATGGGGTTGGGGACGAAAGTCTCATGACTGATCAGGGTTTGGGCCCTAGCGTTCTTGGTGAGGAGAAGGAGAAAAAATGTCAGCGTCCGAGAAGCGTTATGGCATCGTCGTCGGGGTCGACGGATCGCCCGCGTCGAATTTCGCCGTTTGCTGGGCAGCGCGTGACGCGGCGCTGCGCCGTATTCCGCTGAGCTTGTTCCACATGGTGAACCCGGCTGCGCCGGCGTGGCCACCGATGCCGCTTACCGCAGATACTGCGCTGTGGCAGGAAGACTATGGCCGTCGCAGTCTCGAGGAAGCGGTCAAGATCGCTCAAGATGCCGCAAAGATCTACCGCGACATCGATATCGCATGTGAGCTGAGGTTTGCACCCCCGGTGCCGACGCTGGTCGAATTGTCCGAAGCGGCGGAGATGGTCGTCGTGGGCAGTAATGGGCGCGGAGCTGTCGCCCGGGCATTCCTGGGTTCGGTCAGTTCCGGCGTTGTGCGCGGTGCGCGGTGCCCGGTCGCGGTCATCCGTGACGAAGATCCGTTGATGCCCAACCCTCTTCACGCTCCTGTGGTGGTCGGAATCGATGGCTCGCCCGCTTCGGAGCTTGCGATAGCCATCGCGTTCGACGAAGCGTCCCGGCGCGGTGTCGAACTGACCGCAGTGCACGCCTGGAGCGACATCGGGTTGTTGGAGCTCCCTAAGCCGGAGTGGCCCGTGGTGCGGGCCGAAGCCGAGCGGAATTTGGCTGAGCGTCTGGCGGGCTGGCAAGAACGCTATCCCGACGTCACGGTGCACCGACTCGTCGTATGCGACCAGCCGGCCCGGCAGCTGATCGAGCAGTCGGAGTCGGCTCAGCTGGTTGTCGTGGGCAGCCACGGCCGAGGCGGTTTAGCCGGCGCGGTGCTGGGCTCGGTCAGCAATGCAGTCATTCACGGGGTCCGTATGCCGGTGATCGTCGCGCGGCCGTCTGCCGGCACGTAGATGGGGACTAAAGCCTCATGATCGACGAGCACGCAGGCAATAGCGTTTTCGGTGACTGGAGGAGGACGAAGTGACGGGATTTGAGAAGCGTTACGGGATCGTCGTCGGTATTGATGGATCGGCTGCCTCGAATGCCGCCGTGGTCTGGGCGGCGCGTGATGCGGCGCTGCGAAACATCCCATTGACCCTGGTGCACATGTTCAACACATTCGTTCCGACCGTCCCGCAGATACCGATGCCGAGTGGAGCTGGGCTATGGCAGCTGGACGACGGGCGCCAGGCTCTCGAGCAGGCGGTCAAGATCGCCCAGGACACCGTGCAAGCAGATCGGAAGCTCACAATCACCAGCGAAGTGAAGCCTTCGGCCGCGGTGCCAACGCTGATCGAAATGTCGGAAGACGCGGAGATGGTCGTCGTTGGCTCCAACGGGCGCGGCGCGATGGAACGGGTTTTGCTCGGTTCGGTGAGTTCAGGCGTGATGCATGGTGCGAAGTGCCCGGTCGCGGTCATTCGCGCCGATACTTCGATCCCTTCGCATTCTCCCGTGCTGGTGGGAATTGACGGGTCGCCGGCATCGGAGCTGGCCACCGCCATTGCTTTCGACGAGGCGTCACGGCGTGGTGTCGAACTGATAGCCCTGCACGCGTGGAGCGATATCGAATTCTTCGAATTTCCCGGATATGACTGGGTGGCAGTCAAGGCGGAGGCGGAGCGAAATCTGGCTGAATGCCTTGCGGGCTGGCAAGAACGCTTCCCCGATGTCGCGGTGCAGCGGCTTGTCGTTCGCGACCGACCAGCCCGGCAGCTGATCGAGCAGTCGGAGTCGGCCCAGCTGGTTGTTGTAGGCAGCCACGGCCGAGGCGGTTTGGCCGGCGCGGTGCTGGGTTCGGTCAGCAACGCGGTTGTCCACTCCATTCACCAGCCGGTGATTGTGGCGCGCCCGTCCTAAGACCACTCCTGATCTTCGCATCGACAGGAATGTAGAGCCATGAACGTCACGATTGCCGCTGACCGGCCCAATGGAGCGCCGGCGGCAGTTGCGTTGCCCTACATCGATGTTCGTGAGACCCACACGGGTGTGGTGGTACTGGTTGGCGACCGGGCTTACAAAGCAAAGAAGCCGGTGTTGACCAACTTCCTGGATTTCCGTACGCGAGCGCAGCGCGAACGCGCGTGCCTGCGAGAAGTCGAGCTGAACAGCCGTCTAGCTTCTGACAGCTATCTTGGGGTCGCCCATCTCAGCGACCCGTCCGGAGGGCCGGCCGAACCGATTGTCGTCATGCGGCGCTACCGGGACGGCGACCGCTTAGCATCCTTGATAGCCTGCGGCCCTGACGAATCCGTTCACGAAGTTCTGGACACCATTGCCGGTGTGCTGGCGCGTTTTCACGAACGTGCCGAGCGAAGCCCTCAGATCAGTGCCGAGGGCAAGGTCCGTGCGGTCGACGGACGCTGGCGCGAGAACCTTTCGGATCTGAACAGCTATGTGGGCAAGCCATTTTCAGAGGTATCCTTTCAGTCCCTCGCGTGCATACAGCGCCTTGCCGCCGAATTCGTTTCGGGTCGAGCGCCGTTGTTCGCCCGCCGGATCGAAGACGGATGCATCGTCGACGGCCATGGCGATCTGCTCGCCGACGACATTTTTTGGGCTGACGGCCAGCCGGCATTGCTCGACTGCCTGGAGTTCGACGACAAACTGCGCCATATCGACCGCATTGATGACGCGGCGTTCTTGGCGATGGATCTGGAGTTCTTGGGCCGCAAAGACTTTGCCGACTATTTCGTCCAACGCTACATCGTCCACTCGGGTGACAGGGCACCGTCGTCGTTGTGGGATTTCTATATCGCCTATCGCGCCGTCGTAAGGGCGAAGGTCGACTGTGTCCGGCTGTCACAAGGCAAATTGGATGCCGCCAAAGATGCGAGCCGTCACTTGGCCATTGCGACCGAGCATCTGGAACACGGTAGCGTGCGTATCGCGCTCATCGGTGGGAATCCCGGCTCCGGAAAATCGACCGTTGCGCACGCGCTCGCTGAAGGCGTGGGAGCGCAAGTGATCTCAACCGATGACGTACGCCAGGAGCTACGAGAATTGGGTCTCATCGCCGGAGACCCGGGAGTTTTGAATGGGGGTCTGTACCACCCCACGAACGTCAGGCGGGTCTACGAGGTAGCCCTGGACCGGGCGCGTGTGCTACTCGGCTATGGCCAATCAGTCATCCTCGACGGCACCTGGCGGGATCCGCAGGTCCGTGCTCACGCCCATCTGCTCGCGACGGAAACGTTCTCGGCGGTGGCGGAACTCGTGTGCGTCACAAGCATCGATACGGCTGCCGACAGAATACTGACCCGTCGGCCGGGCAATTCCGACGTGACCCCGGAAATCGCGGCATCGCTGGCGCGCCAACAGAGCGCCTGGGAAACCGCGTACCCATTGGAGACTTCCCGGCCGCTCGAGCACAACTTCCAGCGGGCGCATGCCGTGTGGCGTCGAACGATCTACGCGCCCGGCGTGCACACCAGCGCTCGATTCTGATTCGGCTTGCTGATGGAGTCCAACGCCTCGATGGTTTAAGGACCAACGGCACTGTCAGCAAGCGATGCGAAATCCCTAGTGTCGACGTCACGGACTCAATGGCGAGGTGGTGACATGGCAGGGAAGGCGCTTGATCACCTCCGCGCCCGGTCGCGGCATCGTCAGGCAGGCGACTGGAAATTCCGTCCAGCCGTAACTGCTGATCCGAATCGGCAAACACCGGCAACCGACCCGCACATCGCTGGTACTGCCAGTCATTCGTTGACCGAAGTCCTCGAGATTCGCGATTGGCCAGCTGACGCCGAAGGGAGGTATCGCCGATGACGCGACATTGGCTTGTGATGGAGACCGCTGGAGAAGGGGATCCGGCGCCATTTATCGCCCGGTTGGCAGGTGCCGGCCGCCACCTGCCCGAAACGCATCTCACGACAGAGGAATTGATGGCGACCACCCGCCATCGCACTCACATCGATCTGGAACGACTGACCGGGATCCGAGAGCGCCGGGTTTCGGTGGGCGACGAGGATTCTTACACCCTTGCCACCTCGGCGGCGCTGAACTGTCTCACCACTGCGCAACAGGATCCGGCGTCGCTTGACGTGGTTATCAGCTGCAGCATCACGAAACTCCGCGGCGGCCTTACCCAATGGCTCGAGCCCTCGATGAGCAGCGCTGTGGCCCGCGGGATTGGGGCGCCCCAGGCAATGACTTTCGATGTGTCGAATGCGTGCGCCGGGATGCTCACCGGGGTAACGATTTTGAACAATTGGATCCGGCAGGGCATTGTCGAGCGCGGACTGGTGGTGAGCGGAGAGTACATTTCCCAACTTGGCCACAACGCGGCCCGCCACATCCGCAACATCATGAGCAAAGAGCTGGCGTGCCTGACCCTCGGTGACGCCGGCGCGGCACTTCTGCTGGAGCGCGCGCCCGCCGGCTCAGCGGGAATCACCCTCGCCGGGTTCACCACGGTCGCCGATTACAGCCGGCTCTGCTTGGCCTATCCAAAAGGCCACGATCCGGGTGCGCGGATGTTCACCAATTCCCGTGCCATCCAGAAGGCCGCGATCGCCAACACTCCGCTGCTACTGCACGAAGTACTTGACACCGTTGGTATTTCGATTCATGACATCGACCATGTGATCACCCACCAGACTTCAGCACGCGCTATCCGCAAAGGAATGGCCCGAATGTCGGAGTCGTTCGGCGACAGTCCCCGGCACGACGCCGTGATCACCGTCGACCGGTACGGCAATACGGCATCGACGACCCACACGGTGGCCCTCGTCGAGGAGCTCGAGGCGGGACGAATCGAGGCCGGCGAAAGGATCGCGCTGCTTGCGTTGGCTTCGGGACTTGAGATCGGCGTGGTCTTACTGACCGTGGATGAGGATTTGGTGAGCCGTTATGGGAACAGTCATTGAACGAGCCGACATCGCGCACCCGCGGTGGCGTGACCGGCACAGCGCGCTGCGCCTTGCGGTCAGTGCCGCCAAGGACTGTCTGCAGCGCGCCGGATGCGATCCGAACGAATTGGATCTTGTAGTCAATGCCGGGATTTACCGCGACCGCAATTTGGGAGAGCCTGCGCTGGCCGCGCTTATCCAGGATGACATCGGAGCCAACCCCGAGGATCCGCATGCCGACGCTCACGGCACTTTCTCTTTCGACATCGCCAATGGCGCCTGCGGAGTACTTACTGCGCTGCAGATCGTCGACGGATTCCTGCGAACGCACAGCATCCGCCGCGCGCTTGTCGTGGCCAGTGATGCCGATCCTGGCCATGGCATGAGCGAGCACTTTCCGTTTTCGGCCACCGGCGCAGCGTTGCTGTGCGGATGGACTGATGACAGCTACGGTCTTAGCGGCGTGTCCTGGGTGAACGCCAACGATGCGGCAGATGGTGACGAGATATTTTCTGCGACAGTCGGATACGCCGATGCACGTAACGTCCTTCGGTTCAATCAGTCAGCCGTGATGGATGAGCGATTCGCCGCGGCGGCCGCAGAGGCGGCGCACGCATGCCTGGATGCACAATCGGTCCCGCTTTCCGACGTCGACATGATCGTCGCCGCACCTGCGCGGCACGAATACCGCACCGCGTTGAGCAGCCGGCTTGGGGTGCCGATCGACAAGATCAGCGTCGCTGACGATCAGCGGATGCACACAGCCGCGCTGGCGGCGGCCTTCGAGCGGGAGGCCGATCGCCTGCCGGTGGGCGCGCAGGTTCTGTTCGTCGCCGCCGGTGCGGGCATCACCGCCGGTGCCGCCTTGTACCGCCAGCCGCCACCCACCATTAGGACTTTCGACTCTCACGGTGGAGTGACAACCGGGAGGACAGTGTCGTAATGGAGCATTTAAGTGCCCTCGATGCTACTTTCCTCGAGGTCGAAGACTCCGATCCGCATGTGAGTTTGGCGATCGGCAGCGTTTCGATTATGGAAGGGCCCGCTCCAAGCTACGAGGAGTTCGTCTCGACCTTCGCCGAACGGGCACCGACGATTCCGCGCTGTAGCCAGATCCTGCGGACGCATCCGCTCGATCTCGGCTCACCCGAATGGGTGGATGACCCACACTTCGACATCTCGCGGCACCTGCACCGTATCGCCCTGCCGCATCCGGGCGACGACGACGCATTGTTTGAGATGGTCGCGACTGTGATGGAGCGGCGGCTCGATCGCGAGCGCCCGTTATGGGACTGCTGGATCATGGAGGGGCTGAGCGACGACCGGTGGGCGGTGCTGACCAAGGTTCACCACTGCATGGCCGACGGCATCGCGACAACGCAGATGCTGGCGAAGTTCAGCGACGGCGGCGGCGGTGAGAGCTTCGCCACCGACATTCGTGCAGCCAAGGAGCCGGTCCGGCACGGGCTGGGTCTGCCGAAGGTGAGCTTGAACCCGTTGAGCTGGGTGAGCGGAATTGGGCGCAGTGCGTTTGCCGCGGCGGCCGCAGCCGAACACATGGCTGTGGGGGCGGCCGAACTGACGGCCAGTCTGCTCAGCGCGGCGCCGGAATCGTCGCTGACCGGACCCGTTACGACGATGCGACGCTATAGCGCGGCCCGGGTTCTGTTGGCCGACCTACAGGAGGTTGCTCGGGCGTTCGACGTGACGCTCAACGACGTGGCCCTCGCCGCGATTACCGACAGTTACCGCAAGATCTTGCTGGACCGCGGTGAGCATCCCGGCCGCAACTCGCTGCGGACCCTCGTTCCGGTTTCGGTCCGCGCCACGAACCACTTCAACAGCGCCGACAACCGTGTCTCGGCGATGCTGCCGTTACTGCCGGTCGACGAGGCGGACCCGGTGCAGCAGCTGCACCTGGTGCACGACCGGCTCACCCAGGCCAAGGCCAGCGGTCAACGCGAAAGTGGTAGTGCAGCGGTTTCGGCGGCCAAAAGCATCCCGTTCGCGTTCTCGGCGTGGGCCATTCGTTTGCTGACCCGGTTGCCCCAAAAGGCGGTGGTCGCCGTGGCGACCAACGTTCCCGGCCCGCGGGATGGGCAGAAACTGATGGGTCGGCAGGTGCTGGAAGTCCTGCCGATACCGCCGATCGCTCTTCATCTACGCACCGCCGTCGCGATGCTCAGCTACGCCGACAAATTCGTGTTCGGCATTACCGCCGACTACGACACCGCGCCCGACATCGAGGCATTAGCCGCGGGAATCGAGGATGGGGTTGCGCAGCTCGTTGCGGCCAGCCGCCCGCGTCGACGCAAAGCACGTGCCTGACGCGAACCATGGCAGAGCCGACGAAGGTCCTTACCGTTAGCGACTTCAGTCCCTATCAGCGTGTTCCGCGAACTGCTGGAATGAAGCTGTGAGCACGGCACTTTAGCCATTTTGCCGTGAGAGGAGCAGCGAATTGTGGCGCAGGTTGTCGAGGCTAAAGTAATTGTCCTTCAGTCACATCCGACTTGGATTGCGGCTCAACAGTATGCACGCGAACGTAGCGAAGCGATGCGCCGTCATCCCTCATCCGCGGATCATCGGCGTGGTGTTGCTCGGAAGGATATCGGACTTCCCGGGAGCCGATGACGACTCGCGCGAGTGGCTCCGAAGGCGACGATGTGCCGTACCTCCCCGGAGGGGCGCCTACTACCGACGAGTATCGCGTCATACATCCGCGCGCATATGTATGGTGACGTTGAGCCAGGGTAACTGGACGATCGTCGATTCAGATCCGGCGAACGCACCGACACGACAGGAGAAATGCGATGGCAGAACGATTGGCGGGAAAGGTCGCACTGATCAGTGGGGGTGCGCGGGGGATGGGTGCCTCGCACGTGCGAATGCTCGTGGCCGAGGGCGCCAAGGTGGTGTTCGGCGACATCCTTGACGACGAAGGCAAGGCGGTAGCGGCCGAAGTCGGCGATGCGGCTCGCTATCTGCACCTCGACGTGACCAAACCCGAGGATTGGGATGCGGCTGTGGCCACCGCCGTCAGCGAGTTCGGCGGCATCGACGTGCTGGTGAACAACGCAGGCATCATCAACATCGGCACTTTAGAGGACTACGCGCTTTCCGAGTGGCATCGGATCCTCGACATCAATTTGACGGGCGTGTTCCTCGGCATCCGCGCCGTGGTGAAACCGATGAAGGAAGCGGGGCGCGGCTCGATTATCAATATCTCTTCGATCGAAGGCATGGCCGGCACCATCGCCTGTCACGGCTATACCGCAACCAAATTCGCCGTCCGGGGGCTGACGAAATCGGCCGCGCTGGAACTGGGTCCCAGCGGAATACGGGTGAACTCAATCCATCCCGGGCTGATCAAGACCCCAATGACCGATTGGGTTCCCGACGACATCTTCCAGAGCGCACTGGGCCGGGCCGCCGAACCCAGGGAGGTCTCCAGCCTCGTGGTCTATCTCGCCAGCGACGAGTCCAGCTATTCCACCGGGTCGGAGTTCGTGGTCGACGGCGGCACCACCGCGGGCCTGGGGCACAAGGACTTTTCTGCGGTCGAAACCAATGAGCAGCCGGAGTGGGTCACGTAGCGGCAGTCACCGATTCGGATTCCCTGGCCTGCTTCTCATTTGGATTAGGCCATGGCGAAGGAACCGGGCGTTGCCGCACTCGCTGCGGCCACCAGAACCACTTACCCAACAGCGCGGCGATGGATGGCGTCATCAGCGACCGGACGATCAGGGTGTCGAACAGCAGGCCGAGGCCGATCGTGGTACCCACCTGACCGATGACGGTCAGCTCGCTGACAGCCATGGTCATCATCGTGAAGGCGAAGACCAATCCCGCCGATGTGACCACCGAACCGGTGCCGCCCATCGACCGGATGATTCCGGTGTTCAAGCCGGCGTGGATCTCCTCTTTGAACCGCGCCACCAGTAGCAAGTTGTAGTCGGCACCGACGGCGAGCAGGATGATGACCGACATCGCGAGCACCATCCAGTGCAGCTCAATGCCGATGATGTGCTGCCAGATCAGCACCGAAAGTCCGAAGGACGCGCCCAGCGAGAGCAAAACGGTTCCCACGATGACCGCCGACGCCACCACGCCTCGGGTGATGATCAGCATGATGATGAAAATCAGACACAGCGACGCGATTCCGGCGATCAGAAGGTCGTAGGTGTTGCCGTCACTGAGGTCTTTGTAAATTGCCGCGGTACCCGCGAGGTAGATTTTCGAGCCCTCCATCGGCGTGCCCTTGAGCGCCTCGTAAGCGGCCTTTTTGATGGCGGCGATGTGCGAAATGCCCTCTTGTGACATCGGATCGCCGTCATGGCTGATGATGAAGCGCACGGCATGGCCGTCGGGGGAGATGAAATTCTTCATCCCCTTCTTGAACTCGGCGTTGTTGAAGGTTTCCGGGGGCAGGTAGAACGAGTCGTCGTTCTTGGATGCGTCGAATGCCTTGCCCATGGCGTTCGAGTTCTTCTGCGCCTCGTTCTGCTGATCCTGCAGACCCTTCTGGGTCGAATACATGGTCAGCATCGTCGTTTTCATGGCCTTCATGTTCTCGATCATGCTGGGCATTAGCGCCACCATCTGAGGCATCAGGGTGTCGAGATGATCCATGATGGGCAGCAGACTCTCGATGTCATCGGTCATCGTGTCGATACCGTCGAGGCCGTCGAACACGGAACGAATGGACCAGCATGCCGGGATGTCAAAGCAGTGCTTTTCCCAGTAGAGGTAGCTGCGGAACGGCCGGAAGAAGTCCTCGAAATCGGCCATGTGGTCTCGTAATTCGTTGATGTCGATGGTCATGTCATGCATCTTCTTGACCATCTGATGCATATCGTTGGCCATCTGGACGGTGATGCTAGACATCTTTTCCATGCTGTCGATGGTCGTCTGCATCATGTCGGCCTGTTTGAGCATGTCGGCCATCTGATCTTCTTGGTACTTCTGGTTCATCTGCTGGCTGACGCCCTGCATGCTGATCTGAAATGGGATCGAGGTGTGCTCAATCGGCGTGCCCTCGGGCCGGGTGATGGCTTGCACGCGACCGATTCCCGGCACCCGGAAAACCGTCTTGGCGATTTTGTCGATGACCAGGAAGTCCGCGGAGTTGCGCAGATCGTGATCGCTTTCGATCATCAGCACTTCGGGATTCATCCGCGCCTGCGAGAAGTGCCGATCCGCGGCAGCGTAACCCTCGTTCGCGGGTAAATCGGTGGGCAGATAATTGCGGTCGTTGTAGTTGGTCCGGTATCCGGGCAGGGTCAGCAAGCCGACAAGTGCCACCCCGATCGTCATGACCAGGATCGGGCCGGGCCATCTGACCACGGCGGCGCCGACCTTGCGCCACCCGCGAATACGTTGTGTTCTCCTGGGTTCGAGTGTCTTACCGAAGCGCGTCGCTATTGAGATGACCGCGGGACCGAGCGTCAATGCTGCCGCCACCACGACCACCATGCCGATGGCCAACGGAATACCCAGTGTCTGGAAATACGGCAGGTTGGTGAAGTGCAAGCAGAAGGTCGCGCCGGCAATGGTCAATCCAGAGCCGAGCACCACATGTGCGGTGCCCCCGAACATGTCGTAATAGGCGTCTTCTCGGGAGTGGCCGATAGACCGGGCCTCCTGATATCGGCCAATCAAGAAGATCGCATAGTCCGTGGCGGCCGCGATCGCCAATGTGACCAACAAGTTCGTGGCGAACGTCGAGAGCCCGATGATCTTGTAGTAGCCCAGGAATGCGACCATGCCGCGCGCGGCCGACAGCTCGAACACCACCATCACCAGCGTCAGCAATAACGTGATGATCGATCGGTAGACCAACAGCAGCATCGCGATGATCACGGTGAAGGTGCACATGGTGATGACTTGCACACTGCGGTCACCGGCCATGTGCTGATCGGCTGACAGCGCAGCAGGTCCGGTGACGTAGGCCTTGACCCCGTTGGGCGTGGGCACGCTCTTGACGATGTTTTGGACGGACTCGACCGATTCGTTGGCCAAGGCTTCGCCCTGGTTACCTGCGAGGTAGACCTGGACGTACGCGGCCTTGCCATCGTTGCTCTGTGCGCCGGCCCCGGTCAGTGGGTCGCTCCACATATCCTGAACATGCTCAACGTGTTTGGTGTCGGTGTCGAGCTTCTTGACGAGCTGGTCGTAATAGGCGTGGGTATCGGCGCCCAGTGGATTTTGACCCTCCAGAACGATCATCACCGAGCTGTTGGACTTGTACTCGTTGAACACCGCGCCCATACGCTTCGTCGCGACCACCGATTGCGCATCGTCGGGGGCCATCGACACCGAACGCATCTTGCCGACCTCGTCGAGGTCGGGGACGAGGATACTGAGCACCGCGATGAGCGCGATCCAGCCCACAATGATGGGTATCGCGAATTTCCGGATGAAACGCGGGATCGATTGCCGCTCTTTGTCTTTGGCGATCGAGATGGCGTCGGTTTTGGTGTCGTTGAACGTGGTGCTCATGCTGATTTCACCAAGCAGAATGTCAGGGCATGCACGCCGTTGGTTATTTTCTCGTCCTTGACTTCGTCATCGATGGTGATGCGGCAACCGAGGTAGTCACCGTCGCTTTGTGCCGAGAGGTTGGGGAAGACTGAGGGGGCGGTCGTGGTGAGGACCAACGTCCACGGCAGCGGCGCTCCGTCGATCCGCTTCGGGTCGGCGGACAGATCCAAGTAGTTCACGTTGGCGTGACTTGCGGAGCCGAAGACTTCGTATTTGACGACCTTGGGCTTGAACGGCTTGGAATCATCGAGCCGTGGGCTTGTCATGACGCCGGTGTCCTGGGCGCCGAAGAACGACTTGACCCGGGCCACGGCGAAGCCGCCGACCACCACGACCGCCACGATCAACAGCGGCAGCCATGCGTTGCGCAGAATCTTTGATCGCAGCAACTACCTGATTCCTTTTCTCGCCACCGTGGTGTGGCCATCGCCCGCGTCGCGCGCAGCGAATTTCGGCCATTGATGTGACTCGCGAGCCCGATCGTCACGTATAGACGTAGCCGACTGCGCGCGCCGGCGGTCGTTCCCGATACTGACCCGTGCCTCGCATTGCGGAAGCGTCCCCGAACACCGCCACCAGCGCATAGTACATGATGTGCATATCTTGCACAGTATGCAACGTTTGCTCGCGGTGTTTCAGATCACTTCGTAAAGATGCTGTTGACCAGCGCGGCGGCCCGCTCGACGTAGGGCATCGGCGTGCCGTCGGGATCCTCCGCCTCGCCACTTGCCCACTTCTCCAATCCGGAGCGCACCGCAGTCAATGCCAGTGCGGAGATCAGCGCGGCCATTTCATCGTCCGGCTTCATGTCCTGACGGCGGACGATGATGTCGGTCAACTGATGTTGAAACCGCTCGAGATCGGCAAGGAACGCCGCCAACACCGCGGGGGAGGTTTTTGCGAGTTCGAGCATGTGGGCAGCGTGTTCGCGTGGTGGGGGCACGTCGCGGAGATGATGCGCGGCCAGGGTGATCAGCTCTGCCAGCACGACCGAGTAAGGGGCGGGCCCGGCCGCGACGAAATCCGCCACCAATTCGGGGGGGATGTCCGAGGGGCCGTAGGCAATCGCGGACTCTTTGTTGGGGAAGTAGTTGAAGAACGTACGGGTCGAAATTCCGGCTTCTACACAGATTTCGTCAATGGTCACCTTGTCGAAGCCGCGTTCGAGCGTCAGGCGCACCGCGGCGTCGCGGATGTCTGCGCTGGTCTCGCGGCGACGCCGCTCGCGCAGCCCCACTGGGTTGGCCATACCCCCCATAGTTGCACGAACTGCACACTTTGCAGTCAAATAGCACGTAAAGCGACGCGCTTAGCTCAGGGGATCGTCCGCCGGCGCGGCCAGGGCGGCCCATAAGTGGTCGCGCTGGCTGGCGAAGAACTTCACCGAGATCGGCGCCTTGTCCACGATGTGGTCGAACGCGTGGAACGCGCCAGGGGCGATCTCCTCGTGGACGGGCACGCCCGCCTCGCGCAGACGCCGGCTGTAGTCGAGGCACTCCTGGTAGTACAGGTCCAACGTCCCGACCCCGATCCATGCCGGTGGTAGCCCAGACAGATCGTGGCGACGCCCCGGTGCGGCCTCGGCGGGGTCTGCTCCGTTGAGGTACCACTGCCAGGCCAGCTGATTGTCGGTTTCGGTCCACATGAGGCGCTTCGGGCCATCACGGTCTGCACCGGTGCGATCGTCAAGCATGGGGTACACCAGCATCTGATAGGCAAGCCTGACTTCGCCGCGATCGTGCGCCCGTTGTGCCACCGCCGCCGCGAAATGTCCACCGGCACTTGCCCCGCCGACGGCGATTCGCTCGGAGTCGACCCATGGCTGGCGGGCCAGCCAGAGCAGCGCCGCATAACAGTCTTCGAGCGGTATCGGGTACGGATGCTCGGGAGCCAGGCGGTGTTCGACGGCTGCAATCGCGACGCCGGTCAGACGAGATAGCTTGCGGCAGAACTTGTCGTCCTGGACGGCGGTCCCCATGATGGTGCCGCCGCCATGGATCCAGAGCAGCGCGGGAGCCCGGTCGGGGAGGCCGGCCGGTCGATGCATGCGAACCTTGACGTGTTCGTCGACCGCGATCACCGGTACGTCGCGGAGCCGGCCGGCGTTGCCGAGGAGCTGCATGATGGCCCGCTGAACCTTGTAGCCGCGATGCAGGGCATATCCCCGGGGCAGAATGCGAGCCGCGGAACGCAGATCGGGATCCACAGCCTGTCGCGCGGTGAAGGCGTTCTCGGGCAGTGTGCGTGCCATGGGTGTTCTCTGTTCCCTTGCGCCGACAGGCCAGTTTGACCATACACAGCGGGCGCGATGTCAATACCGCGGATTACCGGGCAGCGTCACCGATTTGAACGGGGTATCCGGCGCGCAAAATCCGCACCGTGGACGGCGGGGTGAGCACCGTGGCCACGCCGGCCCCAGGGCGTGACAGCTTGTCCCGATAGACGTTGTCTCGGCCCCAGACCGTGAGATGGTCGCCGACGGTGACGGCCGGACCAAAGTCGGTAGCGACAAATACTCCGTCGGGTAGACCGCCCCATGGGGCCCGATGGCCGGCCCTGTCGATCCGCTCACGGTGCAGCTGAGCGTCCATATGCTTCGCGTAAACTGTTGTCCCGTCGTGTGTTTCAGACCACAACGACCGATAGTTCTGATAGGCGTGGTGTCGGCATTCACCACACGGGCGATGTCCCGCAGCCAGCGCCACGGCCTCGTCGAGGAAGAACAGCGGCGTGTAGCGGTTGGGGTCCCACTGGGCCACCCGGCGGCCCCGGAACGACAGCACACACGTGATCCAGGTCTTGTGCTGATAGCTGCGAACGATGTCGCGGGTGCCGAGGCCGTGGTGCAGACGCCCGCGGTTGCCCATCCAGGCACCGCGACCGGACACGGCAATGATCTCGCCCAGCGGTGAGACCCGGTTGCGCGCGGGCCCTTCCATCGTCATCTTGCCCGCTCGAGGTCGAGCAGCACCCGCTTGGCCACAGGCCCGCCGCGGTAGGCGCCGACGGCTCCATCGGATCGGATCACCCGATGGCACGGCACGACGATGGGGATCGGGTTGGTCGCACATGCGGTGCCGACGGCGCGTACCGCCTTGGGGGAGCCGGCCAGTTGCGCCAGCGCTGCATAGCTGGCCGTAGCGCCATAACCGATGTCGGTATTGAGGTGTTCGAGCACGGTCCGCCGAAACCCGCGGGACAGCGACCAGTCCAGCGCAACGTCGAAGCGGTGCCGGGCGCCGCTGAAGTATTCGTCGAGCTGTCGTGCGATCGGATCCAGCCGCGTGGGCGCCTCAAGCATCCGCGGACTGATCCGCTGGGACAGTGCCGAGAGCACACCGTCGCGGTCCTCGTTTGCGAAAGCCACCCGAACCAGTCCGCGCGGGGTGGCAGCCAGCAGCAGCGGCCCGACGGCGGAGTCCACTGTGCGATAGGCGATGTCGAGTAGGTCTCCGGCCTGGGCGTCGGATTCCAGACGGGCGTGCAGGCGCTTCAGATGATCCGGGTCGACGGGGTAGTGGCGGGCGAGGTCGGTCGAGGTCATGATCGTTCCTTTGCGATGTCGATACGGGGATATGTGCGCCGCAGGGTGGCGATGCCATCGGCTGCGGCCCGTCGGGCAGCGGCAACGCTGTTGTCGAGGATCGTCGCGATCTCGGAGTAGGGCAGGCCCGCCAGATAGCGGTAGGCCACCGCCTGGCGCTGCTTGGGCGGCAGCGCGAACACGGCCGCGTCCAGGTCGAGATCGTGGCCGTCGGCCCGTTCCCTGGCGGGGGAGTCGGGGGTATCGGCGACCGGGACGGGCCGCCGTGACGCCGCGCGGGTGATGTCGATGGCTTTACGGTGCGCGATCGTCACCAGCCACGCCTCGACGTTGGCGTCGGCCGGCAATTGTGGATAGGCCTTCAAGGCCGCCAGGAACGTGTCTGACCAGGCGTCGTCGCCGTCGCTGTGGCCGACCACGGCGCGCACAACCCGCAGCACCGTGGCACCGTGCTGTGCCACGACAGCCTCGAACGGCGGCTTGACGTCCTGGTCGGCATTCACCTTGGCGATGTCCTCCTGCTCCTGCTCTGAAGACGTCGGCACATTGCGGAATGTGAGAAAACAATTCGAATCCCCATCTCACGCTTTCCGACCGGTCGCCGTCTACCAATAAAGGAGGTTGAACGATGACCGCACGACACACGGTGATCGGTAGCCAGCTGGGCGAGCTGACCCTGGTCGCCGACGGTGACACTTTGACGGGTGTGTATTTCCGGCATCACTGGCATCCGCCCACCGCAGCCGCCCTCGGCGCGCACGTCGAGCCGGCCGCCGATGAACTCTTCCGCCGCACCGGCGAGCAGTTGCGCGAGTACCTCGCTGGAGAGCGCACACATTTCGATCTGCCAATCGCGTTGGTGGGCGACCCGCGCCGGCAGCGAATCTGGGATCTGCTCGCCGACATCGGCTACGGCCGAACGAAGACGTACGGTGAGCTGGCCGCCGAACTGGCTGACGGCACCACCGCCTACGAAGTAGGCCAAGCCGTGGGACGCAATCCGCTCAGCATCGTCGTTGCCTGCCACCGGGTGGTCGGAAAGGACCGCGCGCTAACCGGTTACGCGGGCGGGCTGAAGCGCAAACGATTCCTGCTGGAGCTGGAAGAGCCGGCGCCCACGGTGGCTGGCAGACTGTTCTGATGCCATCGACATGGCGTGAGCGCGTCGATGCCGCGGACTGGGAAGCGGTCACCGCCGACATGAACGACGTCGGCGGTGCACTGCTCCCGGAGCTGATCACCCCCGCCGAGTGTGCGTCGATGATCGATTTGTATCCCGACGACAGGTTGTTTCGCGCCATCGTCGACATGGGCCGGCACCGCTACGGGCAAGGCGAGTATCGCTACTTCAAACGGCCCTATCCGCGCCCGATCGAAGACCTGAAGCAAGCGCTCTATCCTCGGCTGCTGCCGATCGCCCGCGACTGGTGGACGAAGCTCGGCCGCGAAGCCCCATGGCCCGAGGCCCTCGACGAATGGCTCGAAATGTGCCATCGCGCCGCGCAAACGAAACCCACCGCCCTGATGCTCAAGTACGGGCCGGGCGACTGGAACGCCCTGCACCGAGACCTGTACGGAGACTGCATCTTTCCGCTGCAGGTCGTCATCAATCTCAATGAGCCCGGCGTGGCGCACACCGGAGGCGAGTTCCTGCTCGTCGAGCAGCGAGCCCGGGCTCAGTCACGGGGCACGGTCACGACGTTGCCGCAAGGACACGGCTACGTCTTCACCACCAGGGACCGGCCGGTTCGATCGACGCGAGGTTGGTCGGCGGCCCCAGTTCGCCACGGCGTTTCCGCGGTTCGCTCCGGCCAGCGCTACACGCTGGGTTTGATTTTTCACGACGCGGCCTGAACACCGATGTCGCCGCTGCGGCACCATGGTGGTCATGGAGTTGTACGACGTGATGCGTTCTACCCCGGCCGTGCGCGAATTCACCGACGACCCGCTTCCCGACGACGTTCTCGGGCGCATCCTCGATAACGCCCGCTTCGCGCCCACCGGCGGTAACCGGCAGGGTGTGCGCGTTATCGTGTTGCGCGATCAGGAGACCCGGTCGGCGTTGGCGGATCTTGGGCTTCCGGCTGCCCGCCGCTATGCGGCACAGCTTGCCCATGGCGAGTCACCGTGGAATCCGTTGCAGCCGACGAGTTTAGACGCGTCCGCGATCGAGGCTGCGCAGGTTCCTGCGCAGATGTCGGCTCCGTTTCGTGAGGCGCCGGCGGTGTTGGCGATCTGTCTGAACCTCGCCGTCGTCGCCGCTACCGATCAGGACCTCGATCGCATCGCGGTGGTGCCCGGCGCTTCGGTGTATCCATTTGTGTGGAACGTCTTGCTGGCCGCGCGCAACGAAGGCTACGGCGGAGTACTGACCACCATGGTTGTCGCCGAGGAGCAGCGGGCGAAAGACCTTCTCGGCATACCCGACTCATACGCGATCGCCGCGCTGGTGCCGTTGGGCAAACCCGTGCGCCAAGTGACGAAGTTGCGACGGCGCCCGGTCGCTGATTTCGTCACCTCGGAGCGATTCGACGGGAGGCCCTTCCCAGGCTAATTAGCCGGGGTGATACTGCAGGGGGCCGAGACTCGTCGTGCCTTGTATAGGAGACCGTGAATTGACACGAATCGCACCTTCCACAGCCTTCGCCGCGGTGCCGACTGAAGATCTCGGTCAAGGAGATCGGATCAATCTCGGCGTTGCCTCCATCGTGAGCCGCCTTCCTGCGGCGGCCGAGGCACTGGGCGCATTGACCGCGGCGCTGCGCGCCAGCGGGAGTCTGTCGCCTCGGCTTCTCGAACTGGTGCGGCTGCGTATCGCATTTTTCAACCAATGCCGCAGCTGCATCGCGGTCCGCTACCAAAGCGCCATCGACGACGGCCTCGACGAGGATGCGGTCTGCTCACTGGAACGGCCAGCCGACGCGGACAATCTTTCGGACGCCGAGCGATCGGCTCTTCGTTTCGCCGAGTTGTTCGCGACCAACCACTTGGCCATCGACGATGCGGTCTACGGCGAGTTGCGTGAGCACTTCAGCGAGGACCAGCTGGTGGAACTCGGCTTGCACTGCGCAATCGCTCTTGGGGTTGGGCGGCTCTCGGCGACTTGGGATGTCAGCGACGACCTTCCCGAGTCGAACGGCGCATCCGAGCGCTTGGCGCCCTGGAACTCCGGGTCGGTCGTTGCGACCGGCTAGCCGGCCACACACGCACTAGAGGGCAATACGTCACTGTGACGGAATGTGTTGGGGTGCCTGCCTTTTCGTGGCCCCAGGTGCCATCGAACCTCGGAAGCAGTCAGAGGTCGCGTCGGCGATATCGTCGGAGGCGGTGAATATTGGCGAGAGTCGCCGACCCAGCGAATGGACGCAGCGCGGCATCAAGTCGGGCGCGCACGGCATCGGTGTCGAGGCCTATCCCGATCGCAACGAGACAGTTGGCTGACATCCCGGGTGGTGCGATCGCAATGTGAATCGCCGTGCCGACCAGATTGACTGCATACGTGTGCGTGGCTGTGCCGTATCGCACCGCCACGACGCCCTTGAGCCGGTATGCCGCCGCCGGCGGGTCTTCGAGCAAGTCGATGAGCGCGCCCGGGTCGATTTCGCCATCACTTGTCGCCGTGACCGAGTCGGCGTGCGAGTTGTCGTGGTCGTGGGCCATCGAGTCGGTCGTGGCATCGACGAGCAGTGCGCGCAATGAGAGCTGGCCCGGCTCCTCGCGCGTTTCCGCTACGTCGTAAAGCAGTGCAGGGTCGATTCGACCGCCGATCGCTCCGACGACGGTCGCACGTGGATTGCGTTCTCGCACGCGTCGTTCCACCCGCTCGACCGTGGCAGTGCGATCGTCGCGGGGGAGTTGATCAAGTTTGTTGACGACGACGAGAGAGGCCACGCCATAGCGAGCCGGTGACGTTTGGCCGACATCGACGGTGTCGAAGTGCGTCGCGGCATCGATGACATCGACAAGTCCGCCGAACCGCACGCCAGGGACCTCGCTGAAGCCGATGATCCGGGCGACTGCCACAGGTTCGGCTAGACCGCTGGCTTCGACGATGACGGCATCCAGCTCGAGCCGGGGATCGGCGAGCTTGGTCAATGCGTCGTCGATCCCGCCGTCATCAGGCAGGCAGCAGATGCAGCCTCCGGCGATGGAGGCAGGCTCGTCGACTTGCCCGGTCACCAGCATGGCATCGACATTGAGTTCGCCGAAGTCGTTGATAATTACGCCGATTCGCGCTCCCGGAGTACGAAGTACATGGTTGAGGAGACTCGTCTTGCCGGCGCCAAGATGGCCCGTCAAGACAATCACAGGGATCGCTCGCACACGTGTCCTTCCAGCCTGATCGGGCGGTATCCGTAATGCTAATGATTTTCAATAAGGTGCGACGAACCGGGCCGCAGATTTGAGCGGAATGCCTCAACCGGTGTATCGCGCCGACTGCAGGGTAGTTCCAAAAGCCTTGCTGCCCAGCACAATACGTCACAGTGACGTATTGTCGATACCCGGGAGGGAGGGGCTCGGGCCGTCGGGACGGTCGGGGCATGGGCGCCAGATGTTGGCCGCGCATTGTTGCCGGGTGCGTAATGGAGGCGGCACTTCCGACATGTGCTCGGCCCACGGGGGACGCAGCGGCCGTCGGTCGATTCGGATGGGCGGAGCTTCAAGAAGCCCTGCCGCAGGACAATTCGTCACCGTGACGTATTGGGGGTGTTATCGCCCCGGACGGGGTAATGGGCAGGCAGACCGCTGACTGTGGAACTCGCGACAATCCGCCGAAAACGCCGGCCGTCGCAGCCGGCGTCTGCCGCGAACCGGATCAGCCATAGAGGAGCCTTGCATGAGGCCGGCGCGGCGGGATGTGGAGCGACGTCCAGTCGAGCTCGGCATTGAGTTATGCCGATAAGCGACATTATGTCAAGTTGGCGAAATGACCTGACCTGGTGCTACATCGTGCCGACCACCGCTCATCCCCTCGTGTTTCCCCCTACTTGGTCGACAGACCGGCCGCTGTCTATCGAGGGCACGTCCCCCGCGCCGCGGGCGCCGAGATGCCGCCGGCGAGCTCGTCGACGTGCTGATGCACACGCCAGAGGGGGTGGTCGTGGCCGCGCTTTTCGCCTTTTGGCGAAGGCACTACTAAGCCCGACGGGCGAGCCGTATCCGCTGCTAACCCATTGTCAAAATCGCACCCGCGGCGACGCCAATCACCGCCACAAGGGCCACCAAAATCACCGTGATCGCCGCGCGCACGATCGCTTCTTCCGTGAGTCGCCAGCGCGGCTTCAATTCGACGACAACGGTGTCCCCTCGACGGGCAAATGCGTTCATTTTTGCAACCGCCAAAAGGACATCGTCATGCCCGTCGGCCGCGTATTGGTCGACGGGGTTGTGCGTGGCGATTGCGGTGGTCATACAGCCCCCAGGCTTACGGACGCCGATAGGCGTTGTCGGAAGGTCGAAAGCTTCGGCCTTCTCGTGTATCCAAAGATACGAGTGCGAGATCACGATTGCGGTAACGATGCTTAACGGTCACGGCACACAATCGTGCTCCCGTACTGCGCGGCGAGCCGTGTGAGCCGCCGTCGAGCTGCCATCATGACGGAAGATCTCTTTCGCTTCAGCGCGCGGGAGGAATTTGCTCGTAAAAGGCTCCGTTTTTGCATGTGCCACAACAATGTTCAGGCGTCGAAGACAACATGCAGGGGTCAAGGCCAATCATTCCTCGACGAGATGTGGTGGTCATCGCGCACACTAGGACTCGCATCCGACGCTATGGAGGACCGATACCGGAATGAGCCCGGTCGCCGAATTCGACTTCATCATCGTGGGAGCAGGCAGCGCAGGCTGCCTGCTCGCCAATCGGCTCAGCGCCAACCCTGATCGCCGTGTCCTCTTGATAGAGGCCGGCGGCAAAGACGACTGGTTCTGGATCAAGGTGCCGGTGGGCTATCTGTACACAATCGCCAACGCGCGCACCGACTGGTGCTTCACGACCGAGCCCGACCCCGGCCTGGCCGGGCGCAGCATTCACTACGCGCGGGGCCGTGTCATCGGAGGCTGCTCGTCGATCAATGCCATGATCCACATGCGCGGACAGGCGAGCGACTACGACCTGTGGGCGCGGGCCACCGGTGACGAGCGATGGCTTTGGGGTGGCCCGGACAGTCCAGGCGAGACACTGGCGATCTACAAAAAGTTGGAGGACTACTTCGGCGGAGCCGACGACTGGCACGGCACCGGTGGTGAGATCCCGGTCGAGCGGCCACGTGTGCGTTGGAAGATCTTGGACGCCTGGCAGGCCGCCGCTGCCGAGGTGGGCATCTCCCCGATCGATGAATTCAACCGGGGCTTGAACGCCGGCTCTGCGTACTTTCATGTCAACCAACGGCGTGGCCGTCGCTGGTCGATGGCCGATGCCTTCCTGCATCCCATCGCCAACCGGCCGAATCTCACCGTCTACACGCAAACCCAGGCCTTGCGGCTCCTGATGGACGACCACGTCCCGGAGGATCAGCGGCGCGGTGCCTGGACGACGGCCCAGCGCCGCGTCATCGGTGTGCGGTTGCTCCAAGGCGGCCACATCGTCGACGTCCGAGCGCGCCACGAGGTGATCTTGAGCGCCGGTGCTATTGGCTCACCGCATCTGATGCAGGTCTCGGGTCTGGGCCCAGCCGGGCTGCTTGCCCAGCATCAAGTGCCGGTGGCCGTCGATCTGCCGGGCGTGGGAGAAAACCTTCAGGATCACCTGCAGCTTCGAACGGTCTACCGGGTGCGGGGCGCCCCGACCGTCAATACGCTGTATCGGAACTGGATCAGCCGTGCGGGCATGGGACTTCAGTATCTGCTGTTGCGATCAGGGCCCATGACGATGCCGCCTTCCACGCTAGGAGCTTTCGCCAAGAGCGACCCTGCGCTGGAAAGTGCCGATCTGGAATGGCATGTGCAGCCGTTGTCGTTGCCGAAGTTCGGCGAACCGCTGCACCCCTTCGGGGCGATCACTCCGTCGGTCTGCAATCTGCGACCCAGCTCGCGAGGCCATGTGCGCATGGCCAGTGCAGATCCCCTGACCTACCCGAAGATCTTCTGCAATTACCTGTCGACTGACGCCGATCGTCAAATCGCCGTGCGGGGCCTCCGGATGACCCGGCAGATCATGGCGGCACCTGCTCTGGCCCGCTACCGCCCGCAGGAGTTGTTACCCGGCCCGCAACTGGTGAGCGATGAAGAGCTGCAGAAGGCGGCCGGTGAACTCGGTACGACTATTTTCCATCCGGTGGGTACCTGCGCGATGGGAGGCTTTGACGCCCACGGGCGACCGCATTCGGCCGCCACGGTGCTCGACACCGACTGCCGCGTGTATCGCGTCGCTGGCCTTCGAGTGGTCGATGCGTCGGCTATGCCCACCATCATTTCCGGCAACACGAACGCGCCGGTCATGCTCATCGCAGAGCGCGCAGCGCGGGCGATTGTGGGATAAGTCGGTCAACTCGCACGTCGAGTCGTTTCGCACGCGGCGTCCGAGGTCATAGCCGAACGGTCACCGCTTGGTATCCGTTTGGGACCGCACCCGCGTTTCGGCTAGCGCAGCTCTATCGGTAACAACAGTCACATCGTTAACATCGCGCGATGCACGGTTTCCCCCCGCTGACCAGCGATGTGCGACTGCGAACGGTTTCTCGGCGCGACGCGCTGCGCTACGCAACAGCGTTGGCCGGTTTGGGTGTCGGATCACTAGGTTGCGGCATGCCTACGGCGGCGGCCGCCGCTCCTCCCCAACTGATCGACTTCGCCGCGCGCCAGATTCCTGCGCAGCAGATCCGAGCCGCCGGCTATAGCGGGGTGGTCAACTACGTTTCGGAGTCGCGTCCTGGCTCATCGTTTGGCGCCAAGCCGATCACTCGGTCCTACGCCGACTCATTGAAAGCCGCAGGCCTGGTGATCGTCAGTAACTATGAATACGGCAAACCAGGTGGGTCGGCACCGTCGGACTTCACGCGGGGCTACGCCGGCGGCATCGCGGACGCGCGCACCGCCTGGCAGCTGCACACCGCCGCGGGCGGCAGCCAGGGTGCACCGATTTTCTTCACCATCGACGAGGACATCAATCGCGACACCTGGAATCGCACCGCGCTGCAGTGGTTTCGCGGAATCAACTCGGTTCTTGGGGTTCAACGCACGGGGGTCTACGGAGGCGTCAGGGTGTGTCAGTGGGCCGCGGCCGATGGCGTTGTTGGGTCTTCGAGCACACCTGGCCGCCGCTGGGTCTGGCAAACTCGAGCCTGGTCCGGCAATCAGGTCCACCCCGCCGCGGTTCTCTACCAGCGGGTCGTGAGCACCTCGTCCAATCCCGGGCCGAAGGTCGGCGGACTCGAAGTCGACGTCAACGACGTCCTGGCTTCCGATTGCGGCCAGTGGAACCTCCACGCGAGCCATCCAAGTGGCGATGTGCGGTAGTGGCAAGATCGCTGCCCGCAATTCGAGCTAGACCCCGGATGGCACGACCTTGTCGTTTACCGTCACCGCGACCTGGCCGGTCGTCGGGTTGAACTCGATCTTGCCGTGCTCGAAGGTCGACACCTGCAGGTCGCCGACGGCGTTCACGTCGCTGGTGGGCAAGCCCAGCGGACCTGCCGAACCGTTGGTGCCGGTGACCGCAGGCGTGCCGTCCGGGTCGCGTGGGACATTCCAGGCCTCCCGGATCTTGCCCAGGACGATGTATGCGGGCGTGCCGGCCTGGTTGTTCTTGGCGGTGATCGCGCCGCCCTGGAATTGCTGGAATACCGCGCCGCTGTCCCGGGTCCCCGCGTTGCGGTCACCCGTTAGCGGCTTGCCGAGAGCCGCCTTCTGTTGCTCGGTTGCCGACGAGTATTTGGCAGCGATCGGGCCGGTCAGAGTCACCTCGACGCCGCGATCCCCGATGAGCTTCACCTCGGTGGGCTGCACTGGGGTCGTAGACGTGGAGGTGGCGCTCGCCCCGACTCGAGGTGATGCCGACGCGTCGACGCTCTTGCTATTGGTGCAGCCCGCAGTGATCAGCGCGACGGCGGCCAGGCCGACGACTGCCGCGTGGCGGGTTGCGATCGTTCTCATGGGCTTCCCTCTCGCGTCTTCCTGTGGTGTAGGTCAAGCTGCGGCTGACCCCTTCGTAGCTCCGGTCGAACTTACAACGCGGTCATATCGGCGCGACCGCCGACGGTAGCTGCACCGGCAGACCGTAAGGACTGGACCACATATTCTGTGCTGCAGACCAATTCGTGACCTGCGGGAAGACACCATCAAAGCACATCGGGTTGGACAGCCATCCATGCAGCGCCGCGCGACATCGACCAGCGCCGAGGCCCCTGTCCGCCACATCGTCGGTCTGGCACCATGGAGTTTCCGGGCCACATAGCGCAGGCCTTTAGAGCCAACGGCACCCACCCTGAAGGGAGTTGCCATGGGCCTATTCAAAAGGAAGAAGCAGCCCGAAACCGCTCCCGCTGATGCCAAGGTCTACTACTCCACCCCTTTTGGCGACACGAAAGACGGCAGACAAAAGCCGTTTTTGCTTGAGCGCAACGGTGTTTGGTACGTCCCGGTTTTTCGCAGCGTCGAATCGATGAAAGAGTTCTACGAGCGGATGAACCGCGCCGCGTACATGATCCTTGAGGGTGACATCAAGACGGTGATGGACACCAACCGTTCAATTGAGCTGCTGAAAAGGGTGGGCATCGTCATCGAGCCTTTGAGCGATACCCCGGTTGAGATCGGGCCTGACTCTTGACGGAGGAATTGTCAAAACCTGTGGACTGGCGAGCCTTCGGCGACCTGTGATCCGGGGTCTCGCCGGGCGTTTCCCCGGGTCGGGTGTGATATCTCAGAGCCTCACCTAGATTGCGCCAGCCGCAACGTTCACGGCCTATCGAAGAGTTGCGGCTCGATCGCCCGCACCAAACGGCGTCGGCGCGATCAGACGTCTGGTGGTGATCGGGCCTCCATTCGTCGAGTAGTTACTGACTCAATGCGAGAAGCGCGAGTAGTTCACTACCTGAACGGCGTTCTACGAGCGCACGCGTCAGCGTTCGATCGCTGTCAACGAGCCATGGTTAAGGTCGCTGGTGACGTAGGCGAAGTGCGTGTTTGGGTCGACGGCGATGGCGAGCGGGTTGTTTCCGACGGCAAGGATTCCGGTGACGATGCGCCTAGTGGTGTCGATCACCGAAACGGACGCACCGCTGTAGTTGGCCACGTACGCGGTGTTCGTCGGCGGGTCCACCGCCACACCCGCGGGGCGTTGCCCGACGGGCACACTAGCGGTGACGCTCAGGCTGATTGTGTCGACGAGGGACACCGACGCATCGTCACCGCTTGCGATATAGGCGGTGTGCGATGCGGTATCGATGGCGATACCGGCCGGGCGGCCGCGAAGTGCGACGGAACCGATGACGGTTCGGTTCGTGGTATCGATAACCGTCACCGTTGGATCGGCATTGGTGACAAACAAGCGGTGAGCGGTCCGATCGATGGCTACGCGGCTTGGACCCTTTCCGGTGGGCACCGTCGCCGTCACGGTATGCGTCGTCACGTCGATGACCGACACCGTTGAGTTATCACCGTTGGTGGCGTAGGCGATACGGGCATCCGGGTCGACCACTACTCCGCCCGGATGGCTACCGACACGCACGGAGGCGATGACCGTATTGCTGGCGATGTCGATCACCGACACGGAGGAGTCATCGTAGTTGGTGACGTAGACGGTCCGGGTTGACGGATCCACGGCAACCCCCACCGGGTGGCGTCCCACAGCGGTGGTGGCAGTGACCGTGCGGCTGGCGGTATCGACCACCGAGACGGAGTTGGAACCGGTGTTCGCGACGTAGGCGGTGTGTCCGGCGGAGTCGACCGCGACGCCGAAGGCGCCATTGCCGACCCGGATTGAGGCGGCGATCGTAGGTGGACCGCTTGGCGCTGCCGTGCTTCCCGCACTAGGCGTGCCTCCCCCGCTAGGCTCCGATGGCGGCGGGGCGGCCGCTGTGGTCTGCGTCGATCCGGTCGTGGATGTGTGTGCGCGCAGAAGGTATACGCTCGCGCCCCCTGATGTCACGACCACCGCAATCACCGCTGCGACTACCCATGACCGTTTGGCGCGTTTGCGGTTCCCCACCATGGGCTGCGACGGATCGCGATGCAATGGTTTCTGCGCGGGCTTGGTTGGCTCACCCGGCCATGAGGCCTCTTGTGTGCGGGCAGGAGCAGTGACGGTGTGTGACTGTACATTCGGGTCCGGCAGTTGTAGCGGCAGCGTGATCGCGTCGCGCGCGGCGCGTGCCATATCCACAGGGGTGGCGTAGCGCTGTTCAGGGTCTTTGGCCATGCCCGTGGCGATGACCGCATCGAACGCCGGCGGCGCGCCGGAGTCGGACGGTCGCGGCGGCGGGGTCGACAGATGCCCTGCCACTTGTTGCTCGATGCTGTCACCCGGGAATGGGGCGCCACCCGTCAAGCACTCATAGAGCACGCAGGCCAGCGCGTAGATGTCCGAGCGTGTATCGGCCTGACCGACTCTGAAGCGCTCCGGTGCCATGTAGCGCAGGGTGCCGACCACCGCGTCCGTCCCGGTCAGACCGGTCTCGCCCACAACGCGTGCGATCCCGAAATCGATCAGATACGCAAAGTCGTTTTCATCGAGCAAGATGTTGGAGGGCTTGATATCCCGATGCACCAATCCAATCTTGTGCGCGGCGTACACGGCGTGGGCCACCTGCTCGACGATGTGCACCGCGCGTGAGGGTGACATCGAACCGGAGGCCAGCACGGTTGCCAGGTCGCGGCCTTCGATCAGCCGCATATCGACGAATAGCCGCCCGTCGATCTCGCCGTAGGTGTGAATCGGCACCACGTGAGGGTTGTTTAACCGTGCCGCTGCGTGGGCCTCGCGACGGAATCTCTGTTGAAACGTCCTGTCCGCAGCAAAATGCGCCGGGAGCACTTTCAGCGCGACTATCCGATCGGTGACGGTGTCATAGGCTCGCCAGACCTCCCCCATGCCGCCTCTGCCGAGCAAGGTGATTAGGCGGTACCGGCCGAACGGGGTCCCTTCCACCGAAACCTCCCGCCAGCTGCAATTCAGCAACACCCATAGTCCACCGCTGACGCGGTTTGGGAAACCCTCGGACTGGTATTCGTCATCGCAGCCCACATACTCGGGGTGACTCGACTCCCCCGATATCGCGGCCGCCTACGGACCCAGGGACAGGTGAGGACAACGCACGAGCGCCACCGCCGAACGGTACGTCGTCACCCGCACCATCGCCGCGAACCCGGCCGAGACTTTCGCTCTCGTCGTCGACCCATCCCGCAAGGACTGCTCAATCGCTCACGCGGAAACGTTTGAGGCGCGACGTCGTTCCAGATACTAATTTGATTCGGCTGCTTGGCAATTCAAGGTGTGATGCCAGTAAGCGGGTGACGGCGTCGTTGGCCTTGCCATCAACGGCTCGCTCCCGGACATAGATTGTCAGCTCACCGTTAGGGCCGACTTCGACGAGCGGTCCCTTGCGACTGCCCGGCTTGACCCTGACGACGACGGAGTCGTTCATGCCGGGCAACGCTACCGTTCCTCGGTGGGGACCTTCGCTCCCCTGCCGCAGCCGGCCAACATGCTCGCGCCATCGAGTAGTACGGCGGAATGGAATATCGAGGGTTGCCGGTAAACACCCACTATTCGCAAATCAGGTGTGCACCAACACAGTATCTCTGCGGCAAAGCTCGTTCGGCGTCGAGCGATTTCTCGGAGCTGTTGCGCCGCTAACTCGAGTCAACATTCAATCGCCTTCGTTTCTCTTCTGACGATGATCAGATGCCGACCGTTGCGCTCATGCCCCCGTCGACGACGAGCGTTGTGCCGGTGATAAAACCGGCTTCGTCGGAGGCGAGGAAGACGGCCGCATTCGCCGCGTCCCAGGCATCCCCGATGCGACCACGCGGTGTGCTTTCGTCCAGGTGTCGCCATACCTGGTGCGGGTCGTCGGAGACGGAGTTCACCCATCCCTCCAGTGCCGGAGTTCGCACCACGCCCAACACAATTGTGTTGGCGCGTATACCTTTTGGAGCATATTGGAGTGCAACGGTCTGTGTGAATTGGATTACCGCCGCCTTGCTCGACGCGTATGAGATCGACGGCGCACCAACCCAGCGGATACCGGCGATCGAACTCATGTTGATGATGGCGCCGGCTCGTTGGTGTTCCATCACAGGCAGCGTGTATTTGCAGGTCAGAAACTGGGACGTGAGGTTAGTCCGGATGACGTCGTCCCAGCTCTGTTCGCTTGTTTCTACGGGTCCGCCGACACGGTCTATGCCTACGTTGTTGTGCAGGATATCGATCCGCCCATAGGCCGCCACACAGTGCTCAACCATGTCACGGACCTGTTCGGCCGCGGTTACATCCGTCTGGAGAGCTGCGGCTTCACCGCCCTCGTCGGCGATCAACTCGGCGGTCTCCCGTGCGCCGCCGCCGCGGGCGACGCACAGAACTCTGGCTCCCTCACGCGCGAATCGCACGGCCGTGGCCTTGCCGTTCCCCCAACCGAGCCCGGCGCTCGAGGCGCCAGTCACGATTGCGACCTTCCCTCGCAGTCGGTCAGACACGATCAACTCCCTAATGTCGGTGCGACTGCTCTGTAGGGAACCCGTTGCCACTCAGAGCCGATCACAAGAACAATGCTGGCAGGCATGCCCTGCTGCGGCGGGAAAAGTCAACGAAACGGTCGGCGTCCGCCCTCAAGGATCGCGACGCGTCGTCACAGTCGCGGCGAAGCATCACGTCCGGTCATCGTTGCCATCAGTGCCTGCTGGAACGTGCGTCCCGGCAACATTTCTGGGACGACCGGCGGGGCCCCGGCATTGATGCTGAAAGCCGGTGAAAACGGCGGAGGCGATTCGAACACCAAGGCGATCATCGCCCAGGCCCGCGGCACCGACAGCGGACCGAGCGAGACCGCCTCGCCCACTCCTGCTGACGGCGCGCCGACATCGGACGAGGGGTGGAACGGCCACACCACCCGAGGTTCGGTCCCGTGCATGTTCCCGCCTATCACGATTTGCCTACCCTCACCCGGCACCAGAAACGCTTTGAGCCCATTCCAACAGTCCATCCACATTGAGCTGAGGCTGTATGCCCGCCGTACCCGCCAGGCCTGGCGCAGCCAGCCCGCCTAACGCGGTCCCCAATGCGCCCGGCGAGCTGGCGATGGGAGTGACCGCGCCGACGGTGACGGTGCCGAACACGTTGGTGATGGACGCACCGGCGGGGCCGACGATGGCGGTGGCAGTGTTTGCCAACGTTTGGACGGCGGCCTGTTCCGCACCGACAACGGGCAGTGTGGCGGAGCCGTTGACGAGGCTGACAAGAACCTCCTGGAACGATCCGGGGGTGAGGATGATGGGGCCGGAGCCGGCGGTGACGTTGACGCCGCCGGGGATCAGAACACCGCCCTCGGAACAGTCAATGATCGTGTGAATAGTGCTGCCGGGGTTGACAATAACGGCACCACCGTAGCTCACGACGTTGGTGCCGGCGCCCGTGATCGTGATCGAGCCGCTGTTGACGTACACGCCGGTGTCGGTCCCCAGGTTGATGGTGCTGCCCGGCGCAAGAGTGACGGTTTGGCCGGGCGCGACGGGCTCAGCGGTGGCCAGCTGCTGGGCGGCGCCGGGTGCGCTGAGCTGCGCCAGGGTTTGAGTGTGGGCGCCGCTGGCGTTGCCCGCGGCCTGGACCACCGCCTGGGTCTGGGCGGACTGCCCGGCCGTATTGGTGGTCTGCGGCGGCTCGTCGAACGGGGTCAGGGTGCCGGCGGACTCACACGCAGCGGCATAGCCATACATCGCCGTGGCGTCTTGAAGCCACATCTGCATGTACTGAGCTTCAGTAGCCGCGATCGCCGGCGCGTTCTGCCCGAAGAAATTGGTTGCGATCAGCGCCATCAACTGCGCCCGGTTGGCCGCGATCACCGGCGGCGGCACCGTCATCGCAAACGCCGACTCATAGGCCGCCGCCGCCGCGTATGCCTGGCCGCCCGTCTGCGCGGCCTGAGCAGCGGCAGTAGACAGCCACTCCACATAGGGCGTGGTCGCGGCCGCCATCAGTAGCGACGACGGGCCGGACCACACCTGGCCGGTCAATCCGGCCAGCTCGGCTGCGTAGCCACTGGCGGTGGACTCCAGCTGGGCGGCCAACGCGTCCCAACCCGCCGCGGCCGCCAGCATCGGCCCTGCGCCGGGGCCCGCATACATCAGCCCGGAGTTGACCTCCGGAGGTAGCGACGCAAAGTCCATGTCGTCACTCCTTCCCCGGACGGCGGTGGCTATTTCAACAGTCATGGAATAGTTTTTCAACGGCCATAGAATAACTCGTGGGGCGGTCGGGCACCAGCGATTGAGGTAAACGCTGCGTGACCACAAGACCAGCGGATGCCTTTTCAATCGAGGTTGAAATGATATGGTTCGGACGTGTCGTCACCTGGGGATATTGCGAAGCGGCGGGGCAGACGCCAAGGTGAGCCGGTATCGCGCGACGCGGTCCTTCGTGCGGCACAGCGGCAGTTCGCTGTGCGCGGCTATGACAAGACGACGCTGCGAGCGATTGCCGACGATGCGCGAGTGGATCCGGCGATGATCCTCTATCTGTTCGGCTCGAAGGCGGCATTGTTTCGCGAGTCGATGAAGTTGGTGCTGCCTTCTGACTTGCTGACGACCGTGATCGCCGAGAAAGACGACGACTTAGGCTGCCGCGTGGTGCGGGCCTACCTCGGTATCTGGGAGCAGCCCGACACGGCCGCGAGCATGACCTCGATGGTGCAATCGGCGACATCGAACAGCGACGCCAACGAAGCGTTTCGCAGTTTCCTGCACGACTATCTGCTCACTGCGGTGTCCAGCGCTTTGGGCGGTGGCGACGAAGCGCGACTGCGCGCGATGCTGGCCGCGACCAATCTCGTCGGCACCGCGATGCTGCGGTACATCATGCGCGTGCCGCCCCTGTCGACGCTCAGTGTCGCTGAGGTGGTCGCAATGATTGGGCCCGCAGTGCATCGGTTTCTGACTGCTCCCGCCGACGAGCTGGGGCTGGACCTGCCGTCGCAATAACCCCGTGCTGCGCTCTCCCCCGCGTGGGCTGATCCGCGATCCCCTCGCCCGTGAGCATTCGCCACTGATGTCCTGATCGGGTCCGTGCCTGCCGCGCAGCCATGGAAGTGGCCTCGGCTAAACCGCGGTCGCCTCGACGATGCTGAGCGGCGACACGGTGTCGACGACACGGTTCAACCGGAAACCGGCTTGGTTGAACAGCCGGCCGTACTCGTCCGCGGTGCGTTCGCGCGCGCCGGCGACGACCAGCATCTCAATGTCCACCCACTTGCCGTGGAAGTCACGGTCGTGGTTGGGAATGACGAACTCGCACAGCAACAGTCGCGCGCCGCTGCGGGCCGCGGTGCGGACGTTCTTCAGAATGCGGACCGCGTCATCCTCGGGCCAGTCGTGGATGACGTTCTTGAGCACATACGCGTCGCCGCCCTCCGGCGCGGAATCGAAGAACGAGCCCTGTTCGATACGAACGCGGTCGTCGACACCGTACTTGCGGAACAACTCCGGGGCGCACGCCACGACCTCCGGAAGATCGAACAGCACGCCGCGCGAATTCGGAGCCGCCTCCAGGATCGCCGCCAACAGCCGACCGCGTCCGCCACCGACATCGACGATCGTGCCGAACGCACCGAAGTCGTAGGCCGCGATCAAGGGCACGGTCGCGAAGTCGGACAGATTGGTCATGGCAGAGTTGAAAATCCCACGTAGCTCCGCTTCGTCGGCCAGGTATTCGAAAATCGGTTTGCCGCGAAGCTCTGGGACCACCGGTTGCCCGGTCCGGATCGCGTCAGTCAAGTGGCTCCAGTGCTCGCGATGCTGAGGCGACCCGACCCACCGCGCCATCGCGGCCATTGAGACGGGCGCGTCGGTGCGCAGTGTCTCCGCGAGCGGGGTGAGTGCGTAACGCCCGTCGCTGCGCTGGCGGAAAATCCCAATGCCGATCAACGCGCGCATGAGTCGCCCCAGAGCGTCGGCGTCGGCGCCGACCCGGTCTGCCAGATGCTCGCCGGACAGAGGGCCAGCTGCCAGGGCGTCCGCCACGCCGAGATCCGCTGCAGCCGTGATCGTCTGAGCGACCCACGCGTTCAGGATCAATTCCAGCATCACCGCCGCAGGCGGTGCGGAGCGTTGGCGCAACCGCGACAGGTGGTGGCGGACCTGTTCAACGGCTCGCGCGACCTTCGCCGGCGGCACCTTAGACGTCAAGTGACTACCCTTCTCGTTCGTATTCGCGATGGTGGACGCTTTCGGCGGTGAGTTCTCTCAGGCGTCGGACAAGAACGACCGAGCCGCCGATGCCAGCGCCCTGGCAGGCACCCACGTCGGCACACCAGCGCACACACCAAGGCGCCCAACGGAACTCGTTCACCTGAGCGCTCCTGCTGCGCGATCGATCTGTCCGCACAGCAACTATGCCTGCAAACCACGATTATTTCAATAGTCATTGAAATAATCGTCCGCTCCAGATAAGGTCCTGACAGGGGGCCGGATGAACGGAGTCGTCATGTCACGTCTAGCCACGAAGGTCGTCGTTGCGGCGATCCTCACATTTACCGCCGTAACAGCGACTGGATGCGGTCCCACGGTCAGTGTGGTCCCACCCGACGGGGTTGCAGCAGGGTAAAGGTGCCTAGCGCCGAATGCCTAAGCGGCACTTCGTGAAGCCGGCGCATCGTAACTGCGCTTAGGCATCGGGAACGTTCGGCAGGATCACTACATCTGCGGGTATGTCCTGCACGCTGCGCAGGAACGAATTGAGCTCGTCTGGTCCGAGCCTGTCGCCCGATAGGACAAGTTCGATTTTCGGTTTGTTCCCAGCGGCAGTGACTCTGACGTCTTCCACACGGCGGAAAGCTCCTGCGAGCGCAACAACTTTGTTTATGGTTTCCGCAGCATCAAGTGAGCCTTCTCGAGAAGAGACGGTCACTTCCCTTTCGATTTGTGGCGAGCTGGGCAGACTCGGATCTTTGAGGATCTCAGCGCCTGCGACAAGGAATTCTTCGGCCCACCTATGTCCGACGCGGCTAGACCAACTAGGTAGCACCGTCGAGGTGTGGTCATGCGACTTGTCCAATGCGACCTCAAGCAAGGGGCCGAGGACCTCGCCGAATGCCGCAGCGTATTGCGGTTCACCACCTGCATCCTGTGCAGACAGCGTCCATGGCTCCAACACACTCGCCAAGTCCCCATCCGCGGCACGTTGCCGAGAGGCAAGGTATTGCCCGACAGCTAGCGGTGCCACCGGTCGGCTTACCACGCGGGCACGCTGTAGGGCGGCCGCGCCCGTGTCAGAATTCCGCTGTGCCTCCACCTCGCGGAGGTCAATTTCGACTGACGCCACGCGTCGATAGTCGGAAGCCACCTGTTCCAAGAAAAGCCGTGATGTCATCCCCGGGTTGGCTCGCTCTCCGGTCCGGGTGCCCGATGGCAGCAGCGGACGAGAGAAGCGATCGACCCGGTCTAGCTGACCGTCCCAGGCCAGGGACGCCGCCGACACGACACGAACCAGTTCCGATTCCCGCGCGTCACGCGTCGAAGTCACGGCCTCGACACTGCCGGCGCGCAATCTCCGCACCTCGTCCTCAAGTGTCCGCGGTTTGGGCTGCGGTGTCGTTTCGATTCCTAGGATGGTCGCTATCGCGGCCGCCAGTTCAGCCAAACCCGCTCTCAGGAAGTCGAGTTGATCCTGCTCGCTTTGATCCGCTTTGTCGGTCAAGGCGTCTGTTACGACGCGCAGGACAAGCACTCGCTCACACAGGCCCATCGCACGCATTGCCGAAGCGATACCGAAGGATTCCATATCGACAAGTACGGGCTTAGTCGCCATTCCGGAGTAGACGGCAAGCGCCAGGGAGTATGTCCAGTCCTCCTGGGCGTAGATGGGACCGCCGGACAGCGTATTTATCGGCACTGGTGCGACACCCGGCGAGACCTTGATCACCTTGTCGGTTGCCAGAACGTGGGCGTCGGGAAGCTCCAGCCCCGACACAGAACCCGGAGCACCTGCGGACCCGGCTCGAAACTCAATCGCGTCGAGCGGAGCTTGCTCGTCAGGGTGCGTGCGGACGATCCATTTGTTCTTCAGCTTGACGACTTCGCCATCGGGTGAGGCGACCACCACTCCCAATGACAGGTAGGACACCCTTTCGGCCCGAAACACCTGACCAACCAGCGTCGAGTCGACTGTTCCGCAGCAGCCGTAGAAGACGTAGTAGTCGGCCCGGTTCTCCCGGGTTGACCTGCTGAGCGCGGCCGCTGCCACGACATTGCCTTGGGCACTCAGTGAATGGTGCTCCACCCTGGCTGTCCGGCCGTCAGACAGCCGTCCCTCCAGAGCCTCTTCCCCCTGCTTCGTCGGCGTCCATACCGTTGTTCCGAAAACCGGTAGGTCGATGTAAAGGCGTGCCAGCAACTCGGTTACGGCGGTCGCTTCGTTCCTGGTGAAGGTAAATATTGCCACCGTCACATCCGCCACGGCGACATCGTAAACCCGCGAGACGTGCCGGCGGGCTTTGTTCGTGCACGGCCGCCGCAAGCTCGTCTGGGGTCGAGCTGACAGGCGGGTTATTGGCTAGCGCGAGATTCAGAAAACGGAGTCAACTCCGCGTGTACCGTACGGCCAAACTTGGACCGCATGAGCCGGTGTGCCGACGGCACCAGCACGCCATGCAGGAATGGATATTTCTGCCGCAGCAGACGTGCCACCTTCTGATATTCAGTGCCCTCGAGCAGACGCACGCGGCCGGGTAGCGCGGTTCCCGTCGGCTTGCCCGAGGCCGTTGCCGGACCGAATTCGACGCTCGGGTTACGGCGAATTCGGCGGACTTTGATCGCCCGTTCGAAACTTCGAAAGTAGGCGCGATCCCCTTCCACCACAATGCTGACCGGGCTGGATCCTGGAGTGCCGTCCTTGCGAAAGGTGGTGAGCGCGATGGTCTTCTGGCGCACGAATGGTGCCAACGTCGCACTGGTTGCCGCCCCAACGGAGCCCAGAACGTAGCCGAGTTGACGTGACCTCAGCACGAAAGCCAGGACCAGGGCAAGTGACACCACACCGAGAATCCACGCTTGCGCGACAGAGCCACCCACGTCGAGGTCCACAAAGTGGTTGACCGTGTGCACGGTGTTCGCCACAACGAATCCGGCGAGCGCCGTGGCCAGCGCGTCCGCCCAGAGCAGTGCAAGTAGCAGGGTGACGCCCAGACCCAACTGGAACGCACCCACGTCATGCAAGAAGTGCCGATGCGCGTCAAATCCGACGGCATCGGCGAAGGAATTCGGATCGACTAGGCACCAGATCCCGATCCCAGTGGTGACTGCCCCCACGGCCGCTGTCACCGCGATCAGGTAGATCTGCGCCGGCGTACTCAAACGATTCATCATGCCGCCCTTCCGACAATGCTTTCCTTACTCTCTTTCCAATCGCTAGACGGACTAGGGCATCGATATGTGACGACACGGGCGAGTGGTTGGCGCAGATTTGCACCGCTCCAGGCAACGCTCAACGGCTCACGCGAAAACGTGCAATTGAAAATGGGCTGCCAGCAGCCGGGTGACGGAGTCGTTCATGCCGCGTAGCGCTACCGGCCGGACGCTAGCCAGCCGGCGGCACCACTGGCGGACGGCATTCGTTGGCGCCCGGGTCCCACCACCAGCCGTTGTCGCATGCGAGCGGTTGCGGCCCGACACCGAGGGGCCGGCATACATTAGCCGTCGGGTCCCACCACTGGCCCGGGTCGCATGCCAATGGTTGTGGTCCGACCCCGAGCGGTCGGCAGACCTTCCCCGTCGGGTCCCACCACTCGCCTTGCGCACAGTCGGCCGAGCTCACTGCGGGTGTCACGATGGTCACGGCTGCCATCGACGCGAACGCCATCATGACGATGATGACAAGGTGGCGAACGAAAGTCCTCACTGTGGCTCTCCCCTCGTGCTATCCATCATCGAACCGAGTCCGGACATCCAGGTCAAGATCATCGCGTAAGTTGCAATCACACTTGCGGTAGCGGCGGTCTCCGATGAATTCCGGGCACTCCGCCAGTCAGACCTTCGGGATGGCTCGACTCCCCCGATATCGCAGCCGCCTACGGACCCAGGAATAAGTGAGGACCACGCATGAGCGCCACCGCCGAACGGTATATCGTCACCCGCACCATCGCCGCGACCCCGGCTGAGATTTTCGCCGTCCTCGCCGACCCATCCCGCCACCAAAGCACCGAGCCCACCGACTGGGTGCGCGACGCGGTGGACACGGCGCCGATCACTGGCGCGGGACAGATGTTCGCGATGAACATGTACCTCACCCAGGCGGGCGGCGACTACGTCACGCACAATCTGGTCAATGTCTTCGACAAGGACCATGCGATCGGGTGGATGCCGGGCCAGCTCGATGACGCGGGCAACCACGCTCCCGGCGGTTGGTTCTGGCGTTACGATCTCGCCGCGAACGGCGAGCGCACGGACGTCACCCTCACTTACGACTGGAGCGGCGCGTCGCAGGAGTTCCGCGACCGCGTTGGCGAGATGCCCATTTTTCCTGAGGATTACCTCGCCGCGTCGCTGGCCACTTTAGAGCGATCGGTCGCGAGCTGAGCAGTCACTGCGCCCATCCTCCCACTGCCTCAACGGATCTCACGTCGGTCTGCGGTTAGCCCGAGGGTGGGATCTAATTTGGGGTCGCCGGTAGCGGTGATCGAAATGCCCTGCTCCCCAATGCTGTCAGCGAATCAACCACTCGCCCGGTCGCCCAGCACAGGCCTGCCAATAGAGGACGCAATAAGTAGCTGTAGCGTGACGCCCGTGAAACGCTCCCGGATGTATTCCTCGGTCGCGCTCGCGGCCGCTGTCGCCGCAATCGTTCTCGTGCCCGCAGTATCGGGCACGGCAACCGCAGCCGGCTCGTGCCCAACGGCAGCACCGCCGAATGGTGGAACGCCTGACTGGACGCTGGCCGGAACCACCGGCAGCATCGCGGTCATCGGACCCACCGATACAACAGCTCCACGCGTGACCGTGACGGCACCGTTCAGCGTGACCCAGACCCAGGTGCACACGCTGCACACCGGCGATGGACCGGTGGTCTCACCAATCGCCAAGGTTTCCGTCTGCTACATGGGCGTCAACGGCCGTGACGGGTCCGTGTTCGACAGCAGCTACGACCGGGGCGCCCCGGTCGACTTCCCGCTCACCGGGGTCGTGACAGGCTTCCAGAAGGCCATCGCGGGACAAAAGGTCGGGTCCACGGTCGCGGTCGCGATGGTCCCCGCGGACGGCTACCCCGAAGGTCAGCCCAGCGCTGGCATCCGGCCGGGCGACTCGCTCATCTTCGCGATCAAGATCCTCAGCGCCGCCGGCTAGTCACAGACGACGTGGCATCCGAAGGCGTGGGATGTCAATACGTCGTAAATCCCTGTCGCTCAGTCGGATACACATTCAACGCATAGGGTCGTGC